>NZ_JBINIY010000004.1:0-159546 GCF_043656315.1 Streptococcus hepaticus
CCCCTGTGATTCCATCCCTAGCCTAAAACCGCCTATCCCAGCAAATAAATCTAAAAATTTCATTTTTCCTCTCTTTCCAACTAAAAAAGAGCCTTACACATGTAAAACTCTTGCTTATATATGATCATCCATTTCTGGTGCACGGATGATTTCAACAGTCAAAATGATGATAGAAATCAGATAGATTCCACCTAGTATCCACCAAATCACCTTATTCACCTCCCTTTACTTCTTGTCGTCTCAGTTGCTTGGTCCACTCTGACAGCACACCATTAAATACGTATTCAGCTATTACTTCCGCTGACCGAGCAAATCGCATATGTTCCAAAGCATACTGATAACGGTCACTAAAATAGAGCATGGCATAGTCACTAGCCGACTGAGATAGACCTGTCTGTCTTAACTGGTCATGAACCAAACCCCAAATATAGTCTCGATCGTACTTGGTCACGCCATCGACTTTTGAAGTAAAGTTTTCTTCTTGTTTCTCATCTACTAGCTGCCTTTCCTCCTCATCCTCAATAAGGAAATCACTCCCTTTAGTTTCACTATATTTAGTCTCACTTCCTTCAGTCTCACTAGGGACTGAATTTAAGACCGGCCCCGTCTTTCTTTGAGACTCCCCTAGTGTTTTTTTAACACTAGCCCTGTATGTAAGACTGGGGTAGTTTCATGTTCTAATTCCCCCAAGTAAATTTTATTTGCCATTCGACCTTTTTCACTAGAGGACTGTTGGACTTCATCAATTAAGCCATAGTCACGTAAGGTTTTCTTGATAGAGAGTAGTTTTGACTTTGAACAGCCTAATAGTGTCATCAGATTTGAATTGGAATAAATCAAGTAAATTGCTCCATCCTCATCAATCCAGCCCTTACTCAAAGACAGCTCCAACCTATCTTTTAAAACCGCGTAGGCTACCTTAACCTCCAGCTTCATATCCTTATAACGTTCACTCTCAAACAAAATTTTAGGGAGTTTATAATAACGTTCTGATGTCTGATATTGATTAGCGGTAATTCGTTTCATGATTGTCCCTCCAAGACTAAAACTCCAATATTTCCAAATTCATCAAATCGGATTAAACCTACTTGTTCTAATTCATCAACCAGATGAGTTGCTTTCTCAATATCAACTCCTAAAATAGCCACGAGATGACACATCACCATTTGGCGTGATGATTGTTCAAACTTTTGCATGATTACCTCCTGAAAATAAAAAAACGAGAACACTTATTAAAATGTTCTCGCTGAACTATTATATTTTATGACGTATCTATTTTTTGTCTACGCAGTCGACATCCAAACAGACGTTCACATCAATGTACTTTTTTTGAACCTTTTTTATGTCAAAATCACTCTTTTCAATAAAGACAAAATGCTTGAAAAAGTGCTTAAAATAAAGGATTTTTACCCGTTGCTTCGTTGTAGCAACACTACGCACTCCACGTGGCTCGAGAGGACAGAATGAATGTCATTAGAGTATGTCCGTTCTCGGAAACATATCCACTGCGTTTTTGGGGCTATCGGTAGACGGAAACATATCCATAGGCTTCGCTGTTTTTTGAAAAACTGAGGTATGCTGTTAATTTTCAGTACCCAATACTGTAAATAACGTTACTCTCCTATTCACTAATGTAATTCAACAATCTTTCTAAAATGTCATGTGTAATTTTTAAGTTATATTGTTCAATAAGGTGACTTTGCAAATCCATAACTAACAGCAAAGAATTTTTATAGGCTTCAAATAATTCTACCTTATCTAATCGAGCAGTGGTCTTTGCAAATTTTTTATAATTTTCAAGGCTAATTTCTTCTTCAAGGTTTTTACTCATGTTTAGCCAATTATCAGCATTTTTTTCTGCCATACGTATAAGTTGTAGTGTATTTTTTTGAAGTTTTGATAAGAGTTCTAATGAACGAGCATATTCTCCTCTTTTTAGAACGTTGATTCCCATCAACCATAGATTAGAGAAATTACACAACAAAAAATTAGCATTTTCTTCAGTAAGTCTATTTGGTCTTGCACCACTTATCTCTGATAAATAATTTTCTAATTGCCCTGTTTCATCGTAAATAAGCATAGCCTTCGTATCAGGAATATAACCTGAATCTTTAAACGAGGGGATTATGTTCATATCTTTTTCAGAAAGGAAATGAAATTCCCCACGTATAAGATTATCAAAAATAACTACCTCTGTTCCGTACTCATTTTTATAAAGCATCAAGTACGGAGCTACATCAAACAACCAGTTGGATGAATCAAAGCTCGAGGTTATACTATCTTTCAAAAATATATAGAACTCTATATCAGAGTATTGGTCACCTTCTCCTTTGGTAAACGATCCATACATCATACAAGCTGTAATTCGTTCATCTGACTCAGTAAGATTCTTAACGTTTGCAATTAATTCTTTTTGTTTTAACATTTCTTCACCCTTTCATGTAAATATCTTTTAGTTATTGTGGCAACTCAAAATCTCTACAAATATAAATTAATATTTTTCGTACAAATATTATTGCAAAAAGCATCATCATGCTCCACAAACAATAGTGTAGGACAATATTCCAAAATCATTTTTTCAATTTGGATACGTGAAAAAATATCAATATAGTTCAATGGCTCATCCCATATATACAAATGTGCACTTTCACAAAGGCTTTTAGCAATTAGTACTTTCTTTTTCTGACCAGCACTAAAATCCTCCATGTTCTTATCAAACTGATCTCTATTAAAATCCAGTTTACGAAGAATCGTTTTAAATAGAGTTTCATCGATCTTATTATTATAGGCAAATTCAGATAGATTACCTTTTAAATATGAAGTATCTTGCGAAATATAAGAAATTTTTAGTCCACTTGCTAACATAAAATTTCCGGTAAATTTAATATCATCTCCATTAATCAATTTTAGGATACTAGACTTACCACTCCCATTTTTTCCGATAATGGCAACTCTATCACCAATATTGACTCTGAAATTAAGATTACTGCATACTTCTTTATCTCCATAAGACAATGATAAATCATTCGCTTCTATTAGCCACTCTTTGTGAAATTCAAGTGGCGAAATTTTTAAGTCGTCATATTGTTCAATGTTGTGGAGCAGTTCTGATTTTTGTGAAACAGCTTCCTGATGTCTTGACTCAATATTTTTGGCACGTTTCATCGCTTTTGCAGCCTTATGTCCAACATAACCCTTATCCAGTTTTGAACCAGAATTTGTTGTTCCATATTTACTTTTTTCTACTTTATTTGACCAGTTTGAACTACGTTTTGCTGCATAAGACAACCTTCCTATTTCTTTAAGGAGTTTCTTGTTTTCTGCCAGTTCAAATTTATCTTGTAACGTTTTGTTCTCCCACCAAGAAGTAAAATTTCCCTTTTGGATTTCGATATTCGTTTTATTGATAGATAGTATATGGTCAACACATTGATCAAGTAAGCTTCTATCATGAGATACCAAAATAAACCCCTTCTTGCGTTTCAAATAGTTTTGCACTACATTACGTGCATCGATGTCAAGATGGTTTGTAGGTTCATCAATAAGCAGGAAACAACTCGCTGTAAGGAATAAAGCTGCAAGAAGGACCTTTGTTTGCTCACCATTTGATAGTGTATTAAACGGACGATATAAAGCATCTTCTTGAACATCAAGCAATGATATTTCACGAAAAATCTCCCAATCCATACATTCCGTACAAATACTCTTCATTACTTCAATTGTATATAGACTCTTATCTTCCACATCATAAGGAAAATACTCAAACTTAACTGTAGAACTTATATTGCCGGAATACGCATATTTGCCAAGCAGTAAATTTAAGAAAGTAGTTTTACCGCGTCCGTTTCTTCCAATAAAACCGAGTTTCCAATCTGTATCTATCTGAAAACTTACATTTTCAAAAATATTGTCATAACTTCCTTCATATGAAAAAGTTAGATTTGAAACATTTATTAAGGACATATATTTCTTTCTCCTTTACATTATAAAAATTTTATAAGCAAAGTCGGTTTTCGGCATTAATTACTCTATAATGTTATCCAACTCTGCATGGATTTTGTCATGAATGACATAGTATCATTGTCTATCACGTTTATGTTCCTTTCTTTTACCAATATTAAAAGCCGCAAGAAAGTAAATTCTTACGGCTCAAAAACAAATACTATTATTACCTTTTGTTAAACATAAGGTTACTGTAATGTATTATTGAGTGTCGAATACTTAACTTTCTTGCAATTTGCATAACAAAACAAACGGTTCTATAGCCGTTTCTTTAAATATCTTATTATGCATCATATAGTTAGCAAGAAAAGTTATACATTCTTCCACCTCCAAATAATTTTATTGTATCATATTATCTTCGAAAATCCAATATAATTTTTCTGCTTTCTTTCTAAAGATTACAACTCTATATCAATTCTGACTTTTGATTTGAATTTAACGTGAGTTTATCTTCATATATCACAACATTTACATATTTCCATTTCAATGCCAGATTTGAAAGTTATGATGAAGTTATCTTCGTAGACTGTAACATTCTGGATTATCTTCCTTACAAGCTTATCATCATATTCTAAGGTGCGGAATTTGTTCTTGCGAATAAATTCAATCAACTCATCGATTCACTCGTTCTCGCCACTGAGGGATGCATCTTCTACTAAAAGAGTCTGTCGCTTATCTCGTAGCTCATCAATCTCATCTGCCAGGCATTCATAGTCTTGACCCTTGTTAGCCAACTTGATTAGTTCTTTTTGCTTTTCCTCCAGTAAGTTGTTAATCTCTGAAATTTGGTATTCTGTCGTTTCACCAATCACCGCATGAATATTTTCTTCCAGTGTCTTTATCATGTTGTTGCCACCTGCAAGTAGCTTATTAATTGCGGTCATTACAGTACCCTAGAGCTTATCTTCTTTTACGGTTCGGTTCTTACAAACTTAAGGACCTTTCTCGATTCTAGTCATGCATCGCCAGACAAATTCTTTTCTGCCATGAATATTCCAATAGGTTCTCCTATAAATATCGCCACAATCTCCACAGAAGGTAATGGCACTTAAAGCGTACTTGCTACTATAAATTCGTTTGTTCTTGCTTGCTCCTGTGTAGATATTGCTTCTTCGATGAATTTCCTCCTGAACTTGTAGGAATAATTCTTTGGGAATAATCGATTCATGACTATTTTCAACATAATACTGCGGAACATAACCTTCGTTCTTAACTCGGTTCTTGGTAAGAAAATCTACAGTAACAGTCTTTTGTAAGAGGGCATCTCCGATGTATTTTTCATTTTGGAGGATTTTTTTAACTGATTCTGGTCGCCATCTTGGTTTTCCCGCTGCTGTTAAAATACCATCCTTCTCAAGACCTCGACCAATACCCACTAGACTCTGACCTTCAAGGTATTCTCGGTAGATGCGTTTAATAATCTCAGCTTCTTCGGAGACAATAATTAAATTTCCGTCTTCATCTTTGGTGTAGCCCATAAATCGCTTATGGTTGACCTGTACCTTACCTTGTTAGTATCGCCAAGCTACCATTATCTTGCCAATGATCTTATCAACTCACCACATCAATAAATCTATCAGTGGGCAATCGGCTTTCCATCAATCTTGGATTACTTCCCTCAAAACAAAAACCGTGATTATCCTTTACTTATCAACCCTTGACATCAATACTACCGTCTCAACGTGAAACGAGCGTATATCTTACTTTACAAGTCATTTTTGGAGTTCAGATAAATCTGTCGACAGTATTAGATTAACTATTTCTTTATATATATTCTACCAAGAAATAAAAAAAGTGTCTTGCACTAAGTACAAAACACTTAATCTATTAACCTTTTTACTTTCATTGATTGTCCTGATTTGAATACTACCTCTATGCTCTTGTCTCCTACTACAACTTTGGTAATAATTTTCCGTACAATATCTTCATCAAATTCATCTATTAAAGTTGACTGTGATTCTATGAAATCATTAATTTCAGATAACCTATTTTGAAAATTCTCCTGTTCGTTGTTCTGTATTTGAGTGTTATTTTTTATACTTAATAATTCATCTATCTCTAATATGATATGCTCATAGTTTGTATTCTGATTGATGCAAGACTCCAACTCTCGCTGTAAATCTTTGATTCTTTTTTCTATTCCAGAAAGACTTCCACTATCCAATACTATAACTTCCTCAATATCATTTTTTAAGGATTCTAACATATTCACTCTATTACCTAACATTCTATTTATCACTCGTATAATATGATTTTGAAGTTCTTTTTCAGAAATAGATTCTGAGTTGCACTTACAAATCCCCTCTGTAATTCTAGTTTTGCATCGCCATCTAACATAGTGTTTCCCTTTTGAGTTATGTTCAACTCTTCTAAGGTAATTCCCACATTTTTCGCATTCCAAAATGCTAGATAAGGCATATTTACTATTGTATGCCGTTCTACTAATTTTCTGCTGTTCATGTAGCTTTGATCTTCTTTTTAATTCTTGTTGAACTCTTTGGAACATCTCCTTGGATATAATTGCTTCATGACTATTTTCTACATAATATTGTGGTGCTAATCCATTGTTTACTACTCGCTTTTTATTTAGCACATCAACTGTGCAAGTTTTCTGTAGTAAAGCATCTCCCATATACTTTTCATTTAATAATATCTTTCTAATGCTTTCACCTCGCCAAGTTGGTTTATTAGCTGCAGTCAAAATATTATCTTTCATCAAATCTTTAGCGATTTTGTTTAGGCTTTTTCCTTCTAAATACTCCTTGAAGATTCGTTTGACTACTTCTGCCTCAGCATGATCAATAACTAAGTTCTTGTTTTCATCTTTGGTATATCCTAAGAATCGGCTATGGTTTACTCTAACCTCACCTTTTTGATATCGATACTGAATACCCATTCTAACATTCTTACTAATAGATTCTGATTCTTGTTGTGCTAATGAGGCCATAATGGTTAGTAACACTTCTCCCTTAGAATCCATTGTGTTGATGTTCTCTTTTTCAAAATAAACGGGGACATTGTATTCTTTTAATTCACGTATATATTTTAGACAGTCTAATGTATTTCTTGCAAACCGACTGATGGATTTAGTAATAATCATATTGATTTTACCGTCTTTACACGATTGAATCATACGATTAAATTCAACCCTCTTTTTAGTGTTTGTTCCACTAATGCCGTCATCTGCAAAAATTCCTGCAAACTCCCAGTCATTTCTACTATTGATATAGTTAGTATAAAACTCCACTTGGGCATCATAACTGGATGCCTGTTCTTCACTATCTGTACTAACCCTACAATAGGCTGCTACTTTCTTCTTTATGACTTTGTTATTTGTTAGTCCAACATTATGATTTGTTGATGCTGGAATGACAGTAACGACACGTTTTTCTACCAATTTATATCCCTCCAATCTTTATTAAACTATATTTGTAAGATGATTCCTCGTAGGGATCATCAAACTCTCTATCTTTTGCCTCAATTATAAAATCCAGCGAGATTTTTCTATCTTTGACTTTTTCCTTGAAATTATCTCTTCCTAGTTTTTTTGCGATTTCGCTTCGTCTTGTTTGAACCTTTTCAAATATTTCTTTTGAAATAATTGGTGGGTAGTTCAAAGCACCGATGTATTTTTCGTTCTCAAGTATTCTGCTGATGGTTCCGTGACTTCCTTTTATACCTACAGTCTCTGCTGCTTTTACTAAATTAAAACCCTCAAGATATTTTTCAAATAAAGACTGTATTTTTAATGCTTCTTCTTTGCTGACGATAATTTTCCCATTTTCAATCTTGTATCCTTTTGGTAAGTGTTTCATTCTAATCCAACCTTTCTTCTAGAGCTAAGCCACATTTCAAAATAAACTTAACCTTAGTACGGTTTATAACTTCAATGTTTTCTATAAACTCAGAAAATACTACATCGTCAAACTCTGCAAGATAGCATGATTTTTGGACAAACTCTATAAGCTTATCTAAATACATTTTTGACTTCTTTTTATTGTAATCATTACTCAACAAATGATTACTTTGTGCATTCAATCTTTCTTGATCCGATAATAGCTGATTCTTAATTCTAGAGTATGATTTAAAATCTAAGTATTCCCCATAAAATAGTTTTTCTGTTTCTTCTAACTTGATTTGTTTTTCAACTATTTTTTCCTGTAATGCTTCTAATTGCTTGTCGATAGAACGACTGTTAAGTTTTGCTAATTGCTTTTTTAGTGGATTCAATAAATAGTCACGTCCAAATATCAACTTGTTCATCATCATAATAAAAGCATGTTTAATCGCTTCTTCTTCAACATACTTCATGCTGCATTGTTCTTTATCCTCAATATGCCTACCACAGCACCAAGCGATGTACTTTCTACCTTTTGCTTTTGTATGCGTACGCCTTTTAAAAGTTCCCTTACATTCTCCACATATTATTTTGCCTGACATGGCATAACGATTGGCAGATTCTCCTTTGGCTTTATTTCCTTTTTCTAATCGTCTTTGTTCTAAAATCTCATTAGCTTTTTTATAGGTTTCCTTGGAAATAATTGCCTCATGGTGATTTTCAACCAAATAACTATCGACTTCTCCCTTATTGTGTTTTCTAGTGAAATCATCTTTTGTATATGTCTTTTGAAATATGGCATCCCCGGTATACTTTTCATTTTTTATAATTCCGTTGATAGTTCCTGCTGACCATTTTTTCTTTCGTTTCGTTTGTATATTTCTACTGTTCAAATCAGCTGAAATACTATGAGTGCTAAACCCCATAAGTGTTTTACTAAAGATTTCTTTTACAACATCTGCTTCTTCAGGAATAATCTCCATCACCCCATTGTTGTTACAGTAGCCATAGGGTGGATATGAAATAATGTAAGTTCCATTTTTAAATCGATTTTTAATTGACCATTTTTCATTTTCTGAAATGCTTTTTGATTCGTTAGCAGCAAGTTCTGCCAAAATCGAAAGCATAAGCTCGCCGTCCATATCATCAGTTTTGATGTTCTCTTTTTCAAAAAAAACAGCAACATCATAAGCTAAAAGCTTTCTAACCAATTTCAAGCAGTCTACTGTGTTTCTAGCAAATCTGCTGATTGACTTGGTTAAGACTAAATTGATGAGCCCTTTTTCACAGTCATCAATTAACCGATTTAAACCCTCTCGATTTTTTAGTTTTGTTCCACTTATCCCTTCATCAAAATACACATCAACGAATTCCCAATCTTTATTAGAATTAATGTATCTTTCATAATGCTCTTTTTGAGCTTTCAAACTAGATAATTGTTCTTCCGTATTAGAAGATACTCTAGCGTATGCTGCTACTCGAACTTTATGATTTAGCGGTATTTCTAAAGGCTTTATGGGATGAATTTTTTTCATACGATCACCTCCATTTTTGTTATGGACATATTCCCGTAATAAGTACTATTTATCAAGTCATTTGGGTGATTATTTCTGATAAATATGGTGTAAACTGGTCAATGATTTTTTGCGTGATTTTAAGCTTTTCATCACTAGTAATAAGTCCTTGTTCAAACATGTTTTTTACTATACTTAATGAAAGAAACGCATCGTACTCGTTCTCTAAATCTTTGAGGGTATAGGTAATCTCGTAGTCTCTTATTTTTGTATCTTCAATTTTGATTACTTCCATAAAAAAAACACCTCCTACAAGGTAGCCTTGAGAGGAGGTAAAATCGGACGTTTCCCTTATTCTTTTTTATAAAATTCGCAAACATATCCATCAGAATCTAGCAGTAGACCACTTGCCCAAGTTGGAACAATGGACATGGTATTACAAATAGATTCTATCGTTACATCTGATGGTGCTTCTATGATAATCTCATCATGAACATGAGCCACAATTTGGTAATCTCTTAGATTATTCATCGCATACATTAAAATATCTCTAGCAATCCCCTGTACGATGTTTTCTACAAACTTAGGACCATAACTTTCAATTCTATCCCATTTCTTTGTTGTTCCTACACCTTCATAAGTTACTGACTCGCCACCAAATTTGTTCTCTCCAATTCGCGGTTTAATATATGAGAGCTTTCTTCCACTAGGAAGTGTGATAAACAACATACCACTTTTGTATGAAAACAAAATGCCATGAGTCGATGTTGTCATTCGTTCTTTAACTGTTTGTTTGACACAGCGATCAACCGACCACCACAAATCGACAATCATAGGATTTGAACTTCGCCAAGCATCTACTAGTGGTTTTAGTTCATCTTCTTCAATGCCCATATCAAGTGCTCCCATTGCAGTTAAAGCACCAACTGAACCACCATATCCTAAGGCAAGTTCTGCAATTTTTCCTTTCTGTCTAAGTCCAGCATTCACACCATGCTTTTCCACAGGAACACCAAACATCTGACTAGCT
Organism: Streptococcus hepaticus; assembly: GCF_043656315.1. Lineage (NCBI taxonomy): Bacteria > Bacillati > Bacillota > Bacilli > Lactobacillales > Streptococcaceae > Streptococcus > Streptococcus hepaticus. The sequence goes on from NZ_JBINIY010000004.1 coordinate 10,385, forward strand.
GAAGCACAATAAATATCTCCACCATCTTTAAACACGTTTAATCGCCACTTTTCTCCTGCAAGCCATGCAATCACCCTTGCTTCTATGGCTGAAAAATCGGCAACATAAAATAAATGTTTATCTTTTGGTATAAATGCTGTTCTAATTAATTGAGAAAGTAAGTCTGGGATATCATGATATAAGATATCAACTGCTTCAAAATTTCTACTAGCTACTAAACTTCTGGCTTCACTTAAATCTCCTATATGATTTTGTGGCAAGTTTTGAAGTTGCACTAACCTTCCTGCAAATCTTCCTGTTCGATTGGCTCCTAAAAATTGAAACATCCCTCGACACCTTTTATCCCTACAAGCAACCTCCTTCATTGCTTCATACTTTTTCACTGAGGACTTTGATAGTTGTTGTCTAATTTTTAAGACCTTTGATGATTCTTCATTGGCATCTTTTAATAGCAGTTTGACTGACTTTTTATCTAGGCTTTCTGTTTCTATCCCGTTATCTGCTAACCATTTTCTAAGTTGAATGACAGAATTAGGATTTTCTAGTCCAGTGATTTCAGATATTTGATTCATTAACGTTTCTCTTGTTTTGTTATGAAGGCTTATCGCATGATTTACAAATGTTTCTTCAATCATAATGCCTCTATCATTAATTTGTTGATCCAAGTGATATTCAGACCATAATTCATCTGCCACAGGAAACCTTTGAAGTTTACTTGCTATTTCCATTTCAACTTCCACATCACGAATGTTGTAATTCTTAAAATCAGTCCATTTATTAGGATCATGAGAAGGAAGGTTTCTTGTTCTTTGTCCATTTGCTTTAGTTGGAGTACAAGGCATGCAAAAATACCTTACTAATTCTTTTCCTTGTGTCAATTTTTGTTTATCAAGACCAAGGACACTTCCTACCCCTTCAAGAGATAAAGGAAGTCCAAGTGTTGCAGACCACACCATCGTACATCTCCAAGATAATGGATTAAGATATTCTCCATTTGAAAACTTGAGATACCGAGATAAACAAATTCTTTCAAATTGGGCATTAAATGCCCATTTCACAACAGATTCATCAACTAAAGCATTCATTATCTTACTTGGTATTTCTTCTCCATTTTTTAAATCAACCACCTTAACATCGCCATCATTAACGCTATATGCAAATAACAGGATTTCAAAATCATCGGATTCAGCATATTTGTAAACACCTGATTTTTGAAGATTGACACTACTATATGTTTCAATATCACAGCTAAGCTTTTTTATTTTCTCCAAAAAATCACCTCCTAAATAAAGGTGATAGGAAAATACCTACCACCCATTTAACCTACTTTTTATTAAGTTTCTCTTTGATATCTATATAGAGATTAACCATTGTTTTTGCCACGATTTCAAACAGTAATGTCCCAATAAAAATCGTTAGAAATACTTCCATTATTTTCATCTTTTTGCTCCTCTAGTCTTTTTAGCTTTTCTATCTGCTAACCAATTACTGATGACAATTAACAATTGACCTAGGATCATTCCAACTGTTCCTCCAAAAGCAATAGATAGCATCATTTTTTCAATACCATTCATGCTTAACCTCCTACGCTAAAAAGTCATCATCTTCTAATGTCGTGAAATCATCACTCGCACTGCTACGTCCACCAAGTGGTGCTCCATCTTTAATTTTTTGAATATTTCCAAGTCCACAAGCAACCCCCTTATTGCCATTTGAATTAAAGGCATAAAAGTTAAGTGACACTCTTGCATAACAGCCTGAATAGACTTCGCTTTGGTCTAAAATCGGCTGTACTTGTTTATCTACAATTTGTGGTGCTTTGATGGAATTTGCATTTATAAAGTAATGTCCTTTATATGCTTCATCTTCTTTTTCAATATCACCATCACGAAGTGGTAATTTAATCGCCGCTTTATTTGGTTTCTTCCCTCCAAATTTCGCAATACCTTCTTCAATAGCAGCATCAATTGCTTTTTCAATTTTTGATAATGTTTCTTTGTCATCTTTTGGAATTAGAACAGATACAGAATACTTCTCAGCTCCACCATTAATCGATACTGGTTCCCATCCATTAAAATAAGATAATCTTGTGTTTACTCCTGTAATTACTTTTGTGTTGTTAAACTTTGCCATATTAGTTGTCCTCCTTGATTTCATTAAATTCTTGTTTGGCATTTACAATAGCTTGTCTTTTATCCGTTGATGTAACAAGCGTTGGTTTTCCTAATTGTTTGACGAGTTGTTCTTTAAATAATGTTTCGAATTTGGTCTTACCCATTAACTTTTGTAACTCGGTCATTGACAGTAGTGACTGTTTGTAGATATTGTCGTATCCATTTTCTTTTGCGATTGCGACAACCGTTTCTTCGTCTTTAAATTTTCTTGTACTTCTTCCATGAACGAGTTTATAACCCGTCCATTCTTTTCCACTTTGAACGGCCAGTTTAGTCGCATATTCTTTGACTTCATTTGACCACTTTACTAAATCATCAATGTGATCTAAAACTTCCTCAATCTCACTATCCGTTAGTAAATGTGGTGATTTTAGTTCAAAACGTTCTAGTTTTTTATGGTGGTCAAACCTTGCACGTAGTACAGCTCCACAGCTTGAAAATTGACACCAAGGACCATAAGTGATGACACCCTTTCCTTCAAAGGCCGCTTCTGCTTTTTCTTTTAATTCGGTTTCTGCCCATGTTGTTAGTTTATCTACTCCTAATTCAAAGGTTGAGATGTTGTATTTTCTCGGTTGAAAAATAGTCATCTTCACGGTTTCAATATCATAAAGTGCATCATAAATATTTAATGCTCCAAGTCCATATAACATCATTTGTGGATTGTTTTCTGCACTTACCTCTACTCCTTGACCATACTTAAAATCAATAATATGAAGGTTTTTATCCGAGATAATAATGCAGTCACCTGTTCCAAAACCTTCTGGTACATAATGTGAAAAGTCTAAGCGTTGTTCAATGAGTACAACAACATCTTTTGTTGTTTGTTTTTCAAGTTCTACTTGTTCCAAGATATAAGAAACATAATCATCTGTGTGCTCTTGCATTTCCTGATTAAACTTCTTCCTTTCTAATGGTGCTACTTCTTCTTTCAAAGCAACCCTTAGCTTATATTCTGCTAACTTATGAGCTAATGTCCCTTCGATGGCTGCATCGCTGATTTCATTTTGGAAAAATGATTCAAGCCTTGGAAGTGGTGGACAACTTAACCATCTGTGACTACTTGATGCACTTAATAATGCGTGTTTACTCATGAGATAGCTCCTTTGCTTTTTTAAGTAACAAAGCATAGTCTCGTTGATTAACATCGCTTAGTTTATTGACCCCAAAAGTTTGAATGAGCGCTTTGACGTCCTTTGTAAATCCTGCTCTACTTTTTTCAGCTAGCACACCTCTAACTTCTTCAAGTGTAATCACTGTTTCTTGCTTTTCTTTGATGTCACTTTCTTCTCGATTCTCACCAACAGCATTTACAAGCTCTGAAATACTTTGATTAAGATTGTCTAAGTCATCTAGCACTTGTTTAAGCAATTTCATCCTACTCATCTTGATCTCCTTTCTTTTTAATGGCTACTTCTTCAATCCTGTCACTTGGAATCAGTACAACAATGTCTCTTTTATTTCCAAATAGAAATCTTAGAAGTCTTTCTCTCATAGAAAACTTTCGACATCTCATCACACTGTCCGAGGATGGATTTTTTGAAACACTGACTTTTAATTGATGTTTCATAGTTGGTTCTCCTTTCTAGAGAGTGTTTATTTATCTCTCTAATAGTTAGCCTTGGGAGAGGACAAAATCGGACGGTAGTTTAAAAATTTTTTTCAAAAAAAAAAAAAAAAAATACCTATCCAAGTACCACGACTTAGATAGGTTTATTTCTTAAATCATCTCATTTACTTTTCTTTGTATAGCGCTATAGTCATAACCTGCTTTTGATAGACGGTTCTTTCTATCTTGCCCGTTACCCCATTTCCCATTAATGACTTCCTTAGCAATGTCATCGATGGTCTTTAGTGCTTTACTAGATTGTTCGCTTAATAACTCATTTACTTTTGCCTGAACTAGATTATAGTCATATCCAGCATGTAATAGAGTTTTCTTACGATCTGATCCATTCCCCCACTTCCCATCAATCACTTCTTTTGAGATATCTAGTATATCTTTTAGGTTTTCTTTTGAAACGGGATAGACTGTATTTCCTTTTTCATCAAACACACGATAGCCATACTTATCTGCACAAGCCTTTGCATTTTCAAAATGTCTAAATGCACCCTTTTGACTTTTCGCATCATTCCATGAAGCTCGTACTCTAAATAAACCTTCAGGTGTCACTTCTTTAGTCAACTTTTGATTTAATCTCTTGTTTACTTCAGATGCAATGTATGGAAACTTACTTCCAAGATAAGGTCCTGGACAGTTGGTATTGGCAAACCATTCATGTTTGGTTAAATTTCCTTTGGTATCTCCTGTATAATTTAATGCCTTGATGCCATTTCTCTTACAAATATCGACACAAAGCTCGATTATCTTTTCCAATGCCACATTACTAACATGCCAAGACCCACCAATCTCATCGTTGGCAACTTCAATGGTAATCGCTCTATGGTCATTTTCTGGACTAGAAGAACACCAAGAACGGTTATGTTCTTCCACATACATTCCAACTCTTCCTTTTGAGTCAACTGCGTAATTAGAACTTGCTTGTCTTGAAACAGCCTTAAATACAAGCCCACAAGTTTCAACCGATAAATTACCTGCCATATGATGGATTGTAATTCTATCGATCTTATGTTTTCTTCGTCCACTATGATTTGGACTTAAATTTACATGATTAACTAAGGGACTATTACTCATTATTTTCCACTCTCCTTATCTTTTAATTGTTCAAGTATTGATTGCAGTTTTTCAGGAATGGGAAGTCCTAAATGTGCTGCATTTTCAATGATTGAAATTCCTTCATTGGATAAATAAAAAAAGATCACAACAGAGCGTAGTACACCTGCATGACCTAATATTTGAACATCTAACAGATGACCAATTCCTACTAAAGAAAAGATGATGACTTTTCTTGCGATTCCATTAAATCCTATCTCGCTAGATAGCTTTCCATCTGATATAGCACATAGAACACCTGTTAGATAATCAACGACTACAAAAGCAATTAATGTATATAACAGCCCGTCCATTCCTCCTAATAAATAACCAAGTGTTCCACCTACTGCAGATAGTAACACTTGTATGCTTATCCATAACTCTTTCATTATTTTCCCTCCTATTTATTTCCATCTTCCGATGGCATAATAATTTAATATATAATTCGCATTTGTCGCTTCAACTCCTCTTGCGATTTGAAATGCGCCTGTGTTTGATGTTGTTGATGAATGTCCCGTAGCATTTACCAAAAAACCTACCCATGACAGTGATGATAAATTTACAATTAATGTTGGTACATCCTTAAATGCAAAAGGGTATGTCAAATTCGTATCGGTTATTGCCCCAGATACAAACAGACCACCCCATTTTGTTTTGATATCAATAGTTACTTGTTTTCTTGTTGTCATTTCCATTAAGCCACTGTTCCATTTTCTCCATCTCCAACCAAATGTTGTGCCTGTCGATTCTATAAAATCTGCGATTTGACTTCCCTTATATCCAATAGTCCAACTCGGAGAGAGGTCAAATAACAATGGCTCTTCAGATACTTTTCCGACACCGATTCCTTTACCAGTTTTGTGAAAATCTAGTAACACAAAAGCTGTCCCGACATTGACAACTGCCCTACTTGTTGTGAAAGCATCTGTTAATTGGATGCTTACTTCCCAAGTATTCTCTCCACTTGCTGGAAAAATGACACTACCTGTTTTATTAAAAGTATCCATTGTAATACTTCGTGTTGTTTGAGTTGATTGATTAAGCTGTCGATAACTGTAGGTCAGTGTCTTTTTATTTCTGTTATTAACCGGTGCAACAGCACAGGCATACTCTAGTTTGATGTGATTACCCGTTTCATCGATTGTTCCATTGGATTGACATCGATTTGCCTTTATCATTGTAATTTTAGGTTCATACCAATCATAAACAATCGGTGTTATAACCTTTGTACCAGTTAGACCTCTTGAGTCTGTTACTTTAGCTTCGATACGTTGTGTCGTAGATTTTATTATTTCTGATGTTTGGTCATTACTTTGATAAGTAATCCCATTTAATAGTAAACTCCTTGTGGTAACAACCGCTTGCTCGTAAAGGGTCTCTGTTACTTTGGCTCGAATCTTTGATTTTCCTTTTACAAACCCGCCGTATGTTGTGTAAAAGTTGTTTGCATCAGTTAAAGCGATATTGACAACAGGTGTCATATCACTTGTTGCTCTGACACTAATTAATGGCGCTTCTTTAGTTCCTATATGCTGCGATCCTGAATAGGTTAATACTCTAATTCTTAATTTATCTGTTGAATGGGTTAAATACCTCGCCCAAGTTTTAGGCAAGGTATACGTAAAGCTTGTGGCAATATTAGTTGCGATATTCGTATAATTTAACTTCCCATCAACACTTGCTTGTATGGTGTGCGTAAAAGTCGTAGATGCTCTAGGTGTACTAACGATGATACTTTCTCCAAATGCCATCGATGTTTTATTAACTGATGGCTGTGTCGCTCTTGCGATCATAGGTAATGTCCATGAACCACTTCCTCTTGAGTTTACGGCATAATAGTAAATTCCAGCTTCACAGCTGGCACTAAAGGTTTTATTCCCATCAGCATTATGGGTTATGGTATATTGGCCTGATGCAACGGTCGTAGTTCCTGTTAATTGAATACGAGTTTCCGATTGATAAACTGTCCGCCCTTCAATAACCACTTTAAAATTTCCAGACATATACCAAGTATAAGGATTTGTTCCATTTCCTCTTAATTTCCAATTTATTGTGGTTTGATTGGTTGCGACATTTTGACTTGCCACACTCCATTCAAAGGTTAAATACCTCACTTCATAGGCATTTGTATTAAATGATCCACTCATCTTAGTCCTCCACTTTTGTAAAACTTAAATTTCCAGTTTGTCTAGGAATAAAAGCAAATTTCCCTAATTTCAAACTGTTAATGAACTCTCCATCTACCGCATAGAACTTACGATTATGCCAGTAGGCACTTTCAACACCACTTTCTAAAAAGACAATTCGTTCATTTTCTATTCTTAAAACAATAGGACTATTTTGTTCTCCAAGAATGATGTTTCCATTTTCAAATCTGATATATTTGCTAAGTTCCGTAAACTTCTTGGCGTTTTCTCCATATAGCCTTTCTTGACTTTGCTTATATTGATTAAACTGAAAAGTAATAGCATTTGAGGTTTGCGTCATCAGCGTTTGAACTGATTGAAGCAGTTCATCTGATTTTTCTTTGTTATAGTATTTTTCAGACACTTCAAGCTTAATATCATTGGCAGATTGCTGGATGTATGAATTGGCTTCTCTAATTGCTCTAACAATCGCTAGTGCATTTAACTCTTTCATGTTTTCTTTTATATTTTGATGCATCGTTTCAATGGAATGAATCGTATTAAACTGAGTGGTTGTGAGTGTTTTTTCTTCACTACCGATTGTTAGAACATTACTTTCAGGATGTAGTAAATCAAGAGATAAGCCACTAATTAACATCCGCTCATTAATGTTTAAGCTTGGAACATTAACTTTTACTTTTTGTCCTAGATAAAAGGATGATACATCCTCTTCCGTTTTTGAAAGGTCCGCTGCTGTTAGCGTGATTTTGCTAAGTAGTTTTACAGAGTCAGCTAAATCTTTTCTTCCTACTCTAAGAAGATTTTGTGGGAGTGTAATGCCATCATGATGAACAACCTTTGTGATTTCGCCATACTTTTGAATCGCAGTTTCATCCCTTAAAGTCATCAAGCCATCATTAACACTTTCTATGGTTAGATAGGTTTCCTCGTCACTTTCTTCATCACTCATTTTTGCGCCAAGTGGAAGTATGATGGTTGCTAAATCTTCACTTAACCACTCCCTTTTAGCATCTAATAAGTTAACCGTTTGAGTGATTTCTTGCTCTCCTACATAATTTAGATCAGATACATAATCTAAGTACGCTTCATTGTTTTCATAACGAACATAAAAATAACCACCTAGTTTCTTTAAGAGCTTATCTCTTAAAAAAGACCATGTGGTTAAATACTCTAAGCTACCTCGAACAATATCACCACTTTCCGTATCGTTAGTAACGCTGATTGTTCCTAGCTTAAATTGTTTATCTTTTTGAACTTGCTTATTGTGTTCACTTAGTACTTTATTTAATACCGTTTGAACACTTTGTTTTCCAAAATGAAATGGTACTTGTATCGTATCATTGAAAAAGGCTAAAGCTCCTTCACACTCGATGGCTTCATTTTGAAATAGATCCACGCTCGGTGAAAAAGCACGACCTCTAAAAATGAGTTTACTATCGTCAAAGACTTTTATAATTGATTTCATATACTGTATACGACCATAAGACGGATTTGTCTTTGGAATAGTAATCACTAAATTCCCAGAAGCATTAATTTCAATATCAAGTCTTGCATCTATGACATCATACTCAGAAATCAGTGGATGATAAATCAATTCATCATCACAGTAGATTCGATACATTATAGCTCCTCCATTCTATACTGATAACTTAAGGTGCCTGACCCCGATAGGGTAAATTCGTTATTTCCTACTTCTAAAACAATACCTAGCTTATGTTCTCCTTGTGCAACTGAATACCTGTTTCCTTTATGTTCAATAATCGCATTTCCTGTTGTCTTAATTAAAATAGGAACGGGCATTCCTAGGTAAAGCACATGAATCGTTCTTGGAGTAGAACTTAAAGCAATACTTGATGACACTTCTTCATTAGAAATCTTAAATGGATAACAGTCAACACTTGCTTGAATGGTTGATTTCGCAGGATTTCTCTCATAAGAATGAAAGGTGATATTGCCTAAAAAGTAGCCATTTAAATGCGAGAACTCTACTTTTACTTGTTTATTCGTGGTGATTTGAAATAAAGCTGAACGCTTTTCTTCCCTATCTGTTTCACTTCCTGTCAGTCCAAGTGTCAAATTAATCGTTCGGTTATGAAAATGAGTAAAGCCTGTTAATGCTCTTGTCATATCTAAGTCACCATTTCGTCCAGGCACTGATACTTTATGAATTTTAGGCTCAGGAATGCCAATATCAAAGTGTTCAAGCACAATTCCCATCTCGTCATTAATATTAAAACCATCGATTGCTAATGTAATCATCCCCTTGACCTCCTTACAGCTAATTTACCTAAGCCACTATCAATGCTTGGAAGTAGCTTCCCAACAAGTGTGCCATCATCTAAATAAATGTTTTGTGTGCTGTTTTCTGCGATTATCGCTAAATATTTCTCCATTGTTTCCGTACTTCCAAGTCGCTCTGAAAACAGCTTATCCAAGTGACTATAAAACCCTTTTAATGGTAGGATGGCTTCTGCTCCTGCCTCACCACCTGCCATAAGAGATGACCCATTTAGGCCAAATACTGTTGGCTTTGTCATAATTCCACCTTCTTTGTACCAATCAATTGATAACCTTGGTACAGATGGTGGCATTAATGAAAAACTTCCTTTAATACTAAAATGTGGCAGTTTAATTTTAGGAAATGAAATCTTCATACCCGAGAAGAATCCCACAACTGAATCAATTGCTTTTTTGACGGTGTTCTTAGCCGCCTCAATTGGAGTTACAATCGCTGATTTAATGCCATTCCATACATTTGTTGCAGTAGATTTAATGCTATTAAATACTGTGCTGATCGTTGAAGAGACGGAATTAAAAACGGTAGAAACACTGGTTTTTATTCCATTAATAACCCCAGTAATGACTGATTTAATGCCATTCCAAATGTTACTAGCAGTCGTTTTAATGGAGTTAAATACGCTCGATACCACATTAAAAATAGACGACAACACAGTTGAAATAACGCTACTAATAGAATTCCAAATCGTTGTAAGGATACTGTGTATCGTACCCATCACCGTTTCAATCACACTGGATACAGCACTAATCGCATTACCTACAATGTTTTTAATGCTCTCCCATACAGACATAATAATCTCTTTACAGTTTTCCCATATAAATTGAAACGGTAGTGTGATGAGCGCAAATGCGCCTTGAATAAGAGCTACTAAAAACTGCAATCCAACATCAAGAATATTTTTTATTAGTTCCCAAGTGGTAGTAAAAAAGCTAACGATTCCATTCCAAGTTGTCATGAAAAAGTTAGCTATATTTTGGACGACAGTCATTACTGTTTGTGTGATGGTTTCCCACACACCTTTAAACCACTCAGTAATAGCACCCCAATTTTTAATCACTAAAATGATGGCTGCAATAGCAGCAATAATACCAGCGATAATTCCTATAATCGGTAATAACGATAGATTTAATGCTCCAAACCCCGTTGCAGCTCCTGTTGCAGCAACACCAGCTGCTGTAGTTCCAGCTGCACTTGCGCCTCCAGCTACCCCCATTGCAGTTGTCGCAGCACTTGTTCCAGTAATTAAACCAATAAGCGGTGCTAAAAGTCCTGTAATTGTTCCAATAGCCGATATTACTTTTCCAATGACAACGACAATTGGGCCTAATATAGCCACTAAAACACCAAATGAAACAATGGCTTCTTGCATACCTGGAGATAAGCTATCCCAACCCTTTTTGATATTCTTAAAAACTTCTGAGAGCTTTTCAAGCATAGGTTTTAAGACGGTCATCAACGTATTCCCAACTTCAGCACCGACAATTTTTAATTGGTTCATTGTAGTTTTGAAACTATCAATTGGATCAATGGTATTTTCAAAGGTTATTTCTACATTACCCAGATTATCTTGTAGGGAAGTGCCAAGTTCATTAAAGTTAAGTGATCCATTTTTACAAGCTTGATAAATTGCACCACCTGCTCTTTTACCAAAAAGTTCATAGGCTTTTTCTAAACCTTCTGTATCTGATTTCGCATTAACCATGCTATCTTGAATCTCTGCTAGTGCCTCATTGAGTGGTTTACCTTCAGCCGTTGCAGTCGCTAATGCTTTTGTAAGTCCTGTCATCACTTGAGAAGTATCTGCACCAGACATTTCGACATTGCCTAGAAAGTTTGCAGCATCACTTGCATTAAATCCTAGTTGTTGGAGCGATGCAGCATTTGAAATCATGGCACTTGTTAAAGTATCCATACTGATCCCTGTTCTCTGACCTACTGCATTCATCGTATCCAATAGGGCTCCAGCATCTTCTGTTGTAAGTCCAAAGGCTGCAATCACTTTTTGCGTGTTATCAATAGCATTAGATACATCAATGTTATTGATTTCGGCAAACTTGATAAACTTACTGGATAATTCTTCAAGCTTATCTCCTGTGACACCAAATCGAGTATTCACTTCTCCAATTGCAGCCCCTGCAGTAGCAAAGTCAGTCGGAATGCTTGTTGCAATGTTCTCCATGATGCCTTTCATTTCTTCAAGCGCATCACCACTTGCCCCTGTTTTAGTAACAATGGTATCTAAGCCTGCATCGACTTCATTAAAAGCACTAATAGATGCTGCACCAATCCCAACAAGTGGTAGTGTAAGATGGGTACTTAGTGTTTTACCAACTTCCTGTGTTTTATCACCTATCTCTTTAATTTTATCTCCAGCTTCTTTTACTGATAACGTGACAGCATTGGGTACTTTCTTGAATTCATCTTGTAGTTTGGATAATGACTGCTCTGTTTCGATAATTTCACGCTGTAAAGCATCATACTTATCTTGACCTAAGTCCCCATTTTCAAGTTGGACTTTAGCTTGTTTGTCAGCTTCTTTTAAGGCATCCAGTTTACTACTTGTTTCCTTAATGGCTTGTCCGAGTAATTTTTGTTTTTGCGATAATAACTCGGTATTCTTAGGATCAAGTTTTAATAACCTGTTCACGTCTTTTAATGCTGACTGCGTTGAACGAATGTTGTTATTGACTGATTTTAATGACTTATCTAATCCTGTCGTATCACCACCAATTTCAACAGTAATTCCTCTAATTCTTCCTGCCATATTGTCCTCCTTTCTTAAAAATGGGTATTAAAAAAGACCTTCTTTAAGGCCACTTATTCTTTAAAACCTATCAAACTCACTTTGTCCTGCTACTTTTTGATATTTAACACTATCGTTTCCTTTTTCAGTCCAAATATCTAAAACCATCCCGATAGATAATAAATCAAGTTCACTGATAGAAATACCTATCTCGACACATCGAAGTAGGAATAATGCTGTTGTCATTTCCCTACTACTTGATTGAACTTTTTTTTACTCTCAACTTCGACCCTAAGATTACTACCCCATAATTCTAGAATTTCGGGTAAGACTTCATAGATTGAAAACATCTCAAATTGATCTAACCATTCTTCAATAGTTGGTGGGATTGTGTTGTCCCCATGAAATGCCATAATATAGGCGACATTTTCAAAAATCTCTAAATCTTCAATCTCAAAATGACTATTATCTCCTTTATAGGATTTTTCTAGTTTCGATAAATCTTTAAAAATGTCACGCTTAAATTTCAAACGATATAGCCTTGGAATGGTGGCTGACGATTTGAATACTACCTCTTGGTTATTAATCATTATTTTCTTTTCTAACATTAGCTACCTGCCCTTCCTGTAGGTGATGCTGTTTCTGTTTTTGGTGTAGGTAAATACACACTCTTATACCAATTTTGATAACTTGTATCCTGAGTAGCATCTCCTGTTCTTGATTTCACTAAGCCATCTTCTCTAGGATCAGCGGTTAATGTTAATTTTTCTGTACCTGGGGAAATAGACTCTTCCTTCGTTTCCGATTCAATTGATGGTCTAGAAGTTGAACAGTTATATAGAACATGACGAATCGCTTTTTCATCGCCATCAAATTCAAAGAGTAATGCAAATTTTTCTGTTTCCTTAATGGATGCCTTCTCCACAAGCACTCCATTTTTGTCTAATTCTTCTTTTAAGATATCAGTTCTAAACCATTCAGGGATAAGTGCAATCTCTAAATCCCCACTGTATCCATTATTAGATGTCGACCTAAAATAGACGATCCCATCGGCATAAAATGGACTTGATTCTCCTTCAGCCTCTAAACTAATACTGACCGCACCTGGTATTGGCTTAGGTGTTTCGTAAGTAAATGTACCTTCTTGCGATTTTGTTAGTTTTGCAGCGTGTACATTTTTTAAATTATATTTGACTTTGTTTGCCATAATTTTTGCTCCTCCATTTCAAATGTATATAAAACTTCGTAGAGCGTTTCGCTCTCTATCCAAGTTTCATGTTTGTCATAGACAATCTCATACTTTTCTAAAATACTTTCTATCTTGCTTTCTAAAGTGATGTCTTTTTTATCTGTATAAAGTTCTAGATGAACCACTGATATTTTATGATGGATTTTCCCATCTGCTTTGAAGTGATTGGTACTTGGTAACAGATAAATTAAAAAAGGTGGACTTACCGCATTACTTTCTGCAAAGTGATGATAAGCATAAGGGAGATTCATTTCTTTAATCATGTTTATTAAACTAGTCATTTTCTAATATCTCCTTTACTTTTTGTTCAAATGAACTGACTGCTTGTTTCTCAGCATTTGCTATATGGGGCATTGCTCTTGTTCGCCCACCACCTCTTTTGGCATGTCCAAATTCAAGTAAATGCGTAAGCTGATACTTATTTCTAGAGTGAACCACTACACTCAATGAGCCACTTGTTTCTTTATCCCTTTTAACTGCCCAACTTTTCGCATACTTGCCACTTTTCTTTGGTGCGCTAGATTGGATCATTTCTTTGGTTTCTTTTCCAACTTCCTTGACGACTTTTTTTAGTTGTTCAGTTGTGACTTTTTGATATTTCTCTAATTCTTTTTGAATGGCATTTGCCATATCATCTACTTTAACTTTCATCTTTCCACCAACTGACAATGTAGCTTTAAGCTTTTCTTTCTAAAGTTCATATGGTCAATGCCTTTGATGTTATAAATTTTGTCATTAAATAATACTCTATGTTTTGTACTATCAAGATGACTCACTTCAGATGAGTAGCGAATCGTAAAATCTATTTTAGACCTATCCCATATTGCACCCACTGATGTTTGTTCAAGTGGACTTTCCTTACTAACCGTTGCAAAACAAGAATATATATCCGTCCACGCTTCTAGTTGATTGCCAATTTCATCCGTTGTCATGGTAGATTCTTGAATGATAATTCGAGTATTTAATAAGCTCACTTTCATTAGAATTCCGCCTTTCTAATTCCAAAAAGCAGACTTCTTAGTGTCAAATTTAGCTCCTTGTGGTTTGCTTCTTCTCTATGTTCATATAGATAAGCGACACTGTACAAAATAGCAGTCTTAACTTCTTCGCATAATAAAAGAGTAGACGTTTCATCTACTCTTAAAATATGCATACATAATTGTTTTGATGTTGCCAAAAGAGATTCAAGCAGTAAGTCATCATCACTTGAATCTACTCTGACATATCGTTTTACTTCTTCGAGTGTTGGACTCACTGCTTATCTCCTTTCTAGCCTTGAACACTTAAAATTTGAACTGCTTCTTTTACAATAAGTTTCGCATCAACTCTTTCTTTTGCCACATAACCAATCATGCCGTTTCCTGCAAATAACTCAGTTAATGCTTTAAATGAACGTGAACCACGATCTCCAATGTTGTAATAACTAATATCCCCAAAAGCAATCGCATTTTCTGGTGCAAATGCTGATGTATAAACTGGATAACCTAATAGTCTATCTGGCTCACCTTGTTGATAGCTTGGTTGCCAAATATAAGCACCGTTACTATCTTTGAATTTACGAATTTGCGCGATTGTCTTATCGTTTGTGATAAAGACTGCATTTTTACGATATGGACGTTTTAAGGCATGGACTAAGTTAATCACATCATCTGCTTTAATTGCAGATACCTTATCTAAGAACGTACCACCACTTGTCTCATTAAAGATACCGGTTGGTTTATTGTTACCATCACCATTTAAGAAGGCATCTTCTTCAGCATTGGCTAAGGCTTTACCGAATTGTTCTGTGATATACTCTTCTAAATCAAAAGCACTATCATAGAGTAATTCTTCTGTGACTTTAATTGCTACATGAAGTTTATGCGCATCAAGTAACATCTGCTTGAATGTCGCATCAGAGAATTTTAATTCCTCTCCCTCGTCAATCCAAGCTGCTGCTGGAGAGGTACCTGCGATATTAATTTTATGATTTCCTGATGTTTGAATAATCGTTGCTAGGCTTCGGATAATATTTTCTTCTTCAAGAACAGTAATTAAACGCTCATCATATTCTTCTGGAACTAAATAACCACCATCGGCATCCACACCTTCTTGCAGCACGTTAGATACTTGCTTAAAGTTTGTTCTAAGTGCTTTTAACATGCCATCTTTATATTCTTTACTTGCACGACCTGTCTTTTCTTGTTTGTCCTGGTGCGGTTTTTCAGTAATGGGTTTATTTATTGGTTTTGATAATTCTTTCTCCATTTGTGCCTCCCTTTGCATACGATCAATTTCTTGACTAAAGTTTTTAATCTTATCTTCCATTTGTTGGTACTGCTCCATGTGTTCTTTTGAAAGCAGTCCATCTTTGTCTTTGTTTGCTTCAACAAAAGCCTTCGCACCTTCCCATGCTTTATTTCTTTTTTCAATCATTTCTAAAATTTTACTCATACTATTTACCTCCAATTTTTCATTAAGTTGAGTCTTTCAATTAAGTCCTTTGACTTAACAGTTTCTTGTTTTGTATTGATTTGGCATTTTTCTGCTATCTTCTTTCTTAGTGAGTTTTCGACAACTACCTTTGAATATTGACTAGATACATTTGGTATTTCTATATCTGATTCTTCTCTTTCAAGTAGACCATCACAAAAACCAAGTTCAATCGCTTTATGCACATTCATCCATGTTTCGCTATCCATCATGTTGGATAATTTTTGTCTAGGAAGTCCTGTCTTAATTTCATAAGCATTCATGATGGACTCTTTGACTTGATCTAACATCGACATCGCTTGTTTCATCTGCTCTTTATCTCCAAAAGCAACCGTCATTGGATTATGAATCATCATCATAGATACAGGGCTCATCAATACCTTTGTTCCTGCCATTGCAATAACCGATGCTGCACTTGCAGCAATGCCATCAACCTTAATAACGACTTCTCCTTTATGGTCGATTAACATGTTGTAAATTTGTGCTGCTGCAATGCAATCTCCACCTGGAGAGTTAATCCAAACAGTAATATCTCCTTTGTGATTTTCTAACTCAGATTTAAAAAGCCTTGGTGTGATATCATCATCAAACCAAGACTCTTCAGCAATCGTGCCATTTAAAAATAAAATATGTTCACTATCATTTTTGGTCTTCCAGTTCCAAAATTTCTTCACTCGCATTGTCCTCCTTATTTATATTTGCAAATGCTCCTGCATTTTTTAGTGGGAGCATGTTCCCGTTAATGAGATATAAATCGCCACCTTCTTCTTTGGGAATTTTATCCAAGTTTTCAAGTGCCCTGATATCATTGGCACTCATCCAGCCATTTTGTCTACCGACTGCATAGCCATTCATTCTTGATTGGTAGTCACCACGAAGTAAACCATCTACATTAAACTTCACGTAGTATGTTGATTTTTCATTTTCCTTTAACAATCGTCTGTTGATGGCTTGTTCAAATCGAATAACCCATGGATCTAGGGTATACTTAACAAATTCTAGTGACTGTTGTTCAATATTAGAAAAGCTAGACTTCTCAAGGTCTCCCACCATATGAGGTGGAACTCTGAAAATTCTAGCTATCTCGTTAATTTGAAATTTACGTGTTTCTAAAAATTGTGCTTCATTTGGACTAATAGAAATCGGTGTGTACTTCATTCCTTCTTCAAGGATGGCTACTTTATGAGAATTACTCCCTGAAAAACCACGCATCCAACTTTCTCTTAAACTTTCAGCATTTTTAACTGTACCTGGATGTTCTAAAATACCACTTGGTGTTGCACCGTTTGAGAAAAACTTTGCCCCATACTCCTCTGCTGCAATAGACATACCAATCGCATTTTTTGCCATCGCAATAGGAGAGTAACCCATCAACCCATCAAATCCAAGTCCTGGAATATGAAGGACATCTTGAGTGGTTAGTAAAACTTTCTTACCATCACCTGATTGATATTCATAAAAAATGGTGTTGTGCTCATCCCTATCGACTTTCATCTTATCTGGCATGAGTGGATAAAGTCCTATCACATCACCTTTACCATTTCTAATAATTTGAGCATAGGCATTTCCCCAAAGTAATAAATGTGTCATAAGAGTTTCTCTAAATATAAAACTTGTCATTTCAGGATTGGGTTCATCATGTAGTAGATGATATAAGCTATGACTTGTTGCTTTTTTACTACCTACATCCGTTGTTTCATAGACATGAAGTGGTAAACTCGCTAATGTTTCCGATAAAATACGAACACATGAATAGACTGCAGTCATTTGCATTGCTGTTCTTTCGTTGACTCGTTTTCCACTAGATGAATGTCCAGTAAAAAATGTGTAGCTATTATGACTTAGTTTATTTTCTGGTTTATCTCTAGATTTAAATAAGCCACTTAATATTCCCATCGTTTCAATCTCCTTTTTCTCATCAAAAAAGCACCTATCAAATGACAGATGCTTTTAGTTTATTTAGTTTTCACTCTTATGTTTGCCTAATATATTAGAAATATTATCCCATGCAATCTTTTCAATAACATGGTCGTATAATTCTAAAAACTCCTCGCTTTCATCATCTTCCATGTTTGTCGTTAGCTTTAATAAAGGATGCATGATTTGTTGAATCATAACATAAGAGTTTATATCATTATGGTTTCGTAGAAATTCTTTAATTTTATATAGGAACATATCAACCTCCTATAAAAATCTTACTACAATTTCAAAAAATAAAACTATCATTATTGTTACGATTATTTAATAGATTTTAACCTAAAGAAAAAGCAATCCTCTATTATCATAAACACTCTCAATGTTCACATTCCCACAACGAATTGCTCTATCTAATGCCATTATGGTTGCAATCGCACCGTCAATTTTTTCTGTTGATTTTTCTTTATCTGCTTTAATATTTCCTGCAGGATCTGTTCGAATAAAAATATTATCCATATTCCATCTTAAAACAGGATGTCCACCATGTGCTATTTTTTGCTCTAAGGTTAGTTTCATTAATTCTTTTGTTGGTGGACTCATATCCTTAAACCCTTGTCCAAAGGGTACAACAGTAAATCCCATCGCTTCTAGGTTTTGAACCATTTGGACAGCACCCCATCTATCAAAGGCAATCTCTTTAATATTAAATTTTTCACCTAGACGTTCAATGAACTTTTCAATGTGTGCATAGTGAACGACATTCCCTTCAGTGGTGCCTATTTTTTCTTGCCTTTCCCAAATATCGTAAGGAACATGGTCTCGTCTTACACGAAAAGAAATGGTATCTTCTGGTAACCAAAAGTATGGCAGTATCACATACTTATCATCTTCATCAACTGGTGGAAAGACTAATACAAAAGCTGTAAGGTCTGTTGTTGATGAAAGGTCTAATCCTCCATAACACACCCTACCTTCTAATTCTTCTTCATTAACAACAAAGGAACAGGCATCCCATTTTTCCATCGGCATCCAACGGACAGCTTGTTTTACCCATTGATTAAGTCTTAGCTGTCTGAAGGCATTTTCTTCTCCTGGGTTTTGTTTAGCAGACTCACAAGCCATCTTTACCTTTTCAATCGGCACAGTTACACCAAGTGATGGGTTGGCTTTTTTCCAAGTTAATGGATCAGTCCAATCATCATTCTCATCTGCCCCGTAAATCACAGGATAAAAGGTTGGATCAACTTTCCTACCTTCTAAAATATCCTTTGCTTTTTGATGAGTTTCATAACATATGGAATTTGTATCTGTTCCAGCTGTTGTAATTAAAAAATATAACGGCTGTGTTCTAGCATCTCCTGATCCTTTTGTCATAACATCAAATAGTTTACGATTGGGCTGAGTATGAAGTTCATCAAAGACAACACCATGAATATTAAAACCGTGTTTTGAATAGGCTTCTGCTGATAACACTTGATAAAAACTATTGGTCGGTAGATAGACGATTCTTTTTTGAGAAGCTAGGATCTTCACTCTTTTATTTAACGCTGGACACATCCTTACCATATCAGCTGCCACTTCAAAAACAATACTCGCTTGTTGCCTATCTGCAGCACACCCATACACTTCAGCGCGTTCTTCAAAATCCCCACAACAAAGAAGGAGTGCAACAGCTGCTGCAAGTTCACTCTTACCCATTTTCTTTGGGATTTCTATGTACGCTGTATTAAATTGACGATACCCATCTTTTTTTACAATACCAAATAAATCACGAATTATCTGTTCTTGCCAAGGTAGTAGTTTGAATGGTTTACCTGCCCACGTTCCTTTCGTATGGGATAAACATTCAATGAAATTTACCGCATAATCAGCTAAGTCTTTGTTGTATTTAGATGTTTTTTGCTTAAACGGACTTGGTTTATATTTCACAGTTATCCCTCCCAAATTTTAGGTAATAAAAAAAGACCTTAATGGTCCAACTAACGAGAAAAAGAGCCTTCGCCTAATTTCCTTTTATTAAAATAAGTCATCTATTTTCTGATATTCTTTTTCTTTTATTTCGATTTCTTGCATTAAGCACTGTGCTCTAAATCCATTCTTACACACACTTAATTTTTGCTTTAGATCCTTGAGTTCTTGTTTTCTTCTCTTTAGCACTTCTATGCCATTTCCTTCTTTTGCATCAAGGTAGTCTATTTCAAAACGTGTCATTTATTTTCCCTCCAAGGCTAAGAACTCATCGTAGGAAATAAGTCCTGCATCATAAAGTTCGTAGTTTTCATTTCCTTGGTAGGCTAGTCTTAATTCTTCTTCTCTTTTAATTGAAAGCTTTACATATTCATTCCAGCCGATTTTTCCTTCATCATAAAGTTTTCTTTCTGGCTCTCTTTCGTAAAGTGCTTGTTGCTTTTCTTGTAATTTTCTTGTTGCTTCTTTGAATACTTCTTGTTTGTTCATCGTTGTTCTCCTTGCTTTTGTTATGTGTATATTCCCGTATAATCAAAATAATAGCAAGTTGTTTTTAAAGAAATATCGGCATTATTCTACTATTTTTTCAACTTTATCCACACCATAAATTACACTAAGAGAACTGCCATTATCCCAAGAAACAAGCAGTGATCCTAAATCATCAACACCTTTTACTGTTCCAAGTGTTCCAACAGGTAGTGCCCATGTATCATTCATTTCAATGAGTTTTACTCGAGTACCTTTTCGGTACTCAAGCCTCAAACTTTCAATTCTACTTTTCATTTTTTCCATCTGATTTACCTAATTCGTATGCTTCTTTTAGCATTTTTTCAATCCCCCACACTGACATGTCTAAATAATCATCACCATCGTTGTGTCGACTTTTCAAATCTCCTCGGTGTTCAACTGCGTAACTATGTTTTGCTGCAATGTCGTATAATTTCTTTTCTAGTTTTTTGTTCATGGTTTTTCTCCTGTGTTTTTCGTTACACTATATATCACTCTAAAGGACTTATTTATCAAGTTATTTCTGCATATTTCATCTAACATTTTTAACTTTTAGAACTTATCGTAACAAGTTTTTTCATAATGTAAACGACACAAGGAAGGGCTATTCCATTACCCCACATCTTATACTGAGCCGAGTCTGAATATGGATTTAAAAGCCATTTACGAATTTGCTTTTCAGATTTTGATTTTGTTTTACCATTAATGATTCGATACTCTTCAAACACATCTTTCCAAAAATTAAGTTCTTCAGTCGTAGGATTTAAAATAGATAAATCTTCACACCAATTATCTGGAAAGCCTTGTAGCC
The DNA here is from genome assembly GCF_043656315.1 of Streptococcus hepaticus. Lineage (NCBI taxonomy): Bacteria > Bacillati > Bacillota > Bacilli > Lactobacillales > Streptococcaceae > Streptococcus > Streptococcus hepaticus. Next base: position 31,385 of record NZ_JBINIY010000004.1, read on the forward strand.
TTCCACACTCAGTTGGTGTTAATCGTCTTACCTTAAAGTTTCTCTCATTTACAATTGGTGGGTCTTTATAATCAGTTGCAACTAGAGTTCCCACTTCATTGGTATTTGCGATAGTATGGTGAGAATTCTTACTTGTTGAATAGACTACTGCAAGCCCACCTTGATTTCTATCTGGATTGTTTCCCCCAGTATCAATGGTTCTTGAAGTATCTGTTTCATAAATATTTGCCCTTACGTTTTTCGTGTTTTCGCTTGTAAGGCGAATATCATAAGTCTTGGCATTTACTACCAGTGGCTGATTGTTCCCACCTAAACCAAGATTTGCGCCAATTGTAGGGCTTATTTCAAGAGGACCGTTAAAGCGTGAGTCTTGTCCATGATTTTCAAAAACACATGGTGCTCTATTTCCTTTTGCCCTAAGAGTTGGTGTGTAATCGTTCGTTACATCCATTCGCTCGCCGCCATGATCATTTAAGCAGATTGTAGTGCCCTTTCTAAAACTTCTGGTAGTTTCTTTCCTCGAAGTTTCGCTCTGTTTAATATCCCCTGACAGGCTTTCTTGGTCAAATAATATTTCTCTGGCACGCTGTCCATTAAAATCTGCGACAAGAAAGATTCTTCTACGTCTTTGGGGAACTCCAAAATACCTCGCATCAAGCACTCGCCATGAGATAGAGAAAGTTCCTGCCACAATACCTCCGCTGTTAGTCCACTTTGTAGCTCTAGGGATAGATGTTTTATCTTCTTTGATTTTACAGATTTCTTCAAGGACACATCTAAAGTCTTCTCCCTTGTTACTTGAAAAGGCTCCTGGCACATTTTCCCAAATGATATATCTTGGTTTTTCTCCATTGGTCTTATCCCTCATTTCTTTTACAATTCGTATTGCCTCATAAAAAAGGTTAGACTTACTTCCGTCTAACCCTTCACGCTTTCCTGCGATAGATAAATCTTGGCAAGGACTACCAAATGTAATGATATCAACAGGATCTATTTTACTTCCATCAATCTTTTCTATATTTCCTAAATGTTTAACACTTGGTAGGTTTTTTCTAGTTACTAAAATAGGAAATGGCTCTACTTCACTATTCCAAATAGGAGTAATGCCTACCATCTGTGATGCAAGTTCAAATCCTCCAGAACCTGAAAATAAACTACCCATCGTTAGATTAGTCATTGGTATCACCTACAAGTTCTTTATATGGAATTTTATTTCCATCTCTTAGAACATACACATCATCAGAACTTCCAACTTGTTCAATGTATCTTTTTACGATAACATCGCAATACTTCTCATCAAGTTCAATCGTATAACAAACTCTATCTAACTGATCACTTGCAAGAAGTGTAGATCCACTACCTCCAAACATATCTAACACGATACTGTTTGTCATACTTGAGTTTTTAATCGGATAAGCAATAAGCTCAATTGGTTTCATGGTAGGGTGGTCTTTATTTTTCTTTGGTTTATCAAATTCCCATATCGTAGACTCTTTTCTTCCTGTATACCATTGGTGTTTTCCTTTTTTCTTCCAACCAAATAAAATCGGCTCATGTTGCCATTGATATGGACTTCTACCTAACACCAAGGATTGTTTCTTCCAAATACAAGTACCGGATAAATAAAAGTTTGCATCTCTAAAAGCTTTTCTAAAGTTATAGCCTTCTGTATCTGCATGAAAGACATAAATACTAGAATCACTTGCCATGACTTTTTCAGCTTGAGTAAATGCTAAAAGTAAGAACTGATAAAATGCACTATCTTCCATATCATCATTTTTAATTTTCCCTGCACTGCCTTCGTAGTTTACGTTGTATGGTGGATCTGTCACCACAAGATTAACCTTAGTATCTCCAAGAAGCTTTTTGTAGGTCTCTTCTTTTGTTGAATCGCCGCAAACTAAAGTGTGTTTTCCTAAATGCCACTTATCTCCAAATTTTGTGATTGCTTTTTTCTTTAGCTCTTCTTCAACATCAAAGTCATCTTCTTGAATCTCTTTTTCATCATCAAATAGCTTTGAGAGTTCTTTATCATCAAATCCAAGTAAATCCATATCAAATTCAAGTCCTTGTAGTTCCGATAATTCAATACTTAACAGTTCGTTATCCCAGCCAGCGTTTAATGCTAGTTTGTTATCAGCAATGATATAGGCTTTCTTCTGACCATCAGATAAGTGGCTTTCTTTAATACAAGGTATTTTTTCAAGACCTAACTTCTGTGCTGCATAAAAACGTCCATGTCCTGCAAGGATGGTATTATCTTCACTAACAATCACAGGATTTAGAAAACCAAACTCTTTTATACTTGAAGCAATCTGTGCAATTTGTGTGTCTGAATGTGTTCTTGCATTATTAACATAAGGAATTAGTTCATTGATGTTTGCTAAATAATACTGTGCTTCTTTTGACATAAATCACCTCTAAAAAAGACCCCACTCGGCTAGTTTTTCAAAACCACCAATGGAGTCTATATATTCTTTTGCGATATTTACGATATCTTCATAAGGAATGCCGTCAATGGTATCATCACCAATCGCACATGAGAATGTTACTGGCTCATTTAATCTTTGTGCTCTTAAAAAAGCATAGATATTTACAGATACATCGGCTTTAGATAAATCTTTACCGTGAAGTCCACCACCTGTTACGCTATCTGCCATATCGCTTCCAAGTTTTCTATTGGTAGCACCTGTATCGACATCTGGTCCACCTGTCCAATCACCTAGTGGATTTACAATGGCATTAGGATACTTAACTTTTAGAAACTGTGTATAAGCATTGCTTTGACAAATGATGAGTTTGTCATTATCTAAAATATACTTGCCATCAAATGGAAACTCTTGATAGATATTTCGTGCAATATCAGATAGTTTCTTTTGTTCATCAGTAATAGGCATCCCTTTAAAAATCCCATTATCTCCACATCTAATTTTTCCTTTTTGATTATTAGATAGATGAACATCTTGTTTTTCAAGCGTAATCTCGCATTTTAATTTTCCTGCGATTCTTTCGATAATTTTAGTGATTTCTTTTTTCGTAAGTGTCACTGTCGTTTCAATCACTACATAACACTTACCATGTCCAATTAATACTTCTACAGCAATCTTTGGATTTTCTTCTTTTGTGTATGCTAAATCAACAATCGCTCCTGCAATCCTATCTGCGATCTTATCAGGGTGCGACGGGTTTACTTTTTCAATCATATTTATATTCCTTTCCTAGAACGAAGTAATTGTTCCATCATGTCATTTCCTGTATCTTCAAATACTTCAGTACAGTTTTGTTTTACAATGTCGTAAATCTCATACCACAATAGATTGGCTTGTTTTTGAAATTGAACTGACATTTGAACAAACGGAGAGGTAACTACTCCGCCAGTTGTTGGATGTTTGCCAAGTAATCCATAGGTACTAATGGCTTCTTCACATTGAATGTATCTAGCAAAAGCCTGTGCATAAGATTCAATGAGTCTTTTGTTGACCAACTTTTCGCAATGTCTCTCTTTTAACCACAACCAAATCTCTTTATATATGGCATCTGCACCTAGAGGCATTCCGTTTTTTTGTTTGGTAGATAGGTAATCACTCGGCTTTGGTATGACACTTCCTTCGAGAACAACACCTTCTGGTAGATCGACTGCTTCTAATTCAGATATATCTAAATCAGGTATGTCATTGTTCATAATCTTGACAGATTTTCCTTGTTGTATTTTTTCATTAACTGCCTGTGGTTTTGGCCCTGTGTTCCTACGTCTGCCACCACGATTTGTTCCATCTTTTGCCATGCTTACCTTCCTTTCTGATTTATTTTTTATATCCCCCTTTGAATAGGAGTTTTTGCGCGTGTCGGGAGGCGCCCGTTATCCTTTGGGATCTAGTTTAGAGATTGTTATCCCCCTACCCCTATTTCTTTTTGTTCCAACGACTACCATCTTTGGCGTGAATTCTTGCATGACAGCTTTGACAAAGAGAAATGAGATTATCTTCATCATGTGTGCCACCTTCTGATAAAGGAACTTTATGATGCACTTCTTCAACGAGTTTCATCCTACCTTCCTTAAAACACAGTTCGCAATAAGGATGAGTTCTTACATACTTTGCACGGACTTTACGCCACTCACTTCCATATCTTTTTCTCACGATTGGGTTTCTATCATACTGTTCGTATCGTTTGTTTTCTCTTTTTTGATGTTCCTCACAAAATCGTCCATCGGTTAATTTTGGACACATGGGATAGGAACATGCTCGTTTAGGTTTAGTTGGCATAACTTCCTCCAATAAAAAAGCCCTGACGGATTTCTCCACCAGAGCATTGTTTTAATTATACTTTTTCACAATTATAGTCTATCATAGCGTCCTTACTGAATACTAGTGAACTCGACTGCACTTAACTGAACTCAACTGAACAATTGATCCAAATCTTTTAGTGCTAGTCCATGTAGCTTATATATCCATCGTTCTGAATAATACATACTTGCTGCAATCTGTCCCCACGACTTCTTTTCAAAGTATCTTTTTATCAGTAATATCTGATACTCTTTCTCAAGCATTGATATTGCATCCATCCCTTTTGCTTTTTGACTGGCAAGTTCAAATTTTAGTTCTTTTATCTCATCTTCAATTTCTAATGCTTTGGTTAATGCTTTTGCCATGGGTTCTAGTTCTCTACTTGCCTTTTTAGGCATATCAGAATATATGGGTGAACTTAAACCTTCTGCAAGTGTTCTATAGGTTTGTGCCATATAGCTTTTTGATTCGATTTGGTTTTCTAATTGTTTTAAGTATCTAAAAAATTCTTTTGATGTCATCTCTTACCTCCAAGATTTCTGAGGTAAGTTCTCTCTAGAACCTCTACTCAAGATTTGCTTTAACTGCTTCCATTAAAGCCGATTGTATTTTATCTTTTTTCTTTAGTGCCTTCATCACATCAAAGTCAATCGTTCCTTTGGTTAAGATGTGATGGATCACCACAGTATCTTTTTGTCCTTGTCTATGAAGTCTGGCATTGGTTTGTTGATAGAGTTCTAAACTCCAAGTCAGCGAGTACCAAATCAGTGTCGAGCCACCTTGTTGTAAATTCAGTCCATGACCTGCACTTGCTGGATGAATGAGTGCAACGGGTATATCTCCTTTATTCCAATGATCTATATCTTCACTTGTTTTGATTTCTCGAACATTAAATCTTTTCATGATTCTATCTCTATCACTTTGAAACCAATAGGCTACAAGGACTGGTTTACCATTGGCACCTTCAATTAAATCTTCAAGTGCATCTAATTTCTTATCATGAATAGTATGGGCGTTTTTGTTTTCATCATAGACTGTTCCATTTGCCATTTGAAGAAGTTTATTTGAAAGACTTGCTGCATTAATCGCATCAATTTCTGTATCCTTGATGGATACAATCATCTCTTCTTTTAATGTGTCGTAGACTTTCTTTTCTTTCTTATCAAGTTTTACTTCCACTTCATTCATGATACATTCAGGAAGCTTTAGGTAGTCTTTTGCTTTCATAGATATCGTAATATCTTCAATTTTCTTATATATTCTCTCTTCAGCATTTGCTTGCGGTTTATAGGAATACACGATCATTCCATTTCGCTTATCTGGTACAAAGTAGGTGTTCCTGTAATGACTAATATATCGACCAAGCCTTTCTCCAAAGTCTAGTATTCTAAACTGAGCCCATAAATCCATTAAGCCATTACTACTTGGTGTTCCAGTAAGTCCAACAATGCGTTTTATCTTTGGTCTGACTTTAAGTAAACTTTTAACCCTCTTACTTTGATAAGACTTAAAAGAACTAAGCTCATCAATCACAACCATATCAAAATTAAATGGGCATCCACTTTTATTAATTAGCCAGTCAACATTTTCTCGGTTAATGATATAGATATCAGCTTTTATCTTTAATGCTGTTAGTCTTTCTTTCTCTGTTCCAATTACCACAGAATACTTTAAGTCTTTGAGATGACTCCATTTTTTAATTTCTGATGGCCAAGTTTCAGACGCTACTCTAAGAGGTCCAATGATTAGTGCTTTACTTACATCAAAGTAATCAAACATTAAATCGTTGATTGCTGATAAGGTAATGACTGTTTTGCCCTCAGCCCAAGCCCATATCCAAAAATAATGCTGACATTTCATTCTTTACGATGTGATTGATTGAATGTGCTTGATAGTTATGTGGATTGAACTTCATTCGGCGACACCTCCTTCCCTTATTTTTCTTGTCATGCTGTTAACCTCTCTACCAATTCATCAATGCGTGTGATGTCATCAATAACATAGACATCAAAGCCTAGCGATTCAAACTGCTTTTTACGTTTCATCTGTAACGGTCTTAACTTTTTACCAGGAGCCTTAACTTCTACAAAGCAAAACTTCCCGAATGGCATCAAAATGATTCTATCTGGAACACCATTCATGCTTAAACAATTAAACTTTAAACATAAGCCATTTTTAGCTTTTACGCTTTTGACTAACTGTCTTTCAATTTCTTTTTCTAACATAGTAATCTCCTAACCTATGACAGGCTATGATACCTATTTACCTATATAATATATATACTTTATTTTTTCTATTCCTATATAAGGTTATGTAATAGACTATCATATACCGTCATATTTCTATTTATGACAATCAATTATAGTATTTTTTTTGATTCCAACTTAAAATACAAACATTCAAAACCTACTGAAATGAGCGTCATACACCATCATTCAAATTCCGATTTCAATTTAAGTCCATACACAAAAGAACCCTTCATATTCTTCTTACGCTTAAAATCTGCATTTTCAAGTGCAGAATAAAAGTCTGCAGTACCACGAGTAAACTCACCATTTCGTAAACAAAATGCTCGGTACTCACTATATAGCTCACCACTCTTTTCTGTGGCTGAAACATCCACCTCACAGCACTCTTCAATGAAGTGATTAAGCCAGTCATTATTTTCCTTATAAACTTTAATGGCATCTTCCACCACTTGTGGTTTTTGAATTTTAAAGTTAGATTTGATGACTGATTTCGCCCCTTCAATGATCCAACTTAAAATCGCACCACCACATTCTTCATATAAGTAATCGGCATAATTTTTAATACCGCTCGACCCTTCAATCTTGGCATTAAACGGTATAACGATTAACCTTCTCCAAGTTCCTTTATCTAGTGCTCCAACTCTCGGTAGATGATTGGTATAAAGAACTAATGTATGAGTAGGTACATAACTAAATGGCGATTTGAATTTCTTTTCCGCAAAAATCTCATCCGTTGAACAAAGCTGTTTTACATTAGATGTGTTCATGCGCATTCCTTCTTCAAGCTCTGCAGCAATGAGTAGTCTTTTCCCTTTCGCCTCTGCAAGTTCTGGTTTTACATTTCGTCTACATCCAACGGTCAACATATCAGCAGAGATATTGCCACTATACGTTCCAAGCACTCTAGCAATCACGTTCCAAAAGGTAGACTTCCCGTTCCTGCCTTCTCCATAAGCAATAATGAGTGCTTCAACATAAACTTTACCTACACTAGCTAGTCCGACAATCTGTTTAACATAATCTATTAGCTCTTGGTTATTCCTAAAAAATGTATTTAGCGCGTCCTTCCAAATATCCATCCCTTTATTGCTTGGTGCTACACTTGTTTGTTTTGTAATAAAATCTAGATAGTTATGATCCTGTAAATCTCCATTTGTTAAATTTATCGTTCCAGTTGGAGTATTAAGCAAAAACTCATTTCTGTCTAGCATGACAGGTTCAATTTGAACAAGTGGTCGTACTTCTTTAAGCGTAGACCAAATATACTTACTATCTCTTCTTTTAATCGCATACTTTTGATAAGTCAGTGCGTTCTTATACTTTTCGAACACTCTTTTTTGCTTATCATTAAATTGGTCCACAGCTTTTTTCTCACCAAGTGATAAGATAAGTGTCATCGCACCTAAACTATTTAATTCTTTCATGCATTTTTGAATTTCAACTTCAGCTTCTTCTAGTTGTTTTTCTGTTAACTCTTGAGATAAGGCTTGTGCATTAGGTAAAGACTCCTCCCAAAAACTGCCGTTATAAACTAAATATTCTGTTGCTGGAGAGTATTTTATTCTGTCAGCATATTCTTTAGAAAGTACATACGCTTGCCCCACATCAGAAAAATCATTAGGCATTAGCTTTAATTCTTGATTGTATAATTCAGGGTCAATATATCCAGCTTGCTTTGATACTTTACTTCCAAACTTACACGCACTAAGCCATATTGTTTTAAGTTCACTATCACTAAGCGGCGGACTGCACTTTTCTGACTCTTTCATAAATAGTTCAAAACATTCATCGGTATTGCCATATCGCTTTATAAGTTTCCCAGCAATATGGCTCATCGTTGCATTTCTTGAACCAGATTGTATAGTAGCCGATTCTTCATCTAATTGCGCAAACAGATCAGGCTCATCTGAGCTGATAACATCTTCAATATCTACACTACCTTCAAACCACATCATCTCACTAACAGCATGACCAAAGATAAACCTTGCAGCATCCAGTGCATTGCCATCTAAAAAAGGAAATCGCTCATAGACTTTTTGCTTGAAAGCCTCACACTCATTAGCAGAGTGAAAAATGCGATGAGGAAGATATAAATGATGTCTTGGTCTGGCAGATTTACCGTTTTTTACTTTGCCATCATTACGACTAGGCACTACTGCAAAACTTGCCCCTTCTAATAAGAACTCATAATCTTCAGGATAGATCCAGTCTGAGGGATCATCACTATGGTCATTATCACAATCAAACACATCACAGTTGCACTCTAAAAAGTTATCTTTGTTTCGATAATTATTTTTAAAGCTCGCACAGACATGGTCAAAACTGACCACGTCCATGAGCTCTTTTTCGTTTGTGATAGTGTGTTTATTCGGATAGATACAATTTTTAGCATTGCCCTTACTGTTTGAGTTATACATTGTTAGCTGCACGTTGTTTCCTCCTTACACTCTGTTGTAAAGTATCTAATCGGTTGACGTCTTCTTTTAGATATTTCTAATTCTTGGTGCATCCCATCTGTTATCGTATCTCCAAACACCCAGACTTCTTGACATTTCCCTAGAAAAATCTTATCCATAGATAATGCAGACTGCCTGTCTGCTAAACTTCCGTCATCTAAAAATGGAAATAGTAGATGTGGTGTAAGTGGTATTGCACCATTCTCATAAGCAAACTTCGCATACTTAACTGCTTGTTTGGTATTAAAGGTCGTATCACCACTAAATGGAGCACAGATATAAACTATCGGTTTGAACTGATGTTGTTTTTCACTAATGATTTTTTTAATGGATTTACTCATCGAAAGCCTCCTGTTCCATAAGCGGTAAGATATTATTTGACTTTAGTAACTGATAAATAAACAATCGTCCTTTTTGTGTCCAATAGGTATGAACCTTTGCACCTTGACTGCCATCATGATGAGTAAATGAATGTGTTTTTGTGTTGGTATAACCAAGTGCTGCATATTTTTGATAAAGTAGCCACGTATCACCTTGCTTGAACTGAACACCTAGATCATGCAGTTTGGCATTCATCCACTGTGCTGATTTGCCATAATCTTTGGCAAGGGTACGCATGGGAATCGCATTATTACTACTTAAAATGACATCATAATATGAAGCCTTTGGTTTCATCTCAACAATCTGTTGATTTTGAATGGCAATAGTCTTAGTCAGAGTCTTGTTTCTTTCCCTTTCTTCTTTTAATGCCGTAAATGCTGCAATGGCAATGTCTGGATTATCGAGTAGATAATCAGTCGCATACATACCTGTTTTACGAATAGAAGGTAATACTTCTGTTGTAACCCACCTTTTAAATGCTTTAGCTTTTGGCATGTGGCTAGAAAGAATTAAACTGTACAGTCCTGATTCGTTGATAACTGTTAATTCTTGTACTCCGCCAAGGGTGTCACATTTCGTTACCCCCTTGTCCTCTTCATCAACATGGTCTAATAAGGCTTTTCTAGTATTCGAGTATCCTAGAATCTCTGCTACATCTTTTCCAATAAACATTGGATTTCCTTTAACCATAATGGTCCTTACCTTGCCAAACTCATCGTTTGAAAAAATTTGAATTTTCGTCATCCTAATGACCTCCTATAAATTTCTAGAGGAGTTATCCTCTACTAGGTAGCCACGAGAGACATCAAAATCGGACGTTTCTAAAATTATTTTTTCTAATTTTTTTCGAACCCTTACTAATTTATGAGAGAGATTGTTTTCTACTTTTGCGATTAGCTTCTTGTATTCTTTCTCGCTCATCCCTTCTGGTCTTGGATTTTGAAGTATCGCAATTTCTCTAAGCGTGTATCCTTCAAAAACAACCTTAGTAAACAAATCAACAAGCTCTTGTTTATTAATGTGCTTAGTTAGAAACCTATAGCAATTTTCCAATTCTTCTTGATGACTTCTCTCAATCTCGTCTTTATAAAAGATAGTGCTATCTTCAACTTCAGTTATTAACGGTTCTTTGAAGTGACCAAAATAATCGTCTCCATCTTCAGATACTTTTTTGGAATAACCTACATGACGATTGTGTCTGTGCCAGTTGTTGTAATCTGGTTTATTGTATTTTTCGTTAATTGCTTCTTGAATTCGTTCTTGCAGTTCTTCTTCTGATTCATCTTCAATCACATCAATCTTTAGCCACCCTTTTAATTCATCTAATTCCACGTCTAGTTCTACTTTTTTGTTGTTGTCTTGCCATTTAATCTTCATAATTTCTGTTTCAACCTTCCTACTCAAAGGACGAGAAACAAAAAGAACTGTGGTATTTCAACACACCACAGTTTTAGAAGTTGGCATCAAATAGGCGCAACAAAATACGGTCGGTGCATTGAAATTTCAAAATTACCTAGACTACTACTTACTTCATCTATATAGTTGGTAATTTCTAAATTCACTTTTGCATCTCGTCCGTTCTTGTAGGCCTACTTGAACTTTTTATGAGATTTTGTATTTGTTTTTGCGAATATCATATATAGATTCGCAAATATCTTTTTTGACCCAAGATAACTGCTCGTGATATAATTAATTTACGAAATATTTATCAATTGGATCTGTCATCATTATAATAAAGGCCTCTTTTCAAATAGGGACACTTTTGTACATGATGGTACAAGTTGGTACAAAATTTGAAAGGAGGCATATATTTGGATTTTCCTACATTGTTCAAAATCTTAAAAAGACATTTATCAAATGGAGCTACTGTTCCAATATTTTTTAGAGAGCTCATTGAAATGATTACTGAAGAAGATTGTGATTCTTTTTTATCTCGAATTGGAATTGCGAGTGATAAAGCCGATTCAACTCTAATTAGTTATACAAAGCCAAATAGAAGTTTCAGTAAAAAAATGGCAACGCAACTTCTATACAACTTAAATACTGAAAATATGGAACTATCTATTGAGTCTAGAGGATTTGACTGTATTGAATCATTGGCTGATGAAATGTCAGGATATTTTCCTGATATTGACACTGATAATGTCGCAACTAGAGTCCCTCAAATTTTCGCCGATATTATTAGACAAAGAGCAGGAGTATCTCCAGCAGATGCGATTCAGAAGAATAATCTTCGTTCACAGTCATCAGCTCTTAAAAAGAAACATGGGAGATTTTTACTAGTTGAATCAAACAATAGGTGTGCATTCCCATCTTGTGATTCCCTTTTAATAAAAACAAATAATGGATTAGATTATGCGAATTATGAAATTTCAATGATTGATAAATCTAAAGGTACAGATGTATCCAATTTAATTACTTTATGTCCCGATTGTTTTTTGACTTATCAATCAGATAAAAGAAAAAGTATCACCAAACAATTGGCTAATATAAAAAGAATTCTGGCATCTAATAACATTTCTCAACAAACACTATCCGCAATACAACTCGATGAAGGAATAACAGAAGTTCTAATCCGGATGAATAAATTAAAATACGACGACTACGACATTTCGTTTGATCCTAAAGAATTAACCGATAAGATAGCGATTGACCAAAATAGAACTTTATATAACACTGTGAAAAATCAAGTAATTGATAACTATGTGACACTTGATAAAATTCTCGTTAGTTTAGATAAGCGAGGAAAAATTGATTATATTGAAATTCAAAATCAAATGAGGAGTATGTACAAAAAACTCAAAAAATCAAATAAAGATAGTCTTGAAATTTTCAATACTATCTCTGAGAAAATACATCATGCAACATTGCAGGACATATACTTTTGCCAAATGATTGTTTCTTTCTTTATTCAGAAATGTGAGGTGTTAGAGTAATGCAATTACCAAATAAACTATACTCTTATAAAAACAGCACATTGTTTTACCTTCCATTGGTACTAGAGGAAATAAAAAATGGAAACAACCATGTAGTGACGTTATTTAGAGCAATTTCTAAATACCTGAAAGAGCCAACAGACTTTTTATCTATAATGGATTGTTTATATGCTCTAAATGCAATCGAGATGTCTGATTCAGGGGAGGTAAAAATATGCTTATAGAAATGTGGTCTCCTGCCTTTAAAAAAGAAGGTGAAATTAGAGAACCTATTAAATTCCATTTAGGACTTAATGTCGTAATGGGAATGGATAATGCCGATAACTCAATTGGAAAGTCCTCTACTTTGCTAGCGATTGATTTCATTTTTGGTGGCACTAGTTATTTGAAATCTGTTGCTGTCAAAAAGGTCGGGGATCATCCCATTTACTTTTCTTTTAAATTCGATAAAACTTACTATTTTTCAAGAGATACGGAAAACTCAGAAAAAATTATTGAATACAAAAATGGATACGATGTCATTGATAAAACACATACCAAAGACGATTATATGGATTTTTTAAAAGATAAATACGATTTAAACAATAAAGGTTTATCTTTTAGACTTGGGGTTAGTGGATTTTTTAGAATTGCTGGTAAATCCAATCAAGATCTAGACTATCCATTAAAGGTTTATAGCAGTCAATCATCAGAGGGGGCTCTGACAACACTAATTCAACTTTTTGATTATTATGACGATATTGAAATCTATCGCGAAAAATTAACAGAAAGCAAAAACAAATTAAAGGCATTTAAAGAAGCTAGAAAATATAACTTCATATCAAATCTAATTGGTGGTCAAAAACAATTTGAATTAAACGCAGCAAGAATAAAAGAGCTTGAATATCAGCTATCACAATTACAAGAGGATGAAGAAAATCTAAGAATAAATTCTCAAGATTTAGAAAACAGTAAGCAAAAGATTAAGTTAAAAAATCAAAAGTTAGAACTTGAAAAACTCATGCTAGACAAACAACGAAGATTAAAGTTACTTGATATTAGTTTAGAGTATGGTCTCTACCCTACTGAAGCCGATGTTTCTTCCTTACAGGAATTTTTCCCTAGTGTAGAAGTTAAAAAAATTTTCGAGATTGAGAAGTACCATAAAAAGTTAGCAAAAATTTTGGACTCAGAATTCAGTAATGAAAAAGAACAGCTTACACACGAGTTGAAACAAATTGAAGATGTCTTACAGAACACAAATATACAACTTAGTGAAATTGGAGCTTCGACACATTTATCAGCTGATTTCTTAGATAAATACACAGAATTAACATCTACTATTAATGCCTTGAAAGAACAAAACAAAGCCTATCTTGATGAAAACAAATTAAATAAAATCAAACTGGATGCTGACAAAGACTTGAAGCGTAGTATTGAAGAAATATTGGTAGAACTTCAAAGTATAATAAACGCTAAAATGCGTGAATTCAATGATGTACTCTACCCTGATGTTCGTAAGTCACCTCAAATTACATTAAAAGCATACAACAGCTATTCGTTCCATACACCAGATGACGATGGAACTGGTACAAAATTTAAGGGTGTACTTGTGCTTGATTTAGCAATACTATACTTAACAAATTTACCAATGTTAGCGCATGACTCATTGTTATTTAAAAATATAAGTGATCAAGCAATAGCTGGACTAGTAAAACTATACACACAAACAGCTAAACTTGGTAAACAAGTATTTATTGCAATTGATAAGACCGCATCTTATGGATCAGAAACTGAAAAAGTATTAAAAGATAATACTGTATTACGACTATCAGATAATGGTAATGAATTATTCGGTATTTCTTGGAGTAAGGGAGCGAATGAAAATGAATCTTAAAATAAGCTACAACAAATTATGGAAACGACTCATTGATATAGGTTGGTCTAAAACTAAATTGAGAGAAGAATCTGGTATCAGTTCTTCCTCTCTTGCTAAATTAGGAAAAGGTGAAAATGTCACAACAGATGTGCTGTTGAAGATTTGTAGTGTTTTAGACTGCGGTATTGAAGATATTATGGAAACTGTTAAGGGGGATTAACATGTCAAAAAAATCTGATAAATTTGAAAATGATTTAGTGGAAATGGTTAATAATCATATAGGTGAAAGTTTACCAAATGATTTACCTGAATGGATGATTAAAGAAGGGATTGTTCCCTCCTCTGAAATAATCTCATGTAGGGGAATCGGTAGTGTAAATAGAAGTAATAAAACAGACGTAATTATTGAATTGTCTAAAGGAGAACCAATAAAAATATCTGCAAAGTTGACTAATGCAGACTATTTCGGAAATTGGTATGGTCACGTTAGATTTCTAGAAGAATTTGGTACAGAAGCTTTTGAAAGAATGACTTTAGAAGCTACTAAATGGGCAAATCAATGGGCAGAAACTGCTATTGCCCCTTACGTTGGTGTAAGTATTTGCTTTGGAAGAAGAACTGGAAATACCGCACAGGATTTTACCGATATCTTTACTGCTAAGGATATCCTAACCGTTGCAAGAGGGTTTGGTAAAGGAGAGCATGTTGCAAATTGTATGATAATAGATAACACTGTGCCTAATAGTATTTTAAATCTTATTAATAATTTAGAAGAAATAACTGTTGAAACAGTTATTGAAGCTACAGAGTCATTCAAAGTTGCATATAGACCTATAAATCCAATGACAGAAGGCACTAACCGCGGAAAAAATGTTTATACAAAGTTTCAACCATATGAGTCTTTAGAGCAACCAACAGTAATTGAAAATCCTAGGGAACTTTTTGCTCTAGGTGAATTTGTTACCGTAGAACCCACTAGACTTAACCATAATCATATACTCGATACCTTAGAAGATCAATACAACATTATTGTCCCAAGAAAATTATAAAAAGCAAAAACCAGCAACTATAGTATTTGCTGGTTTTTATTTTTAAAGTACTGATTTAATTGCTAATGCTATTTCATATGCTAAGTTCACAGGTACTGCATTACCAATCATTTTATATCCAGTATCTACACTATCATAGATAAACTTAAAATCATCAGGAAATCCTTGAACTCTAGCTACCTCTCTTACTGTTAATCTCCTATAGAGATGCTCTTTTCCTTCTACAAATCTACAATCATTTTTTTCAAACTTTATCATCTTTGGAGCCTGAGGATGAAGTTGACACTGTCTCCCTGACGCCTGTACAGTATACCCTTGTTCATCCCACGAACGAACTCTATTTCTACTCATGAAAATTGTTGAAAATGATCCAATGAAATATTCATTATTGTTTATTGCTTCTGGATTACTTTTATTTTTTTCACTCGCAGGTACAGCAGTTTCTTGCAAGTCCCAGATAACGTCTTTTAATGTAATCTTTTTACTATCATCAGAAGTTGATCCCTTAGGAAATTCAAAATTGACTTCTAAATCACTTCTAAATCCTATATAAAAGACTCTCTTTCTATCTTGTGCAACTCCGTAGTCTTTGGCATTAACGAGGGTCATTGTAGTAATATAACCAGCTTCCTCAAACATTTCTAAGATATTCTTAACTGCCTCTGAATGTCTATTCGCTAACATACCACTCACATTTTCCGCTAGAAAAAATTTAGGTTTAATCTCTTTTAATAAACGAATATAATCAAAAAATAACTTTCCTCTATCGTCATCTATTCCCTTTAGAGATCCTGCTTCGGACCAAGATTGACAAGGAGGTCCACCAATAATTCCATCGATATTTCCTTTGAAATGCTCTGCAATATCTTTCTTTGATAGGTTTCTAATATCGCCTTCTATTAATTTGGTATTCGGATGATTCAGTTTAAAGGTTTCCCAAATTGTTTTATCATACTCATTAGCAACTGGAATTTTAAATCCAGCTCTTTCAAATCCCAAATCTAATCCACCACATCCGCTAAATAAGCTCAATACTTGCATTTACAGTACCTCCAGATCTTTCATAGAAATTTTGAATTCAATTTCGTTTTCTTCGCAAAAATGTTTTATCTTTTTTAGCGCATTTAAATTTGGAATTGCTTTATTATTTTCCCATCTATTTACAGTGCAAAATGAAACATTCAATTTTTCAGCGAACTCTTCTTGTGTTAAAAACATCGACTTTCTTATTTGTTTTATTTTTTTCCCTATATCCATGTATTCCACCTGCTTATATAGTTAGTATAGCATAAATATAGCGTTTTATAAAGTATATAATTTTTTCAAGAAAGATTATATAAACCAACCCATCAACTCAATCCCTAAATAACAGATCTGTCAACTCCACACTCTTTTTAAATTCAAACTTTCTCTGCAAATAAAAAATTCCCAAGCGTCATTCTAAATTGAACAACACTTAGAAATCCTTTATTTATCAGCCTATTTACTCTGTCTTACCTAAATTCTAGTCAACAATGCTATACACTCCACATGATGCGTATTCGGAAATAGGTCAACAGGCTGCACCTTAGTCAACTTATAGCCCAATTCCTCAAATAAGGCAATATCACGCGCCATGGTTGCTGGGTTACATGAGATATAGGTCACCTTATCAGCCCCAGTTTCAGCTGCGGAACGGATAAAGCTTTCGGTCAAACCTTTACGCGGTGGGTCCACCATGATAACTGTTGGTTTGATGCCGTCTTTGACCCATTGTGCCATAGCATTTTCAGCGCTATCGGCGACATAGGTGCTGTTGATAATACCGTTTCGCTCAGCATTTTTCTTGGCATCTATGACAGCTTTTTCAATGACTTCAACGCCATAGACGTGCTTAACCTGCTTAGCCACAGACAGGCCGATAGTCCCAATCCCAGAGTAGGCATCAATCACTACATCATCAGCCGTCAATTCTGAAAAATCAATAGCTGTTTGATAGAGTTTTTCAGCCATGTCAGTATTGACTTGGTAGAAAGATTGGGCTGAAATCTCGTAAGTATTACCAAGCATTTGGTCCTCAATCACATCCTTGCCGTAAAGGGTGTGGAACTCTGGCCCCAAAATGGCATTGGTGTTCTTATCATTGATGTTCTGAATAACAGAAACCACTGCTGGAAAGGCTTCGACGATTTTGGCAATCATTTGCTCGACGCGGAAAATCTTAGGACGTGTGGTCACGAGGACAAGCATCATTTGACCCGTATAGTGCCCGCGACGGACAACAAAATTACGGATAAGACCTGATTGCTCTTTTTCATCATAAGGTTTGATATCAAAGCGGCAAAATAAATCACGCGTGAAATTGATCAGCGCATCAATGTCTTTTTCTTGAATCAAGAAATCATCAATAGGCATGAGGTCATGCGAATTCTTACGGAAGAAACCTGTTTCCAACTGACCATTAACACGACGAACAGGAACTTGCGCCTTGTTACGGTAGGCAAATGGGTGCTCCATTCCAAGCGTTGGTAAGACCTCCACATCTGAAATGTGGGCTGTCTTATACAAATTATCTGCCACTTGTTTTTGTTTGAACTTGAGTTGCTCTTCATAAGCAAGATGTCCCAAATCCGCAATCCCCGTACGCAAATACGCCGCATCCAAACTATCATTGCGGTAAGGAGAAGTTTCGATGTATTCTTCAACCTTACCGTAACCAATATTCTTACGCAATTTCAGCACGCGCATCTTTATGACTTCATTTGGCAGAGCATTTTCCACAAAGAAAACAAAACCATCTACCTTGGCAATCCCCATGCCTTCATGGCTCAAATCAACAATTTCTACTTCTACAATGTCGTTTTTCTGTAACATATTTCTACTTTCTATATGGGCCAATAGAATAAAAAAAGAAGAGACCCAAGTCCCTTCTAGTATATCATAAATTTAAGAGTGGTGTTGATTAGCGGAAGCCCATCTTGGCAAGCTTTTCCTTGTATTTTTCAAAGTCAATCTTAAGACCTGAACCACCGTAGACATCATACTCGTCTATCCAGTCATTGTTCTCTGGAATTGTCACTTGTTCCACTCCATTTGATCCATCAACAGTAGCACCAAGACCATTTGTCAAAATAAAGCTAAAGGGAACGCTGGTAGAGGTCAATGAATAAACTTTCCCTAGCGCTTCTGATCCTGTAAAGAGTTTGGTTGGATTCTTGACCTGCGTCAAGACAGCACTGAGAACCTGCTGTTGACGGCGAGTCCGACCGTAGTCACCCTCATCATCCTTACGGAAGCGCGCATAATTGAGCAAGGTACGACCATCCATCTGTTGCTTGCCCTCTGTAATGGTCTGGCTTGGTACCACACCATCCTTCATATTCAAATCGTCTGGCACATCTACTGCTGTCACATCTACGCCATCAATAGTTGAAAACTGTGCATCGATGGTAACCCCCTCAGGAAAAATGGTGTCAATGGCTGTCGCAAAGGTTGAAAAGTCAACCAAGGCATAGTGCTTGATGTCAATATCAAAATTCTCTTTCAAGACCTCACGAACATTTTCCGCACCTTGGTGATTGTTCTGCTCACCAAAAGTATAGGCCACATTCAACTTGTAGTCATATCCGTCGATATTAATCAGGGTATCACGCATGAAGCTGACCAATTTCACTTTTTTATCAGAGTTATTGATATTGGCTACCATTACAGAGTCCGTCCGAGTCATATCAGAAGTTTCTCCAACACGGCCATCTGTACCAAGTATCAGGATATTGACTCCGTCTTTTGTATTTTGTCCATGGAAAACTTCAGTCTCTGCGGCTTTAGCATTTGGACTGTCTTGGATTGCCTTCATTCCCTTATAGAACATGAAGGCCATTCCAGCTAAAACTGTTACTAAAATCAGAGCTACCCAAGTAAAGAAGCGCTTGATACGTCCTTTTTTACGTGGCTTTTTTTCTTTCTTAGGAATAAGGGGTTCTGCATCCAGAGGAAGTGGAACTCCCTTGATTGTTTTTTTCTTACTAGCCTTACGAGCACGAGAACGGCTTGGTTTTTCTCGAGGGTATTCTGGTAGATCATCTATCTCGTCTTCCATGTATCTCTCAGATCTATAAGGAGGAAGTTCCGCATCTCCACGACGGATAACTTTTTCAGACTGAAGAGGGGCACTAACTGCCCCATGTTGATCTTTATAAGTTAAAAAGGCTAATTCGCGCTTTTCTTTATCATTCAAAAAATGGATATTCTTTTGCAGATAATCCAATCTGAGCTCCTCATGATGACTGAGGAAACTTTTTTCATTTCTCATCGGTATTCCTTCCTATTTGACAGTGTATACCAAATAGTACCCTAGTATTTTATAAGAAATGCCGAGACTTGTCAATTCTTTCAAGGCATAGTCCACCAGTTGAATCTCTTCGTGAACCGCATCCAAGATAAAATAATACTCTCCCAAAGCTGTTTTTAACGGACGACTTTCTATCTTAGTCAAGTCAATTCCTCGCCAAGCAAAAACAGACATGGCCTTATACAGAGCCCCCGGAAGATTGTCTGGCAGAGTGAGAGCAAGAGAGATTTTATTGACCTGACTTTCCAAGGGAAGACGGACCTGTTCATTTCCCAAAATCCAAAAACGTGTAAAGTTCTCATCCATTTCCTGGATATCCTGGGCAATGACTTCCAAACCATACTCACTTGCCGCTGCTTGAGGGGCAATGGCAGCATAGGGCTGGTCGGGATTATCCGCAACCAGACGGGCTGCATAGGCTGTGCTAGCTGTCATCTCAATCTTCGCCTGTGGATAATGCTCTAAAATATACTGCTTTCCTTGGGCAATAGCTTGAGGATGAGAATAAATCACATCAATTTTCTTCTGAGACGAAGTCGCCATTAGTTGCTGAGCAATGGGCTGAATGACCTCTGCGACCGCATGAATAGGATCTTGATGAAAAAGATAGTCCAACGTTTCATGGACAGAGCCTTCTATAGAATTTTCAACAGGAACCACCGAATAATCCACCTCTCCCTGCTCAAAAGCCTTGATGACTTCCGTAATGGTCTGAAAGGGAACCAATTCATCTTGGGGAAAGGCCTGACTGGCAACGTGGTGGGTAAAGGAACCACGCGGTCCAAGATAAGCTATACGCATCTGATAATCCTTGCTACTTCTTCTGGACTACGATGGTCCGTATTGATAATCAAGTCTGACAATCCTTCATAGAGCATCATCCGACGCTCATAAATCCCGTGGAAGTCTTCTTTTGAGTTATTGAGAAAGAGAGGGCGCTGGAAAATTTTATCATTGGCAATGCGGTCATAGAGCACTTCAAAAGAAGCTGAGAGGAGCACATTGTACTTACGATTTGCACGAAGCAAGTCCCGATTTTTTTCCGAAATAACTACACCGCCACCAGTTGAGATAATGACATCACCTGATGTTTGAAGGAGTTCTTCAAGCGTTTCAGATTCAATCTTACGAAAGGCAGCTTCGCCTTCCTTAGCAAAGAAATCAGTAATAGACATGCCAATCTTTTCTTCAATAATAATGTCCATATCCAGAAATTGGTCGTAATGTTCCTGCAAATAAGAAGCAACTGTTGTCTTACCTGCACCCATAAATCCAAGTAGTAAAATTGCCATAATCTGTCTCCCTTCTAAAGTAAACTATCTAGGTCTGCAAAAAAGCTTGGATAGCTAGTGTTGATAGCTTCAGCCCGGTCCAGATAAACCTCCCCATCTTGGACCAAGAGAGCCGCAATAGCCGTCATCATGCCGATACGGTGGTCGCCGAAGGTATTGACATTGGCACCATGAAGAGCTGTTTTTCCTTCAATAATCATACCGTCATATGTCGGAGTGATATTGGCTCCCATGCTATTTAAAGCATCCGCCACCACCTGAATGCGATCTGTTTCTTTTACTTTGAGCTCTTCTGCGTCACGGATAATAGTTGTGCCATTTGCCTGCGTTGCCAAAAGCGTGATAATAGGCAATTCATCAATCAGTCGTGGAATGAGTTCACCTGCAATTTCTGTACCATGCAGATCAGATATCTCGACCGTCAACGTAGCAGACTTAGCAATCTCATCATGATTACTGATGGTCAATTTTCCACCCATGGCTCTAATCACATCTAAAATACCTGTCCGAGTTTCGTTAATGCCGACATTTTCAAGGACAATACGGCTATTTGGCACAATAAGACCTGCTACTAGCCAGAAAGCTGCACTGGAAATATCCCCAGGAACGACCACTTCTTGTGCTGTGAATTCCTGCTTGCCCTTAATTCGAATTTCCTTGCCGTCCATAGAAATTTCTCCACCAAACTGACGAATCATGTCCTCTGTATGATTGCGAGTCAATTCTTTTTCAAGGATGACGGACTCACCTTCGGCTTGTAAGGCTGCAAAGATTAAGGCAGACTTGACTTGGGCAGAAGCTACTGGTAATTGATAGGAAATAGGTTGCAGATTTTTGTTACCTTTAATGGTCAAAGGCGGCAAATCACGTTCCGTTTGACCTGAAATATCCACACCCATTTTCTTCAAGGGAATGGTCACACGATCCATGGGCCGCTTCGATAAGGAGTCATCCCCGAACATGGTAGCTGAAAAATCTTGTCCTGCCAAAACGCCTGAAATCAAGCGAATAGAGGTCCCTGAATTCCCCATATCAAGAGGTTTTTGTGGTGCCTGAAGACCATCAAAACCAAGACCGTGCACCTCCACAACAGAGCCCCTGTCTTCAATATGCACACCCAACTCACGAAATACCTGCATAGTAGATAAGACATCCTCGCCACGCAAAATATCGTAAACTTTGGTCACTCCTTTAGCCAAACTACCAAACATGATAGACCGATGACTAATAGACTTGTCTCCAGGAACTCGAATAGTCCCTGAAAGGCATTCAACACCTGTTTTTAACTGCATACACACCAACCTCTCCCTTTAAAACTTATCACCATTTTATCATACTTTTCTACTATTTATGTAAATTTTATGAAAAAATACTCAAAAAACCTTGCTTATCATTCTTTGTATTTAGAGTATCTAAAAAAGAAGCTGGAAATGATTCCAACTTCTCCTAGATTAGTTTTTAGCTTGAATATTTTCTGCTGCCAATTTACCTGATGTAAGAGCCCAAGCATTGTTGGCACCTGAAGGTGAGTCTGTCCCCATGACACCACCGACAACTTCACCGGCTGCATAAAGACCGCCGATTGTTTTACCAGAGTTATTTTGGACTTCCAGTTTATCATTGACAACCAGACCACCCATCGTTGTTGCAAAACGTGGTTTTTGCTCAATCAAGTAGTATGGTCCTTTTCCAACTGGTGTTTGCAAGAACTCAATTTGACGACCGAAGTCTTCATCTTTACCGTTTGCGACAAACTCGTTAAAGCGTGATACGGTGTTCGCAAGTGCTTGTGTATCCATACCCGCCAAGTCAGCCAAGGCTTCCAAGTTATCCGCATGGAAGAGGAATGGGGTCTTGCTTCCGTTTGCTTCCAACCAACTGTCAACTTCCTTAGCAGAAATACCACCTTCAGCGATTTCTTTACGGAAAATATCGAATGTTTCTTGGTCCATCAAGAGGTAAAGAAGTTTTGGATCTTGTTCCATAAGGACATCCAAAATTTCGTGGTTACTTGCGCGTTCGTTGATGACACGATGACCGTTGGTGTTGACCAAGATACCGTTGCGACGGAGAATGGCAATGTTACCCCCGATAGTTGATTTGGCAGTACCTGGTGAGACTTCCACACCGTTAGGGTAGATTTTCCCAAGTTCCATCATGCGAGTTGCCGCATCCACTTCTGGCGCTTGCGCCATTTGTACACCTTCACCCATAGATGAACGAGTTCCGTAGAAGAGAACGTCTTTGAGCTCGTCTGACAACATAGCCTTGTTGTTACCATAACCACCTGTTGTAAGGACAACTGCTTTGGCTGAGATACGGTGAGTTGTACCATTTTCCTCAACGGCAACCAAGCCAGTCACGTTTCCTTGGCCGTCTGTCAAGAGTTTTTCAGCCTTGGTTTGAAGAAGAAGGTTGACATTTGAAGCAGCCATTTTTTCACGAACAGAAGCTGCAAAGCCATGTCCACCATGGGCATAAGCCAATTCACGGTTCTTACGGTATTCAGCAAGAACGTGCAAACCACCAGCCATGTCATATTCAACACCGACATAGTCATGTACCCAGTCAGTCGCTGTACCAACATTGTTGGCCAGGAGATTCAAGAGTTCCATAACGTTTTGGTTGTTCCCATTTTTAAGGAAGTCTTCTGCCATTAATTCAGGAGTATCATCTGCAACTCCTTCTTCAATCTGCAAACGAGAACCCGTAACGACTTGGTTACCACCTGAAACGGAAATCGCACCACCGATAAAGCTGAGTTTTTCAACCAAGGTAGCCTTGAGACCCAGTTCGTCCGCACGGAGCGAAGCTGCGATACCAGCCGCACCACCGCCAACGATGACAACGTCTATTTCTTCTTCTAAAACTTCTGTTGAGCGCTCAATAACTGGTTTCTGACGTGCTTTCAAGACATCAACTGCATCTTGTCCACTTGCCAAACGAACTGCGTCAGACACACCATCAATGACCCCTTTACTTGTAGAAGATGCACCTGAAACGGCGTCCACATTCAAGGTTTGGAATTCGATGATTTGTTTTGGCATACGTTCAAATACCAAGTCAGACAGTCCAGCTGATTCGCCTTCACTGTCAATTTCAACAGCTGTAATACGAGATTCGTCAAAGGTTACTACCATTGGCAATTCACTGTTGTGACCGTGAGCTGTGACATGGTATTGACCTGGGTTGAATTCAAGCGGTTTGCTCATGAGTTCTTGCAGGCGTTCTGCTTTTGCTTTTTCAGCCTCAATATCTTTTACAAGACCAAAAGCATCATCCATATAGTGCCACAATGGCGTTGGAACAACCAATTCTTCACGTTCAGATACATCTGCAAATGGACGAACTTCTTGATTGTCACGGATTTTTTCAACCCAGTTTGGCTCAATCAAGAAACCTTGACCAACAGCAATCACATCATAACCAGCTTCCAAGGCACCTTCTGCGTCAGCCGTTTGACGAATATTCCCTACACCGATGATTGGAGTTTCAGCCAATTTACCTGATTTAAGTTCGTTGAATTTGCTGATAAGCATTTCTGGATTATCAGGATTAACAATCGAACCGCGTGTGTAGAGCCCCATTGAGAAGTGGAAATAATCCAAGTCATACTCTGCCAAGGTATTGAGTAAGTACATCGTATCTTCAAAGCGGATACCCGGCTCTTCCAATTCTTCTGGTGAGAAGCGGTAACCAAGGACAAAGTTTTCAGCACCTTCTTCAGCCATGACACGTTTGGCTGCTTTGACAACTTCTATTGCAAATTTAGCACGTTTTTCACGGCTACCACCCCAAGCATCTGTACGACGGTTTGAGTGTGGTGAGAAGAATTGTTGCAAGAGGAAGGTGTTAGCACCGTGGAGTTCGACCCCATCAAAACCAGCCTTGATAGCACGACGAACACCTTCTGCGAAGTTGTCAATCATAGCCAAGACTTCTTGGTGAGTCATTTCTGTCGGAACAGGCGCATTTGGACGAAGGGCTGCTACTGGAGAAGCTGAAACTGGGTTGCGACCTTCATTCATATTTGGAAAGGCCATACGTCCTGCATGGTAGATTTGGATAAAGGCTTTTGAACCTTTTTCTTGAATAGCTTTGGCTACACGTGACAAACCTTCAATCTTGTCATCTGTATCAATACCAACAGCTCCAAAGAAACCACGACCATAGTTTTCAACGAAGGCTGACTCCACAATAACCGCACCAACTTCACCTGAACGATGAGCATAGTATTCAATCAATTCTTCTGTCATGCTACCGTCAAAGTAGGCAGATTGGGTTGTCATTGGAGAGATGACGATACGATTTTTCAAGCTGACGCCTGATTTGAAGTCAATCGTTTCAAAAAGTTCTTTTGTCATGTATCTTAGTCCTCGTTTGTTAATTTCAATGTTGAGAGAATGTTGCGCAATTCTGCGACTGGTACTTGACCTGGTGCTGAAGCTTTCGCCGCTGCACCAAAAGTTGCGGATGAACCAAACACTTCACCACTAACACGGCTGACCATACCAAGCGCCCCCATTGACATAGTGATGAGTGGACGAGTAGAAGTCGCATAAACCGCTGCAGTCGCTTGAAGAAGAGTCAAGACATCCGCATTCGACTGTGGCATGACCGCAATCTTACAAATATCTGCATTCTTTTCTTCCATGAGACGGAGACGGCGTTCAATCTCTTCTTGGCTTGGTGTTGCATCAAAATCATGGTTACACATGATAATTTTTGTTCCTTTTTCATGAGCCAAGGCAATGGTATCTTGCACTTCTTGGTCAGACATGAAAAGTTCCAAGTCAATCAAGTCCGCATGACCATCATTCAATACGGCTGCATAAATGTCAAAGTAGAGTTGGTCTGAAATTTCCAACACACCACCTTCTTTGGCAGTACGGAATGTCACCAAAACTGGCTTACCAGTTGCTGCAGTCACTTCTTTTGACAAGGCAGCTACATCTGCTGGTGTCGTAACATTTTCATAAAAGTCAATACGCCATTCAATCAAGTCACAGTCTAATTCCTTGGCTTGACGTGCACCTGCAAGAATTTCTTCAGCTGTTTTCCCAACCAAAGGGACGATAATTTTTGGACGACCTTGTCCAAATGTTACATTTCCAACTGTAACAGGTTTGAAATTTTCTACCATATTTTCACCTTTTTTCATTTTGTGAGATTTTTCACTAAAATTATATCATAGGGAAATACATAAATCTAATAGATATATTTTATCCAATCTATCAATAATATTTATCTTTTCTGTCAAAATTTAGAGTATAATAGAATAAAGACAAGGAGTCGATTATGAACTTACAACACTTGGAATATTTTATCGCTTTGGCGAAAACTGAGCATATGACCCGCACAGCCCAAGAACTCAATACCTCCCAGCCCAATCTTAGTTATATGATTTCCGAATTGGAAAAAGAGCTAGGTGTCCCGCTTTTCAAAAAGACTGGGCGCAATATCCGTTTAACTCGCTATGGAAAGATTTTCTATGACGCTGCCGCCCAGTCCTTGAATGCACTTGAAGAAGGAAGTCATCGTATCCTGGCAGAAATTGACCCCAACCGTGGCAATATTCATCTGGGCTTTATCTACACCATGGGAATTGAAAAGTCTCCCACTCTTCTCAAGCAGTTTTTGGCTGATTATCCAGAGGTCCATTTTGACTTTGAACAAAATAATTCTAAGCACTTGCTGGAACTCTTGAAGGATGAAAAGTTAGACCTAGCCTTCGTTTCCAAAGTGGAAGAATTTGACTCCATTCACTTTGAACCACTCACGACAGAAAACTTGGTCCTAGTAGTGCCTGAGCAGCATCCACTTGCCGCCTTTGACCAAGTCAGCCTCGAGGAGAGCTTGAGCTACGACTACGTCTACTACAATCAAAGTAGTGGCCTCCGACCATACTTGGACCAGACCTTTGCCAATCTTGACCTGCAACCAAAAATAAAACTGGAATTAGAAAGCGACCTCAGTATTCTAGGCTTCGTCGCACAAGATTTTGGTATTGCTATCATGCCAGATATCCCTAGTATCGCCTCCTTTCCTGTCAAAAAACTCAAAATACGCAACCCTCTATCTCAACGAATCATTTACTTGGCAATCCGCCAAAAGGATTACATTTCGCCGCTCACACAGAAATTTTGTGATTACTGTTTAGCCTTTTTTGAACAAACGAAAAACTAGGTTTCGTCCAACGGAACCTAGTTTTCTTTTAGAAGTGCAATAATCCAAAGAGAATGGCGGTCAAGATAACCACGATATTTGTCACAAACATGATTGGTGCTGCATGACGTGTATATGGTCCTACTTCTTCCTCAATCAAAGAACAACCGACAAAAGTCGCCGAGTTCATTGGGGTAACAGAAGTTGCCAAGGCAAGATTACATACAAACGGTGCAATAATCATAATTGGTGACAATCCAAAGGTTGCCCCTACTGAAATAAAGAGTGGGTAGAGGGCATTGTACAATTGATAAGGTACAAAGTAAATGATTGGCACGGCCAACAAAAGGAAGATGATGTGCATGTATTTGAGCAAGAAGGCTGGGAAAATACTTTCTAATAATTGTGCCAAAGATGCAACCATTGACATTTTGCTGCCGTCTTCAGGTGCTGCGTTAAAAATAGCAAGATAGAAACAAATGGCAAGAAGCATGATTAAAACGTTAAAGAATGTCATACCAGCCTTGTTCCAAATTTGTCCAAAATTCTTAGGATAGTTGATCAAAGCTGTTACCATTGAAGCTGCCACAAAGACGAGATAAGATGGAACCTTAAATACCGCTAAGCCCACGATGACCAAGATAAAGACAAGGAAATTTACCCAGAATAAGTCAGGACGCGCGAATTCTTTTTCTTTTGCCCCTTCTGCATGATCTGCTTCCGCTTCTGCACCTTCTGGTAATCCTAGGGTACCGTGTTCTTTTTTATGGCGCCATGCAAAGTAGACGTATTGCAAGATAATGGCTGGAATAAAGCACAATCCCCAAGGAATTGAAGCTGCTGCCAAGGTTTCTGCATCTGTCCCTGCCATTGTCGCAGACATGATTACACCAATCCCCCAAGGCAACCAACACATGGCTGCAACTGCTGTTTGACAAATGATAAAGGCAAAGTCACGGTCAATCTTGAATTTTTTATAAAGAGGAATCACAATTGGAAAGACGATCAGATAGGTTGTTGACATATTGGCTGTCAAGTAAGCAATGGCTCCTAAGACCGTTGTCAAAATCATGACACCAACCACATTGAGACGATTGCCAATGATTTTCATGACAGCATTGACCATCACATCAAACATGCCTGTCTCTGTCAGCATCACAAAGTAAATCAAACCAAACAAGAGCATGTAGCCTGTTTGATTCATCACTGTGCTCAACTGCGTTAAGATAAAGTTACTCGTTTGCGTCAAGTCATAGCCCATGAGGAAGCTAAAGATGACTGGAACGGTGAACAGGACAAAATTCATTGGAATTTTGAGCTGTTTTTCAAATAAGATAAAGACAACAATAATGGCTAGCATGATCAATGCAAGAATAGCTGGGCTCATAATTTCTTCTCCTAAATAGTTTCTCTATTATTTATTTTTTCAAATCATCTAGCAGACCAAACTCACGTTTGAAGGACCAGGCCATCATTTCGTGAACAAAGTCTGTGTATGGGTGAGGCGCTGCTGTAAAGGTATGTCCTAAGCGAGGGGCTAGGAAAAATTCCATCGGAACACCTGCGCGGAGAAGGCGTTGACCATAATTCCAAGCTGAATCACGAAGGGTATCGTATTCTCCAGCAATAATCATAGTTGGTCCAAGGCCACCAATATCGTGACAAAAGGCTGGGAAGGCGTAGTAAGAAGGTTGTTGACCATTGTAACCACCAAGGTAGGCAGCTTCTGCACCGAAGGCTTTATTAGCTGGTCCCATTTTCACCTGTGTTAGCTGTTGGAAGGAGTAAGTTTCTTCAATCGCTGTATCAAAAGTTGGGCAATTGAGAACTGTCAAAGATGGTGCAGGTTCATTGTGGTCGCGGAGGTAAAGTGCCAATCCTTCCGCTAGGGTCGCACCCGCACTTGATCCATGGAGACCAAGGCGCTCAGGGTCTCCACCAAATTCTTCCGCATGATCATGCATGTACATATAAGCTGCATGACAGTCATCAAGTGGTACTGGGAAACTGTAACCTGTTGCACCGCAGAGACGATACTCTACTGCCACTACAATGGCTGGCACGCGCGACGCAATTCCAATACAGCGAGCATTGTCAAAAGCAACTGTACCAGCTACAAAGGCGCCACCATGAATATCCAAAATCATCGGTGCTTTTTCTGGCAAACCTGCTGGTGTGAAGACACGGATTAAGAGTTCCTGACCTTCTTCTGGACCAGGAATCATACGATCTTCCATGGTCATTCCTTCAGGAAGTTCGTAGGCCATCATAGCTTGACCTTGTGCCTTTTTACGAGCCAAGGTTTCCTCACTACCATCTGTCAAATAAGAAAACAGGTGATCCTCATAACCTGGAAAAGATTTCAATTTCATAGATAAACTTCCTTTCAAATCCATTGTTTTAACTGCCTTTATTTTATCACCGTTTGAGAAGTTTTTCACATGTCTTTTTTATAAAACTTATAAATCGATTTCATAAATTTTCTTTATAGATTACCAAACTTTTCCTATAAAATTTTCCATGGAATTTTGATAAAAAGAGATTATAAGCATAAAAAAGGAGGTTCTTATGAACTAACCATTGATTACTCTAGGTATTGACAAGGGCTTAAAGGACTGCCACCATTGGCAAATTACAGAGCGTATTTACGCTATTCAATGCCTAGGTTTTCTCCCTGAACCTGGTCGACTGCCTGGCTGGGGATATTGTATTTCTTATTTGATTATTGGACAAGAAAAAGCTTTACTAATCGACACGGATTTCGGTATTTCAGATCTAAAATCCTATGTGGAAAAGCTGACTTCGCTCCCGCTCTTGGTGGTTAACAGCCATGTCCTTCCCGATCATTCTGGGGGAAATCGTCAATTTGATACTGTCTGGATTGGACAGGATGAATGGCCCAGTCATGAAGGTTTTGTCTTTCCGATTGAAACGGTTCCCGGGCAAAAAGTTTGTCCTCAAGTGGAAAATGATGGTCCCTACCGCTTTGAATTTCTAACTGATGGGCAAGTCATTGACCTAAGAAATCAACAGCTACAGATTATCGCTATTCCCGGTCATACCAAAGGTTTCATTGGATTTTTCGATCTTGAAAGTCACTATTTCTTCAGCGGAGATGCTATTGTCAAACGAATTTTCTATGGAGCAGGAGTTCCACTTAGTCGCTACCGAGCAGCCATTGAATCAGTAAAGAAGCTACCTATCCGAGACATTCTCTACGCCCACTGGCCTGAACCACTTCCACCGACTTTTTTGGATAAAGTTCTACATCTGATTGATACATTCAACCCTGACCAGTCAGAGGCTGCAGAATGGGATACTCCTGACGCACCTGACTTGCGCATGTTTCATTACGGACAAGATTTTGACGACCCAGAATTTTGTGCCATGAGTTTTCGTATGGATCAATTAGAGGATATTTGTCAATAAAAAAAAACGGAGCTGGACTCATTTCCAACTTCTAAATTTTTCTTCGTTAGAATTCGTAGCTCATATCTACATTAGGCTGCCCTGGCGCAACTGGTAAGTCACTCACTTCTGATTTCAGTAATAAGTCATAGTGAACTTGACTACCGTCTGGCTTCGTGATTGTCACCATGTGCTGGTCTTTATCATAAAGTAGTTATTCTCTGGCAACATTGTATGTTTGAGCAAGTTCATCCAACTCTTTCTCAATCTGTTCTTGGTCATCTACTGTAGGAAGCAACTCTGGATCTGGACTGAGAAGGTCATCCCATATAGTATTTCCTGGTTGGCTTGGAAGGTTTAGATCTGGCTTCAACAAATCTTCTTCTTCATCTTCTGGATAGGTTGATCTGGTTGAACAGGCTTATCTTCTTCACCAGCAGGACTAAAGTTTACTGCGTAGACTTCAGCTTCTTGAGCGATGGCACCTACTTCCATATCCCATGAACCTGCTTTATAACCTTATTGAGCCACTGGGGTTGGCAAACTGATTTGAGATAAATGAGTTCCTTTACATACCAAGGCTACAAAGACTTGGCTTGATTGTAGGTTGGAAGCTAGTTGTCCATGCTCACCCTACAAAAGCGATTGGAACATAATTCTGCGAGTCATAAGGATGTTGCAAATCGTAGACTGATGGCCGATGTGAATCATTTGGATCCAATGAATTTGCTGGATTGCTTTGGATATACGTTCCAATCACTGGACTAGTCGTACCAAAACGTACTTGGAAAATACTGGTTTGAATTTGTTGGATCAATAAGCTACCTTGACAAAGTTTTTCAATATCAAAGGTTCCCTTAACAACTTCAAATCCTGGTTTTGCAATCACTGTTGGTAATTCCAAACCTGCGGCAAATACTTTTTCCCAAGATTGATCATCACGAATATAATAGATGAAATGCTCACTTCTTTCCCCTTTATACTCCAAGTAGCCATTGTCCAACGTATGGAAGTCTACACGGACATAGTCCATCTGACGAAGATGTGGGTATTTTGCACGGTCAAATATGGTAGAAGGCTGTGGTTCCAAATAAATTTGGAAAGATTCAAAATGATTTGGCTTGAAAACAGTATAGAAACTTCTATGGCGGTCTACTTGCCCCGGCTCTTGCTTGTAATCATAGCTCCAATGGTGGAAGTAATAGCCATTTTTAACTTCGTTGACAATATCTTCCTGCTTCAAATGATAACTAGAATCCGTCATCAATAAGCTTTCGCTAATAATGGCATTGTAGGGCACCTTCCCATTATAAACATGATAGTGTTCCCCGTGAAGGGGCACATAGCCATCTGCTGTAATTTTGATGACAATCTGCTCTACTGTAATCCCCTCTTTTTTAGAAACTTCCTCTGGACTCAGTTTTTCTTTCTGAATCTGGTCTGAACCTTTTTTGGCCTTGGACGTTGATTTATTTCCACCAAAAACATATGAAACTGTATTTTCTGCCTTACTATCAATCTTAGTATTCCCCTGTTTGGACAAAATATAGGCAGATGATAAGCCTAAAATCGCTGTAGTTGCTAATGATAGAGCAACTATTTTTTCTTTTCTATTTTCCTCCTTTTGATTAACCATTTAATTAATTGGTTGATTTTTTTACTAAATTATCAACTTTTGTCAACCAGTAAGGTACATTTTCCCGCAAAAAAGGAGCCAAAATGAGATTTCAGCTCCTTTCTTAAACTATTTCCTGTCAAATAGAAGATCACGAATATAGTCAACTGGCATATCCTGACCTGTGTGCAATTTGAAGGCTGCTGCTCCTTGATACAACATCATGGCAAGTCCATTAAAGACTTTTTGACAACCATTTTCTCGGGCAAATTTCAAGAGTTGTGTTTCAGCAGGACTATAAACCACATCTAAAATTACCAAATCAGGACGAATCACTGCTGGATCATTAATCAGCTTCATATCTTCAAACGGCTTCATCCCAATACCAGTTGCATCGATATAGATCGAACTCTCTCCGATTGATTTGTAGAAATTCTCTGTATCTGCTAAATCTTCCAAGGTTACTTTTGTGCTGGTCTCCTTGTTAATCGTATCGATAATACCAGCCGCAGCTTCGAAAGCCTTGTCTTTGATATTAAAAATGCGTACCTCCTTAGCACCTTCCAAGCCAAGTTGAACAGCAATAGCTGTACCAGCACCACCGATACCTGCCAGTGTAATCACTTGGTCTTTCACATCCACACCTTCTGCTTCCAAGGAGCGCACGGCACCAACACCGTCTGTATTGTGCCCCACTAGATGACCATCTTGATTCACAAAAGTATTGACCGCACCAATCATCTTAGCCGCTGGAGATAGTTCATCCATGTAAGGAACAATAGCCTGCTTATTTGGCATGGAAACATTTCCGCCGACAATTCCCAAAGCACGAATAGCCTTAATAGTAGCTGGCAATTCTTCTTGACCAACTTCAAAGGCAAGATAAGCTAGGTCAAGACCAAGTTTAGCGTAAGTCTCATTGTACATTTTTGGAGACAAACTGTGACGAATAGGGGTTGCAATAAGAGCCAACATCAAGGTGTGGCCTGATAAACGTTCTGTCATAAGACACTTCCTTCTAAGATTTTCAATATAAACACTTTCACACATGAAAAGAGAGTGGGACAAAAATTGTGATTTCGCAGAAATCGATTTTGTCGTCCCACCTCCGCACAGTTGACTAGCACCAAAGGTCTGGGGGACCTTTGGTGGCTATAAATATAGCTAGTGAAACTAGCTTCAATTATTCGAAATTACTTGCGTAGCAAGGGAAGAGAACATTCAGTCAACCACTGCGTCAAACTGTTAAAGCAGTTAAAGTGAAAGAACCTGAGACTTTTATCTCAAGTTCTGGTCAATCAATACCGCTTATTTAGCGTCGCTAAAGAATGTATCGCGGATGTATTCCACCGGC
Organism: Streptococcus hepaticus; assembly: GCF_043656315.1. Taxonomy (NCBI): domain Bacteria; kingdom Bacillati; phylum Bacillota; class Bacilli; order Lactobacillales; family Streptococcaceae; genus Streptococcus; species Streptococcus hepaticus. The sequence goes on from NZ_JBINIY010000004.1 coordinate 64,764, forward strand.
ATATCTTCACCTGTGTGGAGTTTGAAGGCTTCTGCACCTTGGTAGAGCATCATGCCGATACCATTGAGGGCTTTTTTAGCACCATGTGCCTTAGCAAATTTAAGCAATTTTGTTTCAAGTGGGCTGTAGACAACATCAAAGACAACCAAGTCAGGACGGATAACAGCTGGATCATCAATCAATGAGACATCTTCTTGAGGTTTCATACCTGCACTTGTTGCGTCAATATAGATGCTTGATTCAGCGATTGACTGTTTGAAGGCAGCTTGGTCGGCCAAGTCTGTCAAGGTAGCTGAAGATTCTGTACGAGTATTAATTTTTTCAACAGTTGTTTCAGCATTTGCATAGAAATCATCTTTACGGTTAAAGATACGGATTTCTTTTGCACCATCAAGGGCCAATTGGATAGCAATAGCTGTACCAGCACCACCAGCACCTGTCAAAGTGATGATTTGGTCTTTCACGTCAACACCTTCTTCAGCCAAGGCACGAACAGCACCAGTACCGTCTGTCACGTGCCCAACCAAGTGACCTTTACCGTCTTTATTTACGACAGTGTTAACGGCACCGACCAATTCAGCAGCTGGTGACAATTCATCAAGGTAAGGAATGATGGCTTGTTTGTTTGGCATTGAAACATTTGAACCACGAATACCCAAAGCACGGATACCTTGGACAGCATCAGCCAATTCTTCTTGACCGACTTCAAATGCAAGATAGGCATAGTCCAAGCCCAATTTTGCATAAGCTTCATTGTGCATTTTTGGTGATAAGCTGTGACGGATAGGTGTAGCAATCAAGCTAACCAAGAGTGTGTGACCTGATAAACGTTCTGTCATAATAGAACCTCTTTCTTATTTGTAAAAAATTGTTTGATACCGCTTGTGAACAAGGACGAGACAAGCCGCCCCTAGAAAAGCTAGTCCAGCATTTAGGACAAAAATATAGCGCATATTTTGCTCAGCCAGAACTCCTGTCAAATAAGGAATTCCCATAACTGAAATAGATGTTGCCAGTGAATAAAAACTTGTAATCACCCCACGTTTGAAGGGAAAAAATTCCAGCAAGACCGCCAGCCCTAGTTGCCAAATTCCTCCTGCTGAGAAGAAACCGACACAGAAGGTTGCCAACATAACTGTCGCAAAACTTGGATTGAACAGCATATAGGCTAAAGCCAAGCCTGTAATGCTCGTACAGAAAATCATAAATTTTGGAATATTGATACCTCGATTGACGATAAAAGAGGTCACAAAGACAGAAATAAATGAAAAAATACTGTAATAGCTGACCAAGACCAAACTATCTGCTTCTTTCATCCGTAAAACTTCTTGTGCAAATGAAGGAATCCAAGTGATGAAAATGTTAAATAAGGATACGGACACGAATGAGAAAATCAACAAAGCTACGCCCTCAATCTTAAAATTCGCACCTGTTTCTTGCAAGGAATGCTCCGCCTTTTCCTCCAAATCTTCTTGACTTATCTGCACCACTTTTCCATCTTGAACAGCAGGAAAAGACAGACGAAGGGTCAAGAAGAGATTAAGCCCCATACAGAGAGCAGAGACGATGAAGGTCCAGCCAAAATAATAATCATTTTGCAGAATAAAGCGGGTAATGATAGGGAAGATAAACTGCCCCATAGAGATAAAGGCTTTATTTAGCACACTGAGAGCACTATTTCGTGAAGGATTTTCAAAGGCTTCGACGACTACTGGATAGGTACCAGTGTCCAGAAAGGCATTTCCAAAACCTGCAAAAATTGAGAAGACAAAGGCCCAAAGATAGTTTGGAGATAAGAGCAGACCGATAAAGAAGACAATGTAGGAAAAAATTCCCAGCAAAATCGACCGACGTCGGCCTAACTTATCAGATAAAATACCTGCGAAGTTCACACTCAAAATGCGTCCAACTCCAATGGCACTCAGTACTAGAGAGACTTCCTTGAAAGAAGCACCCCAGTTCTCCCGAAGAACCGACATATTTTGCGAAACAATGATTGCTGCAATCCCTTGGAAAACATAGTTTACATACAAACTTCCAATGGTGGGGATGTATTTATTTTTTGCCACTAAGCTATCGCCTTTCAAAGATAATACAGGTGCAAGACCGAGGAAACTCCTCAGTCCTGCACCTTATTTTTAGACATTAGAACCTGTATTCACGGTTCTTAGCCTTTTTTAGAGTTTGAGAAGATAGATACGCCGAAGATATGGCTGTAACGTGTACCTGCAAAGAACATAAGAGCCGCTGAAGCAAGACCTGTACCTGCCATGATCAACATAATCAATTCACCTTTACCTGCTGCAATCAAGCTACCAGCTGCTTTAGGAATGATGATTGAACCAAGCGCCATAACGAAGTAATAAACTGACGTATTACGACCTTTGTTTGTATCGAAGAATTGGTTAAGGACACCGTTCCCCATTTGAAGGAGACCACCAGCAGCACAGAAACCAACGATGATACCTGCAATGGTCAAGGTAGCTGGTGATGGGGCAAAGAAGACCATAAGACCTGCCAAACCTGCAAATACTGGGCTGATTGCAAGGATAGACATATCACGCACACCACGCGCCATCATGATGGAGAAGACAAAGGTTGCAACCAAACCACCCAATTGGTAGAGAGAAGTTACAGATGCCGCAGCACCTTCTGACATATTCAATACGCTTGTTGCATAGATTTTTGAAGCTTGTTGGAAAAGGTAGAAGTTTGAGTAGATGGTCAAAGCAAAGATTGACAAGACCGTACCGTCAAGAGCGAAATTACCGTGATTTGCTTTTTCAACTGAACCAACAGTTGCAACGTTTTGACGTTTTTCAAGTTCTTTGATGGCTGCTGAAGCCGACAAACCTTCTTCTTTTTGCAAATCCAAGTCTGGGAATTTGGCAAAGAGAACACCTGCAAATACAACTGCACTGAGCACGAGTGGAATCCAGATACCAATTTCAGGAGCAAGACCATTTGTCGCTACAAAGGCAACAACCAATGGGTACAAGATAGATGAAACGGAGATGAATGTTTTACCAAGAACAGATGCTGTTGACTTGTTCTCTGGGTACATTTCAAAGAGGGCTGGGTTGATAGCTCCGTCGTAGAATGATGTCATAGCACCACCGATGAAGGCCAAGAAGTTTACGAAGACAATATCTGTTGCAAACAAGAAGGATGCAAACATCAACACGTAACCAAGCAAACCAGCAACAATCAATGGTTTACGACCAATTTTATCAGATAATGGACCTGAGAAAGCTAGGAAGGACAATTTACCCCAACCAGTCCAAGCAACTGCAGCCAATACTGTACCAGTTGCAACTGCCAATTTCTTAGGATCAGTCAAATCAGCTTGTGAAATCAAGTTCCATTTGACTGCAAAGAATTTTGCATTTTGTGAAATCAAGAGAGCTTGAATCCCGTGACAGAAGTAAGCTGACCACAGCAAGAAGGCTGTAAAGTTGTATTTATTATTCTTAAACATTAATTCATAATTCCTTTCGTTATGGGTCAAAGGAGATGAGCTCTCCTCTGGCTATACGTTTGTGATTAGTTGTTTCCTTTGATACGCTCAAGGTAGGCATTGTGCTCTTTTTCAGCAAATTCACGGCGTCCACCTGGTTTTGGTGTTTGGTCACCCATCATGATACCAAACCCACCTTCTACACGAAGCTCATGGCCGTTTGTGTAGTCAGAACGGTCACTTGCCAAGTAGAGAACTGCATTAGCGATATCCATTGTGTTACCAATCCGTTTGTTGGCTGTCAATGCTTTACGACCTTCTTCAACGACTGGGTCAGCGTAGAAGCTTTCTGACAATGGTGTTTTTACAAAACATGGTTGGATACAGTTTGAACGAACACCAAATTGTCCCCATTCTGCAGCCATTTGACGTGACATCATGTTAACACCAGCTTTTGTTGAACTGTAAGCAGCTGAATACGTTTCTGGAAAGACAGATGCGATTGTTGAGATGTGCACCATGTTTCCTTTTCCTTGTTTGATAAATTGACGACCAAAGCGTTGAGATACCAAGAAGTATCCTGTCAAGTTGATATCAACTGTTTGGCGCCATTCTTCAAGTGGAAGGTCTTCCAATGGACAAGCACGAAGCATAGCTGCTGTGTTAACCAAAATATCAACTGTACCAAATTTTTCAACAGCCTTGGCAACTGCATTATCTACATCTGCTTCTACAGTTGAGTTGGTTGCAACTGCAAGTGTTCCGACACCATATTCTTTTGCGATTTCTTCAGCGTATGCCACCAAAGCTTCTTCACGGATATCCATTAAGACAACATTAGCACCTTGTTTCGCAAATTCTTGAACGATGGTACGTCCCATACCACCAACGGCACCTGTTACTGCTGCAGTTTTTCCTTCAAGGCCTAACCATTTATCTGACATTTATTTGTTCTCCTCTATCATTTAATTTCTATTATAACAAAATTCATCAGCTATAAAAACCGTTTTCATTATTTAGCTGGTACTTGTTCTGGCCATGCTTCTTCCAAGACTTTAATAGTGTTGTCAAATGTATGAGCTGAAGCTTCTGCCAGACCACGACCAAGAATTTCGTCTGAGATAACTTCTACACCGATTACTTTTGGTGAAATACCTGCATTTTTGATCATCCGCACAAAACCAGCTGTGTCTTTTGCACCAGTACCTGGAGCCAAGCGGTCGTGCATAGATTCATCACGCAAGATAGATGCTGCGTATGGACGTTCGTAAGCATCGTTGATTTGGATTGAAATCACCTTAGCTGCTTGATCTGGTGTCAAGTCAATGTAAGGTTGGTCTGCACGAACCCAGTGCCATGTGTCCAAAATCAACATCGCATTGTCACAACCTGATGCTTCAACAACTGCGTATGCTTTTTCAAATGTAGGGAGACCTGAGTATGGCATTGGCTCAACACCGATGATCAATTCACCAGCACGTCCACACAATTCTTTCAATTTTTGTGCTGTGTACTCTACTGAGTAGTTTTCCATGAGACCACAGTTGATGTGACCAACATTGAATAATTTACACATGTGGAAGCACATTTGTTCTTTGTATTTTTGTTCGTAGCTACGATGCTCTTCAGCCCATTGAACGATGTATTCAACTTCTGTTACTTTGATATCGTATTTAGCAAGAATATCCAAAATATCTTGATCCGTCAAGCCTTCTTGAAGGGCATCAACATAAGTTTCTGCACGAAGACCAATTCCTTCGTAACCTGCTTCTTTAGCCGCTTTTACACGGTCTTCAAATTTGCATTGGTCACCGAGTGTCCAAGAGCTGATTGTAATTGGTGAAAGTTCTGACATAATCCATGTCCCCCTTAGTTTGTTAATTTTTTCACTTTCTACATTTCCCATTATAATCTAGCTATATAAGAAAAACAAATCAATATTTTTACGACTATTTATAGATAAAATCTATCAATTATGCTACACTAAAAGCAAGGATAATTTGGTGATTATTATGAATTTACAACATTTACGTTATTTTCTAACCTTGGCCGACTTAGAGCACTACACTGATGCTGCACGTCAGCTTCATATTACTCAGCCTACCCTTAGCCATGCCATTATGATGCTGGAAGAGGAGCTGACCGTTTCACTTTTTACCAAGCAAGGGCGGAATATCGTCTTGACCAAGGCCGGTCGGGAATTTTACGCTACTGTCCAATCCTCTTTGGCAATCCTCGACAATGGGGTCAAGCAGTTACAAAAAAATAATAGCAGTCGCACAACACTCAACTTGACACTCCTGCGTGTGCTGGGTCGCAAGGCGATACCAAACCTAGTTCGTCGTTTCCTTGATGAACACCCAGATTCCAATATCAACTTTGACTTCCACAACGATAGTGGCATGTCCAGTGATTTGATTGATGGCGTCGTAGCAGACAAGTACGATGTGGCTTTCTGTTCGAAGCTGGATCATCATCCCACTATTTCTTATCTTCCTGTTTTTGCCCAAGACCTTGTCGTTATTGTTCCTAAGAATCACCCACTAGCGCATCAGGAAAGTATTACTTTAGAGGATACTCTACTCTTTCCACAAGTCTGGTTCTCAAAACGAAGCGGGATTCGTCCTATTATTGAGCAAATTTACGAGAAAGCAAATAGTAAACCACAAATTGCCTTTGAAGTCAGTGAAGATGAAACAGTTGCGGGCCTAGTTGCCCAGGGATTTGGTTTAGCTATCATTCCAAAATTTGACTTCTTAGATAATCTCGAGGATATCAATATTATCCCAGTAGAATCTTTGAAAAAAGCGCGTATTTACTATGCCGCTTACCGTAATGATGTTCTACCAAGTCCTGAACTGTCTACTTTCCTTGATTTTATCCGCGAGACCTCTTCTGACTTACCTGATATACGTTAAACACCGATTCAACTGAATCGGTGTTTTTTCAATTTACTAACTCAGAATCAGTTCATCGCTGGTTAAAACTTGACCGCTATTTTTGTGGAAGAGATTCATCAAATCTTGAACCGTCAGATTTTTCTTTTCCTCGCCACGGACATCAACAACAATCTTGCCTTGGTGAAGCATGACCAAACGATTCCCATACTCAATGGCATTCTCCATATTGTGGGTAATCATCAGCGTGGTCAATCCGTGATTTTCAACGATTTTCTTGGTTAATTCCATAACCATATCACTGGTTTTTGGATCAAGTGCCGCTGTATGTTCGTCTAAAAGCAAAACTTTGGGTTTGACGAGAGAAGCCATGAGGAGGGTCAAAGCTTGACGTTGTCCACCTGATAAGAACTGGGTATCCACCTTCATCCGATTTTCCAAGTTGAGCCCCAATTCCTTAAGCGCTTCAGCAAAAATCTTACGTTCACTGTCCTTGACACCCCAGCCCAAGCCACGCTTAAGACCACGACGGTAGGCAATAGCCATATTTTCCTCAATGGTCAAGCGAGAGGCTGTTCCCATTTTAGGATCTTGAAAAACACGACTAATATCTTTGGCACGTTTGGCAGCTGGGACATGCTTGATGGACTTCCCATCCAAAAGAATATCCCCCTTGTCCACCTTCAAGGCACCTGCTAAAGAGTTCATGAGTGTTGATTTACCAGCCCCATTTCCTCCGATGATGGAAATGAAATCCCCTTCTTCTACATCTAAAGTCAAGCCTTTCAGTACATGGTTTTCATTGATGGTTCCTGCTTCAAAGGTTTTATGAATTTCTTGAATTGATAATATTGTTGACATGATTTCTCCTATCCTAGATTCAATTTACGAATTTTCAATTTCTTTTGCAATTCTGGCACAAAGAGAACTGTCGCCAAGAGGATCGCTGAGAAGAGTTTCACCAAGTCAGCATCCATACCTGGAATTTCCAAAATCGCTAAAATAATCAAGCGGTACAAGATAGAGCCTAGTACAACGGAAGCCAAACGCCAACCGATACTGAGATTACGGATGATGACTTCCGCAATGATAACAGAAGCTAGTCCGATAACAATCGTTCCTGTTCCTGAGTTCAAATCCGCATAGCCATTATTTTGCGTTAATAGGGCACCACAGAGAGAAATCAAGCCATTTGATAGCATATAGCCGTAAATTTTCATGCGATCTACATTGATACCATTGGCCTCACTCATGGGAATATTATCCCCCGTTGAACGCAAAGCCAAACCAACTTGAGTCTTCATCAAGAGAGTCAAAAGACAGATAACAGCAGTAACAAAGATCGCTCCAATGACTAGAACCGCTCCCGTTTTGTCCAATCCCAAATCACGTAATTGCGTCACTAATGTCGTTTGACGTAGCAAGGCAACATTGGCCTTACCCATGACTTTCAAGTTGATAGAATAGAGTCCAGTCAAAGTGACAATCCCTGTCAGCAAGGCTGGAATTTTTAATTTAGTGTGTAAGCAACCTGAGATCAAGCCTGCTCCCATACCGCCTAGAAAGGCAAGTCCTGTTGATAGAAGAGGATTGAGTCCATTGACAATTCCTATTGCGCAAATAGCAGCCCCCAAAGGATAAGCTCCTTCTGCTGTCATATCTGCAATGTCTAAAATACGAAACGTTAAATACACACCGATAGCCATAATTGACCATAACAAACCTTGTGATAAGCTTGATAAAATAAGATCCACAATATACTCCTTAAGATACAAGTCTGTAAAAACTCAAAGCAAAAATAGGGAAACTGACGAAGTGCCAATAGACACTAGGAAGGCTCTTCTTTTTTGCAAAAAGTTTCAGACGAGTTCAATTCTAAGATACGAGGGCGTATAGAAATCCGTATGAAAATAGGAAAACTGACGAAGAAACAAGGTTTCTAGGAAGTTTTATCTTTTTCACTAGGATTCTAGCCCGAGTTCAGTTACATAAGATACAAGGGCATATAACCCGATTACAATTCACCTGGAGCTGGGCTCAAGTCCAACTCCTAAATTTATTTAAGCTAGAATTGCAAGACGCAGTGGTTGATTGGTATCTTTGTTCGCTTTTCAAGCTTCAAAGATAGCCTAATCAACTGTGCGGGGGTGGGAAAACGAACTCTTTGCTAATTGCTATGAGTTCTTTCCCACTCCCTTATTTCTATTTATTTGTCTACAGAGATGCTGGATACATCAACGCCCAGTTTTTCTGCCATGTCTTTGTTGACATGTAACTCTACCATTTCAGGATATTCAACAGCTAATGTAGCTGGGTCTTGCCCTTTCAAAACTTTAACAGCCATTTTAGCTGTTTGGCGACCAAGTGCCTCATAGTTAGTGCCGTAAGTCAAGAGACCTCCTGCATCTACCATATCTGTCGAACCGCCAATAACAGGTACCTTGCTGGCAATGGACAATTCGCCAATCATGGTCATAGTTGAAGCCACTGTATTGTCTGTCGGAACAAAGACTGCGTCTACGTCCTTCATCAAACTACTAGCCGCATCCTGTACATCATTGGTTGAGTTAATCCCCTTCCTCTCAACAGTGTAACCAGCTTTTTTCAAGAGTTTTTCAGCCTCTGCTACCTGCACTTCTGAATTGCGTTCACTGGTTGTATACAAAATGCCAACTTTTTTAGCATTTGGAAGAGCTTGTCCTAGTAGCTCTACTTGCTTATCAATTGGTGCCTGGTCACTCGTACCTGTCAAAAGACCACCTGGTTTTTTAATGGAATTAACTAAGTCTGCTGAAACAGGATCTGTCACAGCTGTGAAGAGAATTGGAACTTCCGTTGAAGCCGTTGCTAAACTCTGAGCAGACGGTGTCGCAATCGCCAAGACCATGTCATTATCTCCTACCAATTGCTCCGAAATGGTTTGCAAGTTAGCTTGGTCACCTTGCGCATTTTGATAATCTAAAATTAAGTTATCCCCTTCTTTGTAGCCTGCTTTTTCTAATTCTGCTACAAAGCCTTTGCGTGCAGCTGAGAGAGAATCATGCTCCATATATTGCAAAATCCCAACTTTAACAGAGTTTGAATCTGCCTTTTTCTCACCTGAAGAACAAGCAACCAATGCCAGACCGCTGATCGCTACAAGACTCGTTACTGCTAATTTTTTTACCCATTTATTCATCTATTTTCTCCTACATTTACTGATTCAAAGCCTTGATTGTTTCTACATCGTAACCAAGTGCTTTCGCCATATCTTCATTGACAGCAATTGCTGCTACTTTGGGTTCTTGGACTGGCAAGTCCGCTGCCTTATAACCCTTGAGCATTTTGACAGCCATTTCTCCTGCTTGGACACCAATACCGTGAAAGTCAACACCGTAAGTGAAGAGGACACCTTCAAGGTAGGCTTCATCACTTCCGATAGCTGGAATCTTTTTAGCCTTCAAGATTTCTCCAATGGTGGAAGCCGTTGAGGCAACCGTATTATCTGTTGGTAAGTAAAGGGCATCTACTTGACCTGCTAGAGATGTCATAACCTGCTGTACATCATTGGTAGTGGTAACGGTCTTGACGACTACTTTGATACCAGCTTTTTCCAAGGCTTTTTGTGCTGCTTCTGCCTGTACTTGTGAGTTCACTTCGCTTGAATTGTAGAAGATTCCTACCGTCTTGGCATTTGGCACCACTTTTAAGAGCATATCAATCTGTCCAGTCACATTTGTCGCATCAATGGAACCTGTCATATTGCCACCAGGTTTTTCCATAGAATCTACTAAGCCCGCCGATATAGGATCTGTCACGGCTGTAAAAACTGTTGGCGTATCCGCATCTACATTGAGAAGGGCCTGCGCTGCTGGTGTCGCAATCGCAAAGTTAACATCATGTTCACCTGCCAATTGCTCTACCATAGTTTGGAGATTGGCTTGGTCGCCTTGAGAATTTTGATAGTCAACTGTTAAATTTTTACCTTCCTTGTAACCTGCATCTTCCAAAGCTTCTAAAAATCCCTCACGCGCTGCTGTCAGAGCACCGTGTTCTGCGTACTGGATAATTCCAACGCTAACTTTATCAGACTTCTCCTTGGAAGAAGAACAGGCAGCTAAAGAAAATGCTGACAAAAGTGCAAAAGTAGCAAGAGTAAACTTTTTAAATTTCATAGTAAAATCTCCATTTCTATTTTCAAAATGTGAAAAATCCATTTCAGAAGAAGAATTGTATAAAAATAAGGACCGTTAGATAAAATCTAAACGGTCCTATGATTTCACTGTAAACGAAAAACAGAAAAATAATCTCAGTGCCCATTTAGATTTCATCTAGTGGGCACAGCTTAAATAACCACAGCCACATAGATACAAACTTTCGTTTCTGTGTTTGCATCCATGTAAACATGTCTACAAACACTATCTAAAGTAGCTGTAGTAATAAGAATGCTTGGCTATTTTAAGCTGACAATTCTGACTCATCTGAGTTTCTCTCTTTCTCATTTTTATTAGGTTAGTAAAATAATAAAACTTTTCAATAGCTTTGTCAAGGAATTTTATGAATAAATTTACTTTTTTTTGAATAGAGGTGCTAGATAGTGCATAAAATCCCCATGCTATTCGGCATGAGGACTTTGTTTCTGGGAAAGCTTACCAGTTGTATTGGTCAACATTGTCTTTAGTAACAAGATAAATCGGAGACACTGTTACTTTTTCTACTTTTTTACCTTGATAGTGATCAATGGCTGCCTGGATAGCAATTTCACCCATTTTTGCTGGTTGTTGGGCAATTGTTGCAGAAATGTCGCCTTTTTTAATGGCTTCATGGGCATCTGGTTGTCCATCAATTCCTACAATCAAGACATTTTGTAAACCTGCAGATTTAACAGCTTGAGCAGCACCCAACGCCATTTCATCATTTTGAGCAAAGATAACTTGAACATCTTTATTTCCTTGAATCATGTTTTGAGCAGTATTCAAGGCTTTTGCACGGTCAAAGTTGGCAGATTGACTTGAAAGGACGTCTAATTTTGCTTTAGCAATTTCGTTGAAACCTTTACCACGGTCAACTGTTGCAGATGCTCCTGGTACACCTGACAATTCAAAGGCTTTGGCCTTTTCACCAAGTTCTTTGACAACGTATTCTGCCGCCATTTTTCCTGCTTCTACGTTATCTGAAGCAACTGTTGTCAAGACTTCCCCACCTTCACTACCACGGTCAATCAGAATAACTGGAATATTGGCACTGTTGGCTGATTTGATAGCTGTAACAATAGCTTTAGAGTCAACTGGGTTGATCAAGATGGCATCCACATTTTGACTGATAAAGTTTTGAACATCATCTGCTTGACGAGCAGCATCATCTTGGGCATCTGTTACTTTGACAGTAACGGATTCTTGACTAGCAAATGTATCAATCCCATCTTTCATGGCTACAAAATAAGGGTTATTTGTCGTTGATAGGGATACACCTAACTTCAAATCCTTAGCTTCTTTTTGAGGAACTTCCTTGTTTGATTGATTGGATGAATTGCCAAGTCCTGTTTTACCACAGGCACCGAGAGTAAGAACAAGTGACATACCGAGGGCTAAAACGCCTAATTTTTTTCCAAATTTCATTGGGAACTCCTTTATGATAAATTCTATTAGATACTGAATATGAGTGATTTCTCATATTGCTGCCTAGTTTATTTTGCTACCTTCAAACGGTCAAGTAAGACGGCTATTAAAATCACAATCCCTTTGACAACCTGTTGCCAGAAAGCTGAAACTCCTATGATGTTCAAACCATTATTCAACACACCAATAATCAGGGCACCAATCAAGGTACCGAGAATGCGCCCCTTCCCTCCTGAAAGGGATGTTCCACCAAGTACAACTGCTGCAATGGCATCCATTTCATAACTAGCACCTGCTGTTGGCTGCGCTGAATTCAAACGTGACGTGATAATCAAACCTGAAATAGAAGCCATCATACCAGAAATAGTATAGATAATAATTTTAACCTTGTTTAACTTAACACCTGAGATATACGCCGCTTTTTCATTACCTCCTAAAGCGTAAATAGATTTCCCAAAGGCTGTTTTGTGTAACAAAATATACAAAATAACAAAAGTAAGGAACATGAGAATGACGGGAAATGGAATCCCCACAACATAGCCCTGTCCCAAAAATTGGAAGAGGAAGCTATCTGACAAACCTGCTGTGATTGGATTTCCGTTAGAATAAACCAGGGTCGCTCCTCGGAAAATAGTCATGGTAGCCAAGGTTACAATGAAGGGAGCCAATTTCCCAAAAGAAATAAAGAGTCCATTCAGCATTCCAAAGATACCACCCATGCAGACGGCAAGGACAATAGCAATGCCTACTGGCATCCCTTGGCCAATCAAACCTGCACTAAGAGCACTAGACAGAGCCAAGATTGAACCAACTGACAAGTCAATTCCTCCCGTCAAGATAACAAAGGTCATTCCAAAGGCAATGAAGCCATTTGCAGTTACCTGCAAGAGCAAGTTGAGCAGATTATTGGTCGTTAAGAAATTTGGATTGATAAAGGTAATCACCATCATCAAGCCAATCAAGGCAATCAGAGTGGTCAACTCTGGCATATTTTTTACGATATTTTTCAACTTATTTTCCTCCTGTTGCTAGCTGCATGACTTTTTCTTGACTAGCTTCTGCGCGACTCAATTCACCATTGATTTTCCCTTCATGCATGACCATGATACGGTCGCTGACTCCCAGCACTTCTGGCAAATCAGATGATACCATGATAATCGGTACACCTCTGTCAGTCAACTCATTCATTAATTGATAAATTTCACGTTTGGCTCCGACATCCACACCCCGAGTAGGTTCATCTAAAATCAATACTCTTGGTGCGATGCCAATCCATTTAGCTAGCACTACTTTTTGTTGGTTGCCTCCCGATAAATTCCCCACTTCCAAATCAGGTGTCCCAGATTTGATAGCTAGGCGATCAATCAATTTTTGTACAAAAACGCGACTTGTCTTTTCATCAAAAATCCCATTCTTGCTAAAGTCTTTGGTAGATGGCAAGGTCATATTATCCTTAATACTAAAATCTAGTACCAAGCCCTCATCTTTTCTATCTTCTGTCAAAAACCCAATTCCCTGCTGAATAGCCTGATAGGGACTTGCAATATTGACTTCCTTTCCGTCAATCTTAATCGTGCCAGCCGCCTTCTTGTCAATGCCAAAAATAGTTCGCATGACTTCAGTTCTTCCAGCTCCCATTAGACCAGAAAAACCAAGAATTTCTCCTTTTCTTACCTGGAAGGAAACATCTGTAAAGCCCTGTCCACTGAGTCCCTCCACTTCAAAAGCCACTTCTCCAATTTCAGATGTTTTTTCAGGATAGTAATCTTCTAATTCCCGACCAACCATTTTTCTGACTAGTTCATCTGTGTCCGTCAAGGCTGTCACCTTGGTGTCCACTACAATACCGTCTCGCATAACGGTGATTAAGTCTGTAATCTTAAAAATTTCTTCCATACGGTGAGAAATATACACAATTCCCACACCTTCTTTTTTCAAACTATCAACAACTTGGAAAAGGTGCTCTGTTTCTCTATCTGTCAAGGCAGCCGTTGGCTCATCCATGATAAGAATAGACAGTTGATTAAGCAAGCTTTTGGCAATTTCAATCATTTGCTGCTGACCAACCGAAAGTGTTCCAATAGCGACATCAAGCGGAATAGTTACTCCCAAGCGGCGGAAAACTTCTTCTGCCTTTGCTCGCATTTTTTTCTCTTGCAATAAGCCAAACTTATTCTTCATTTCACGTCCCAAGAAAAGATTTTCCAAGACTGTCATATCTGACCAAGTATTCATCTCTTGGTGGATAAAACTAATCCCAAATTCTTCAGCCTCTTGAGGATTTGAAAAGGTTCGCTCAACTCCATCAATCAAAATAATACCTGAACTAGCTGGAAATAGCCCCGTCAAAATATTCATCAGAGTTGACTTACCAGCACCATTCTCCCCCATTAGCGCGTGGACTTGACCAGATTCTAAGGTCAAATCAATCTTTTCCAGCACATGGTTAGAACCAAAGGATTTGGAAATATCCTTCATATCAATTTTCATGAATACGTGTCCTTTCTAGAGGATGACTCCTGATTGTAGAATAATATTTGAATACGGTGTATTTTCACCAGTTCGAATGACTGCTTTTACTCCGTGATTCATGGCTTTCAAGGTTTCGTGACTAACAAATTCAATATCTACTGTATCGTCTAATTTCTCAAGAATTGCTGCTAATTGTTCTGGATTGGCTGTTTTAATTTCTTCCGCCAAGACGACTTTTTCCACTAGAATATGTTCTAAGTAAACATCCAAAACTTCTTGGAAATTCGGATGACCTGCTTTCAAAGCCAAGTCAATTTTTGGAGTTTCTGTTGGTACAGGTAAGCCCAAATCACCAATGCAAACCTGATCTGTATGTCCTAAATCATCCGCCAATTTAGCTAAATTACTATTCAAAATCCCATGTTTTTTCATAATACGAACTCTCTTTCATTTCCTTCATTGTTGGCATGCCGCCTTGGGCACCAAATTTTTGTACTGACAAGTGAGCAGCCAGCGTTGCAAACCGTAAGGCTTCAAACACTGAAATCCCATGTGACAAGGCATACCCAAATGCTCCATTAAAGGTATCACCTGCACCAGTTGTATCAACAGGTTGGGTCTTCAAGGCAGGAATGTGATGCACTTGATGTCCATCTGAATAAATGGAACCTCTTGTTCCCAGCGTCACAATTAACTTCTCTGGATAATCATTCAGTAAGTCCTCCAGTTCCCTCTCCGGGAACAGCTCCTGGCACTCATGTTCATTCGGTGTAAAGTAATCCACCCAGTCTAGCATTTCCATATCGGTTGAACGGGCTGGAGCTGGGTTATAGAGAATCTTGATTCCCTGCTCTTTGCAGAATTTTGCAATGGCTACATTAGCTTGATGGGGAATCTCATTTTGCAGAACAACTAGATCTGCATTTTCAAAGGCTTTCCACTCATCCGTCCAGCTATCTGGATTGACTTCCCCATTTGCACCAGGACAATAAATAATGCGATTATCATCTTGATACAGTGTAATTTGAGCAATACCTGAAAATTGTGGTACCGTTCCCACATTGTCCACAAAAATATGATTTTCTCTTAGATTCTCTAATAAAATCGAACCAAAGGAATCTTGGCCAACCGCTCCTAACATGATAATCTCATCCTCTGGCTGACTCAAACGACCAATAGCAACTGCCTGATTGGCCCCCTTGCCACCTGGAAACATGGAGAAACGGTTACCAAATACCGTCTCTCCCTCCAGTGCAATGCGATCTGTTTCCATGACTAGATCCATAGAAACGCTTCCAATCACAATAATCTTACTCATCCTTTTTCCTCCTAAGTGTTTCTCGTTCAACATAGTGAACAGGTAATTTAATGCGATTTTCCTGAACTGGCAGCTGATTGGTAATCTTGTAAATCAACTCGGCTGCCTTTTGCCCCATGAGATAAGACGACTGATGAATCGTTGATAGGGCAGGATAAATAAAGCGGCTCATCAAAATATCATCGTAACCAACAATTTGAATATCTTCTGGAATTCGTTTGCCACAATTCAACACTTCGTGAATGTATGCAATCGCGTGAATATCTGAAGGTGCAATAATACTATCAATTTCTGGATAACTAGCTAATTGTTGCCTAGCTTCCAACTGAATTTGATCAAAGTCAAAACTACGGCTATCCCCAATCGAGAATTGAGCTTGCTTCATCTCCAGAAAATCATAACTCCCTTGAAAACGTTGGTTCAAATTTTCCGCTTTGTCCAAAGGACCTCGTACTAGAAGAATATTTTTTGCTCCAGCTTTCCAAACTAACTGGGCTGCCAAACGACCACCTTCCTCATTGTCCGAAAATACTCCATACTGTGTATCCTGTGTGACCCGATCCACTACCACTACTGGAATCGAAATTTCAGGATGGTCCTTGGTAAAATCATGGGTTGTGATAATACCAGCAGCATTACACTGCATCAAAACATTCAGATATTCTTCTTCTAAGTGCCCCTTATTATTAGTATTCCCCAGCATGACTCGATAGCCTTTTTCCTTAAGGAATTCTTCTACACCACGCGCCAATCTAGGAAAGAAAGGATTGGAAATATCTGGCAAGAGTAGTCCCACTAACTGATTTTTTTTGGTCTTCAATGACTGGGCCATAAAATTTGGAACGTAATTTAATTCTCGGATGGCTCGTTCGATGTCTTGAGCTGCCTTCTGACTAACGTAGCCTTTTTGAGAAATATATCTGGAAACTGTTGAGGTTGAAACCCCCGCTTTTTCTGCAACTTGTCGTATCGTAGTCATATCTGCTCTTTTCTAAAAATGTGAAACCGTTCTCACAGTTTGAATTGTAATCGTTTTCTAGATTTTTGTCAAGTATTTTTTTAAAATTTTTTTACTAACTTTTGCGAGAAATATAAAAGAAAGTATAAAAAATCGAGATTTGACCAAATCAATTTTCCTTCACTACTATATTTCACTCACACCTGATACAGTTCGGTATGGAAGAATTTTTATGATTACTCTCAATTATTCGAGATCGCTTATGTGCAAGAGAATGAGACTGTGCAACCAACTGTTACACCAAACTAGCATCTCTATAAATATCAAAAAACTTGAGACTTTCGTCCCAAGTTCAATTCATTTTTATAACAAATCCTGCAACGGTTTGAAAATTAATTTCTCCAAATCTGAGATATAAAGAGATAATTGCTGTTGCTTCGTAAAGTAGTCTGTCAAGATTGGATTGCCCTGAACTTGCCGACTAAAATCTTGCATTTTAGCCTGTACATCATCTTCTAGCATTTGACCAGATTGTAATTTAGCCTGAATATCCTTTTGATAGTCCATGTAGGCATCAAAAATTTTCTTGGCTTCTGGATTGCTCTCCACTGCCACTTTGGCAACTTCTGCTGCCTTGTACTCTGGCAAATGGCGGATTGCACGCTCTAATTCGTTGGCAATATCGTAAATATTTATTGACATATTGGTTCCTCCTAACTAATGAAAACTTGGTAGTCTGTATTTTCACGGATGACACGCGCCGCCCGTTCCAAGTCCTCTTTATTTTTAAATGTAATTTGTAAAATACCGTGAATATCCTCACGATTTTCCTCATTAATCCGAAGATTAACCACTGAAGTTCCACGTAGCAATTCCAAAATCATGAGAATAACGTCTTCTTCATCGGGAACATTGATGAAAATATCGTAGAATGAGTCCACACCCGCTCGCTTATGAATTT
Organism: Streptococcus hepaticus; assembly: GCF_043656315.1. Classification (NCBI taxonomy): domain Bacteria; kingdom Bacillati; phylum Bacillota; class Bacilli; order Lactobacillales; family Streptococcaceae; genus Streptococcus; species Streptococcus hepaticus. The sequence continues at coordinate 82,424 of NZ_JBINIY010000004.1, forward strand.
CCATTTCCTTGCGAGTACGACTTCCTTGATCAAAAAATTCCCAAATAGCAGTTTCATCACCATTAGCAATCTTTTCAGCAACTTCTGACAAACGCGACTGAAATTCCGAAATCCGCTCCAAAATCGCTACCTGATTGGTCATGAGGATACTGGTCCACATACCTGGCTCACTCTCGGCAATTCGTGTCATATCCCGAAAACCACCTGCCGCAAAATTATTGGTAAATGGGTGCTCATCCGCATAGTCCCCAGCTTGATTCATGAGGCTTGACGCTAAAACATGAGGAAAATGTGAAATCTGACTGGTCACACGGTCATGCTCTGCCGCATCAATCTCAATAAACCGCGCCTTGAGTCCTGATAAAAGATCCGTCAACCGAGGAATCGCATCTTTCTTGGTCAACCGACTCGGTGTGAAAATAAAGTAGGCATTTTCAAAGAGTAAAACGTCCGCAGCACTCGCTCCTGTCTTATGGCTACCTGCCATTGGATGACTGCCAATGAAGTTAGCTGTATCGGGTAAGTACCGCTCTGCCGCTGCCACAATCTCTGCCTTGGTCGAACCAGCATCTGTAATCAGAGCCTTTTCCTTGAGCTCCATCTGTCCCAATTCTTTCAAAAAGGCAATGGTCTGCTTGATCGGTACCGCTAAAATGATAACATCTGCTTCAGGTACAAATCTTGCAAAATCATCTGTCACCTCATCTACAATACCTCGTTCCAGAGCGATATTCCGTGAATTTTCTCCAAGATTATAGCCTAGCAACCGATAATCTGGATGATCACGACGAATTCCAAGAGCCATAGATGAACCAATCAGCCCTAAACCTGCAATAAAAATAGTCTTTGTCATCCTACCTCCTTTTATTTTCATGTTCGTCTGATAGTAGAACACTCCGAGTAGGTTCTACCCAGAGTGTGTTTAGAAATTCTTGACATAGTCACGGTAACGCGCGACTGCTTCTTTTAACTCTTCCATATTGTCTGAAGAGAATTTTTCTAAGATTTCCGTCGCAATAACCGTTGCCACTACTGACTCCATGACCACACCAGCAGCTGGTAAAGCTGTTGGGTCTGAGCGTTCCACCGTTGCCTTGTATGGCTCATGTGTCTCAATATCAACAGACATAAGTGGTTTGTAAAGAGTTGGAATAGGCTTCATAACTCCACGAATAACCAGCGGTTGACCGTTAGACATACCGCCTTCAAAACCACCCAAATGATTGGTACGACGAGTATAGCCATCTGCCTCATTCCAAAGAATTTCATCCATGACTTCTGAGCCTTTACGGTAACCCGCTTGGAAGCCAACACCAAATTCTACACCCTTGAAGGCATTGATAGACACAACAGCTTGAGCCAGTTTACTATCTAACTTTTTATCCCATTGGACAAATGAACCCAAACCTGCTGGAACTCCACCGATAATCGTCTCAACGATACCGCCGATAGTATCTCCTTCGCGCTTGATTTGGTCAATGTAATCCTTGATTTCCTGCTCGCGTTCTTGATTAACCACCGAAATCTCAGACTTTTTAGCCAATTCTTTGATTTGTGCAACGGTCAACTTGTCTGGAACATCAATTTCCTTGCCTCCAAAGACAACTACATGGTTGGCAATGTCAATGTCCAACTCTGCTAAAATCCGTTTGGCAACAGCACCGATTGCAACACGCATGGTTGTCTCACGAGCAGATGATCGTTCCAAAGAATTCCGCAAATCATCAAAGCGGTATTTCATGCCCCCTACCAAATCGGCATGTCCTGGACGCGGATGAGTGATGCGACGCTTACTTTTGAGCTTTTCTTCAATGTCTTCAACAGACATGATTTCAAGCCATTTTTGGTGATCTTTATTGGTGACATTGAGTGTAATTGGCGCGCCAGTCGTTTTTCCATGGCGCACACCTGCTGTAATCTCAACCTGGTCTGTTTCAATCTTCATACGTCCACCACGACCATAGCCGCCTTGGCGTCGTTTCAAATCTTCATTGATATCTTGAGCAGTCAGAGAAAGCCCTGCTGGAACTCCTTCAATAATAGCCGTTAAACGTGGTCCATGGGATTCACCCGCTGTCAAATACCTCATCTACTTCTCCAATTCTTCTAAGAATTTTTTCATGTTGGCAAGAGAAATTTGCCCTGGCGCACTAGCTTCGTCCAGACTAGCAAAGGTCCAGCAAGAACCTGTCAACACACCAGATAAGCGAGATAATTTCCCTAAATCTCCCATAGACATAGTGGCATAAGCTTGCTCCATATTGAGTGTCTTGAAACCGCGCGTATAGTTCATGACATCCAATACATCCTGCTCTGTCTTTGGCATAACAGCCATCTTAACAACTGCTGGGGATAAACTGGTCAATTCTGACATGATTTCCATGTAGTTTTCTGGTGTTTCTTGGAAATTATGATAACTCAAGACCAAATTAGGAAACTCCATCATTTCTTCAAAAATTTCCTTATGAGAATAATATTCAAAATCAATAAATTCAGGCTGATAGAGACTAGCAACTTCTTTAATCAAAGCCACATATTCCGCATCTGTCACTTCCAATAAGCCACCTTCACAACTAGTTCGAAGTGTAAAAATAACTTCACGCCCCACCAACTTTTCAAAGACAGCTGGCGCAACTCGTAAAATCTCATCTTTTGGAAGATAGTCAGCACGCCATTCAATCAAGTCTGCTGCTGCCAAGCGCTCTATGTCTAGCAACTCAACATCTTCCATACTTCGTGGCATAATCGGTACGACTATTTTCATTTCTCTACCTGTATCGTAAATACCTTGAGGTAATTACTACTTTCATCATTTTTATTATAAGCAAAATCAGCTGGTAAGCGATTGGTTGCTAGATAACGGAACTTGGTCTGCCCAAATCCTTTTTTCAATTCTTTTTTAAATTTTTCAGCCGTCAGATTAGAAGCATTGGTTGAAGCAATGATGATTCCATGAGGATTCAAGATTTCCAAAGCCTCCGCAATCAATCGATGATAATCTTTGGCAACTGAAAAAGTTTGTTTTTTATTTCGTGCAAAACTCGGCGGGTCAATCACGATAACATCATAAGAAAGACCTTTTCGCTTAGCATAACGGAAGTATTCAAACACATCCATGACCACAAAACGATGGTTTTCTAAAGGAAGTCCGTTGGCAATAAAATGCGCCTCCGACAATTCTCGAGACCGTTTGGCTAGGTCAACAGAAGTCGTCTCAAGGGCGCCTCCCATAGCAGCGGCCACTGAGAATGCGGCTGTGTAGGAGAACATATTGAGCAAGGATTTCCCCATTGCTAAGCCATCTACTAAGCTACCACGAACTTCATGTTGGTCTAGAAAAATTCCTGTCATGAGACCATCATTGAGGAAGACTTGGTAATTGACTCCATTTTCCTTCACAATAAAGGTAGCTGGGGCTTCTTGCTTGTATAAATGTGCAGATTCAAGGTCCAAGCCCTTAAAGCGAATTTTCTCGTAAGCTCCTTTGATATCAGGAAAAATAGAAATAAAAGCTTCTACGATGATCTCTTTTTGGGAGTATATAAATTCATTATACCATGTAAAGAGTGCATAGTCCTCATAAAAGTCAATTGTCAAACCACCAAATCCATCTCCATCTTGATTAAAGAGACGGTAGGCTGTCGTTACATCTGATTGAGCATAGGAAGAACGCTTGTTTTTCGCTTTCGTAAACAGGCTCTTAAAAAATGCACTATCTGCTTTAAAAGGTTCCTGAGAAACCAACCATCCGATTCCTTTATTTTGCTGTGAAAGGTAGCCTTGTCCCAGCACTTTTCCAGCTTCATCAGCCAATAAAACATAGCGATTATTACCCGAAAAAGACTGTACATCAGTCTCTTCTAAAAGACAGATTCCCTGCCTAACTTTTCTTTGACCAGTTCGATTGAGTTTTACTGTTTCCATAAACAGTATTATAACAAATTCACCTTCATATCTCAAAAAAACTTTTGTAGTCCATGGTCCAATCAAAAGTGTGGTATAATAGTCAGTGATTTTATAGATATTGTATGAGGAAATTTCTGTGAAAAAAATACAAAACCAAATCAATGAAGTACTGAGAACCCGACTAGGCTTTGTGTTCAGTCTGGTTCTTCTCTATTGGATAAAAACCCTAGTTGCCTATGCAACAAATTTTAACTTGGATACGGAAGGTTTCTACCAGAACCTGATTGCCTTTATCAATCCTCTCCCCTTAGCTCTTCTGCTAATTGGGGTAGCACTCTACGTTAAAGGTACGAAAGCTTTCTACACCGTAGCCTGCACAATTTATTTTTTATTATTTGCTTGGCTATTTTCAAATGCTATTTACTACCGTGAATTTTCAGATTATATTTCCATCTCAACCATCATGGCTAGTAAAAGTGTGGCAGGTGGCTTAGGAGAATCAGCCTTCAAACTCTTTACTCCGTGGGATATTCTCTACTTTGTAGACTTCTTTTACTTCTTTTATTTACGTTTCAAGAAAAAATTTATCATGGATCAACGTCCCTTCAATAAACGAGCGAGTTTTGCAGTCACTGCTCTTTCGACCATGCTCTTTTCAGCCAATCTTTTCCTAGCTGAAATTGATCGACCTGAACTCTTGACCCGTGGTTTTTCAAACACTTATATCGTTCGTGGGCTGGGACTTCCAGCCTTTCTAGCCTATAATGCCAACCAGACATACAATGCCCACAAGGACCGTTCAGAAGCGACAGCCCAAGACCTGGTTGCAGTACAAGATTATGTCAAGGCTCACTACGCAGCACCGAATCCAAGTCTCTTTGGAATTGCCAAAGGACGTAATGTCATCTATCTTCACTTGGAAAGTTTCCAACAATTTCTGATTGACTACAAATTAAAGGTCAATAATTCTGAATACGAGGTTACACCATTCCTCAATTCTCTCTACCATTCACCTGAAACCTTTGCTTTCTCAAACTTTTTCCACCAAGTCAAGGCAGGTAAAACTTCTGATGCTGAAACAACCATGGAAAACTCATTGTTTGGACTTGCGCAAGGTTCCTTCATGGTACAATACGGTGGCAGCAATACTGCCCAAGCAGCCCCACACATCTTGAATGTTGAAGGTGGCTATACTTCAGCTGTTTTCCACGGAAATTCAGCGACCTTCTGGAATCGAAATAACACCTATAAACAATGGGGTTATAATTACTTCTTTGATTCATCTTACTTCCGTAAACAAACCGAAGACAACTCCTTCCAATACGGTCTCAACGATAAAAATATGTTTGCTGACTCCATTCAATATTTAGAACAAATGCAGCAACCATTCTATGCTAAATTTATCACTGTATCTAACCACTATCCATATATGTCTAACCTTAAAGGGGATGAACTTGGTTTCCCATTCGCAGAAACCAAAGACGAAACCATCAATGGATATTTTGCTACCGCTAACTACCTAGATACCTCTGTTAAGTCATTCTTTGACTATCTAAAAGCAGTTGGTATTTATGACAATTCGATCATTGTTCTCTACGGAGATCACTACGGTATTTCTAATTCACGAAATACGGATTTGGCTCCTCTTCTTGGCAAAGATGCTGAGACTTGGACTGATTATGACAATATGATGCTCCAACGTGTCCCATATATGATTGTCATCCCCGGTATGAAACAAGGAAAAATCGTTCATACCTATGGAGGCGATGTAGACAACTTACCAACTCTTGAGCATTTGCTTGGTATTGACACTAGCAAATATATCCAAGTTGGACAGGACCTGTTATCATCTGGACATAACCAAGTAGTAGCAACACGTACTTCTGGCGCATTTGTAACACCAAAATTTACAAGTTATGGTGGCAAGGTCTACTATACGGAAACAGGACAAGAAATCACGAATCCTGACGAATCTACACAAAAAGAAATTGATGTTGCCAAAGCAGCTGCGGACTCTCAATTAGCAGCTAGCGATGCTGTTCAAACAGGAGATCTCCTCCGCTTCCTTGACAACGGCCTGCCTAGAGTAGATACCAGTCAATTCAGCTACAAAGATTCAATGGACGTTTTAAAAGCTATTGAAGACAAACTAGCTGACAAATCTACTAGCATTTATAATAAAAATGGAGATAAATCAACTGTTGATCTCTATCAATCACCAAGTTATAAAGAATTGCATGAGGAGCTTACAACCACCTCAAGCAGCAGTTCTTCTCCAAGTAAGTAAACAGAAACTGAGACTCGTTCTCAGTTTTTTTATCTCCTTTACTTTTCCATTATCACTCTTGACTAAGCATGTTACATGTATTGTGACCCATACTAGTTCACGGTTAGCATCTACATGATGACAACTAAAAACTTAGAACACTTCTAAACTTTACTCAAAAACACAAAAAAACTAGCCTAGGCTAGTTTTTTTGATTATAAGCTTATTTTGCCAAAGCTGATTTAGCAGCTTCTGCAAGTGCTGAGAATGCTGCAGCATCGTTTACTGCCAAGTCAGCAAGCATTTTACGGTTAACATCGATTTCAGCTTTTTTCAAACCGTTCATTAATTTAGAGTATGACAAACCATTCATACGAGCAGCCGCGTTGATACGAGTGATCCACAATTTACGGAAATCACGTTTTTTCTGACGACGGTCACGGTATGCATAGTAGTAAGAGTTCATTACTTGTTCTTTCGCAGTGCGGAACAAGAGATGTTTTGAACCGTAGTAACCTTTAGCTAATTTTAAAATACGTTTACGACGTTTGCGTGAAACAACGCCACCTTTAACACGTGCCATTTATTTTTCCTCCGAATAATTCTCTAATTTCAAGTCTTGTCTTATTTAAGACGAGTAAGCATAGCTTTGATACGTTTGAAGTCACCAGCATGTACCATACCTGCTTTACGAAGGTGACGACGTTGTTTTTTAGTTTTACCGTGGAAACGGTGTGATGTGAAGGCGCGGAAGCGTTTCAAGCCACCAGAACCTGTACGTTTGAAACGTTTAGCTGATGCGCGGTGAGTTTTTTGTTTTGGCATGATTTTTCTCCTTTAGCTTTCTGAGCTTATTTTTTTTCTGAAATTGGGGCAAGTTGCATGAACATTTGGCGTCCATCCATCTTAGCACGTTGTTCGATAATCGCTACATCTTGAGTAGCTTCAGCGAACTCTGCCAAGACTTTCGCTCCAACTTCCTTGTGCGTAATCATCCGACCCTTAAATCGAATAGATACTTTGACCTTGTTTCCTTTTTCAAGGAATTTGCGGGCATTACGAAGTTTGGTATCAAAGTCACCCTTATCAATCGTTGGACTCAAGCGAACTTCTTTAACAGTAACAACGGTTTGTTTCTTACGTTGTTCTTTCTGTTTCTTCTGATACTCAAATTTGAACTTGCCATAGTCCATAATCTTCGCAACAGGTGGTTTAGCTTGCGGTTGGATCAGAACCAAGTCAACATTAGCCGCGTCAGCCAAAGCTTGCGCTTCGTTGAGTGGTTTGATACCTAACTGTTCACCCTCGATACCGATAAGACGAACTTCACGCACACGAATTTCATCATTGATGAACAAATCTTGCTTTGCTATGGTATTCACCTCTTTATAATTTTTTAGAGAAAAACGAAACGGACTTGCTCACAAGTCCGTCCCTACATTATCATTTCAAAAGAAATTGTAACCGTAGAGCCAGACAACGTTAGTCGCAAGGCGAGAAGCTCTCACTTCTGCTTTTCTCATTGTTACTAGTATATCAGTAGATTTTCTACTTGTCAAGAATTTCTTTTGCTTTTTCTGAAATAAATTGAACCACACCTTCAATAGACACACCTGTCGTATCAAAAGTAATGGAGTCATCAGCTGGTTTCAAGGGAGAAACTTCACGGTGACTGTCCTTATAATCACGCGCTGCAATTTCTTCCTTAAGCGTTTCTAAGTCTGTTGGAATCCCTTTTTCTTGATTTTCCTTAAAGCGACGTAGGGCCCGTTCTTCCACAGAAGCCACCAAGAAAATCTTCAATTGTGCTTCTGGCAGGACAACCGTACCGATATCACGACCATCCATGACAATGCCACCTTGAGCAGCAATCCGACGTTGTTGTGCAACCAATTCCTCTCGAATTTCTGGAATGGCTGAAACCCAAGAAACATTATTAGTCACATCATTTTGACGAATAGCCAAGCTGACATCACAATCTCCAAGAAAAACTAGTGCAGTACCGTCTGCTGCTTTCCCGAAGCTAATAGGATGAGTCGATAACTCTTCTAACATTTGAGGCACTTGTTCTCGGCTCAAGTTATTTTTGAGAGCCAAATAAGTGGCACAACGATACATAGCCCCTGTATCTAGATAGGTATATCCTAAGTTTTTAGCAATAATTTTTGCAACTGTACTTTTACCGCTTGAAGCAGGTCCGTCAATTGCGATTTGAATAGATTTCATGTGACTCCTTATTTAATACGGACAATGTCACCTGGGTTGGCAAACCAAGAACCTGTTGACATTTTGTCTGGATTGAGGCTTTCCAATTCTGCAATCGAAATACCAGCACGTGCAGCAATAGAAGCTTCTCCCTCACCAGCATTCACTGTTAAAGTTGAACCATCCGCTGCGGACGTAGTTGTTGAACTAGAACTTGTCTCCTCTGTTGAAGCTTCTGTGCTACTTTCTTCCGTACTTGTAGAAGACTCAGTGGTCGTTGACGAACTTGATTTGGCTGCATTGCTCGCATTGTAAAACTCTTGACTTGAATTGGTTTTACTACCTCCGCTTGAAAGGTAGATTGATAAAGCAATAATAGCAATCACTAGCACGACAAAAATACTCATCAAAATTGTAAAAATGGTTGTACTAGCTTTTTTACGACCGCTACGGCTCCGACGAGAAGCCTCTCCATTATCAACTGTTTCGTAAATTTCTTCATTCCATGGTTCTTGTGACATTTGACGATTTCTCCTTGTGTTTTCTATAAATATTGATTACAATAGCAGTATGAACATTAAATTATTTCCTGAAAAATGTATTGCCTGTGGGCTCTGCCAAACTTATTCACCGGCTTTTGACTACGATGATGAGGGAATTGTTGTTTTCTCTAATCATCCAGATAGACGTGAAGCAGTATTGTCGGATGACTCTGACCTGCTCTTAGCTAGCAAATCTTGCCCGACAAAAGCTATTCAGATTGACTAATTTTTAGGCGCATAATATTCTTCAAAATAATCTTGTTTGATGAGATGGTCTGATAATTCTACTTCTCCAGCAAAATATGGATTCAACGCCAAAGCATTGACAAAGTATTTTTTAGGCCATTTTCTCATATAAAAAATCTTACCATTTGGGTATTGGCGACAAAACAGTTCAATAGACAAATAAGTCACTGAAATTTTTTCAATCTCTGCAATAGGGATTTTTTTTATTGCCAAAGGATTAACCGACGCAATCTCCAAATTCTCATCTTCAATGACAAAGTATCTGTGTAGCCCAACTAAAGCCAGTAGGATAAAGACCCCGAACATGGCTAAAATAGAACGCGATACCTGTAATTTTTCAAAGAGCATAGAAAGTCCAATAAAAAAAAGTGACAGCACTGCTGACCAGTAAATAATGGACCAGGACAACTCGGGTTGCCAATGATAGCGCATCTTACCAAATATTTTTATCATGGTCTCCCTCCTCCCTATTATTTTAGCATAAAGAGGGGAATTTTACCATGCAATTCTTTTGGAGAAAGAGATTTTTCTAACAAAAAAAGTGTCAACTAATAATCACGATAGACCATCATCAGAACACCTAAACTTTTCAAATTTATACGGTCAATTCTATCAACCTCAAAAAAAGAGAGAAAATGGAGAAAGATGTGCTATTAAACTGGCAAAGCTTTTTAACAACATAAATTTAGGAGTTGGACTTTTGCCCAGCTCCTAATTGGTATTATGAGACAGCTACTAAGGTTGACAGACAACCCTAACTAGCCTACAAATTGAATAATGCTGGAAACAATTCCATACGCGTTATCCCAATCTTGTGATGGGTTTAAACCAGTAACACTACCACTGATTACCACTTGATTAATATTCCCTGTTGCTACAATACCTGGATTCGTTCGAAATTCATGTGTTCTCCAAGTCTTATTAGCTTGGTACACACCATTTGCTTTGAGCTTAGCTTAATATTGGAGAAGACTGCCTTTAGACTATCTCCATTTTTACGACCTGACCCCTCTACTCGTAGAGCAATATCTGTCCGATTAGCCATTGCTGCATTGCGTCCTTGTGCAACGGCTGCACCATTTATGTAGGCTGTATAATTTCCATCTTTTTGGACAGCTAACATTAAATGATAGGTTGCTCCTTTATTTTAGGCATAGAGATTAGTCCACTGATAAGTTTGCCCACCTGCATTATTATTACCGATGTTTTCAACCATAAAGGACGTTTTTCCTGTATGTGGAGCACAGGCAGCTACATCATATTGTAAGCCAAAGCTAATAGCAGAAACTGGACTAACAGCTAAAATCTTTGCATGATAACCTGTTCCAGATCCCGTTAAAGAGACATCTGCTTCTATAGTGTATTGTGAACCTGTATTTTCAATAGTGTTATTCCCTGAGGGAAGTGCTTCATAATATTGTGTGCGAATAGGAACTCCCACTTGGATAGCGTTTAGTTTAACACCTTCTTGCTTCCAACCATGTTGTGGCAACACATTATATTCATTTGTATCTGTTGTCAAATGATGAAGTCCACGTAGCCCTTTGTTGTACACACGGTAAATAGCAGCATCACCGCCTGAATAAAAGACAGGTCTTCCCCCATTATCCTTTTTCCAACCATGCTTGCTTGTTAATACATTCACCTCATTGGTATCAGTTGTATACAAATGATTTTGCAACCCAGGATTATAAAGGTGATATACAGGAGAACCTTGACCTGCATCAGGAGCATACCATGACTCTCCCTCATATCCCCATCCGTGCTGTCTAAATAGGACCTCTTTTTCATTTGCATCTGCAGTGTACAGATGCTCTCCATTACGATTATTATATAGACGATAAATGGTCGTATTAGCTTGTACTTCTATTGATAAAAACATTGCAAATACAACTGACAAGCAGAGCAATAGTTTGATTAATTTTATATTTTTCATAAAACCCCTTTTTTATTTAAGCTTACACAAAAAGAAAGTCTATATCAATGAATTTTCTTACCGTTACTGAGGCATTCGCTTGTATAACTTATCAAATCCAACCCCAGCTATCGGAATCAACAAGTAGACATACGGATAGACATATTGACTTTTGGTTTCCCAAATGAGATGGAAGAGAAAACCTGCTGATAAATAGATAAGGATTGCTAAGAATACATTCCGACCCTGATATTTTCCAAATAACTCTATTGTCCCTAAAAGGCTCAATCCATAAAGAATTGGTAAAAGACTGGCTGAATAGACATAAAGGATGTCTAATAACCTCCCTCCCTCATAAACAGAAGTCATAATCGAGCCTTCCACCTTTTGTCCCTCAACTTTAGAGCGAGGTAAGGGACCAGACCATACTGATTGAAATAGCCCGTCTGTCCATGTCGAAACCAATTTATTTTTGAAAAATTTAATCGTATAAGCAGGGTTATTTTTCATATACTGGAGACGCTCACCAAGTTTCTTCTGACTTGCTTGCGTGATTTGTTCTGCATTTCCTTCGTTCTCCGTATAAACATTTTCCACATAAGCATCATACCAACCTGGGATACGATTATAGACTGGATTATCATCTAATCCCATAGCAATCCATGCTATTTTAGGCTCCCCTTGCAGTTTCGCTCCTGTCAAATCTTTATAATAAGTAATCAGTCCCCAATTAGTCCCCATTGGTACGACGATGACAAGAATAGTCAGCAACAAACTCCTATGATAATGATTTTGAAGAAAATCCAAAAAGAGTAATAAACAAATGGATAGTAGCAAAAGTAGATTATTACTACGAATTAGATAGGCCATTGACAAACTAGATAGGGTCAAAACAGAAGCCAGCAAACTTCGATGTTGAAGATAAGCCTGCAAACCTAGCAAAGCTAGTAAAACAAAAAATAAGCTATAGGTTAAACCATAAACAAATAAAATATAGAAAATTTGCGGCAAAAACAAGAAGGATAGCACAATCGTTGCTTGAGCCACCTTGGTTTTTGGAAACTGTCTACGGACCAACCAATAAAGCAGGAGGTTATCTAACATGGCAAATACTAAATTTATATAGAAAAATATTTGAACATTTTTTTCGCCAAAGAAATGCAGAAAAATCCTTTCAAATGTAACCAACCCTAGCTGGTGGGGATATTTAAAAATATATCCATAAACCGATGTAAGAGGAGAATATTCATTCCGATTGATGGCTCTAGCCGCCTCCAAAACAGCCAAAGCATCATGACGCAAGATATTATTTTGATGAATAATCAAAATAATCCCCATTGCTAGATAGAACAAAAATCCGCCTAAAAGTAAATATGCCGCATCTAACTTTATTAAAGCGCAAAGAATCAAAAATAAAACTAGCCCAAACAGAGAGAGCCCCAGCCAAAACCAGAGGTTATTCTTTTCGATGATTGCCATCTCTGACCCATCCATTGGTAACCGTGTATGATAAAAAATGGAAGCTAAAGTTAGGCAGGATAAGAGCCCAACAGACCAGATCAAAACACTGTTTCCCAATAATTTACCTAAATACTTCATATCACTCTTTTCCTAAATAAACCCTTTCTTCCCTCATCTTTTTTTGGCATAGGAAGATATAAATCATAAGAAATAGAAAACTCATATACAATAAGAAATATGTCCGTTTTCCAGAAGCAAATACTGTTGGAGAAAAACCAATCATTAGGCGTGTGCAAATTCCTATCGTTAATACTAAGATAGCAAATAAAGACTGTAGCTTATCTGAAAATAAGGCATATAGAACCCCTAGCACACAGATAATTCCTACCATAAAAACAACTACATTATCTAGTAAGAAGATTCCTTGTGAAGCCGCCATATCTGCTCGATGACGATAAGCAAGAACTGAAGCAAACGGAAACCATGTTCCTACAACAGGAATTAGAGGAAGGACTATTAGCAAGGCTAACTTCTTTCTTCCATGATATAGACATATCATAAGTAAAAATAATAGGAAGACTAAAAATGGTAAATTCGCTTCAAAAAATAAGGTATTCATCGTATCAGTGAACCCAAGTTTGATTTTTGTCAATGTCGATAATTCTTTAAATTGAGGGAAAAATCGTTTTATTTCAATGGCTGTTCGAACTTTATTTCCCGGTGAAATAAAAATGTTTACAAAACTTAAAAAAGAAAGGGACAAGGGGATGAGGGCAAATCGAAGCTTAGAATCCTCTTTTTTATAAACTCTAAAAAATACTCCCCAAAGAAATAGGCTCCCTAGTATGACACAAGCGAGCTGTTCCTGATTGGCTGCATAGATTAAACTAAGTAACCCCAATAGATAGAGCCTAATAGAAAATTTTTCTCCTCGGAAGCGTTTGGAAAATAGATAAACTACTATTAAAAAAGCTGCATACGGAAATATATAATTTGTCGTCGTCGCAATCCAACCGGCATCTTTGTAAACCTCTTTAGGTACTATCCACAAAAAGCCAAAAGATAGTAGCAGTGTCCGATAATCTAACTTATGAAGTGGGCTGAATATCATACTTGGAAGAATACTTGCTGTACTGAATGCCAGTGCGACTAAGCATTTCCATAAAACTGGAAACTGAACAAGGATAATTAGAACCACTTCGATTAGAGTCCGAGAGGTCCATTCTTGATAACGTTTTACTGAAAATGCAAATACATCATGATGATAAATATTGCGTATACAATGCAAGAACCAAGCGTCATCATTTTGATAATCAAACTTTATGAGTAAAAAATATAGAAACCAAGTGATGACAATCATTCCCATCACTTGTAGAGATTTCTTATCTAGGCTATTATTTTTCATATTTCCTCCACTAATTTATATTCTTCTCTTTCTTTATGTTACAGTTTAGTAGAAAAAAGAAGGCTTGTCAACGCCTTCTTTTTTCTGATTCTTGGGGTACCTGTGTTTTAGCTGCAAAATATTGATCTAACAAGGTTCGAATAGTTGCATCATTCGTTTCTGAAAGTGGCGCAATAGCAGAATGGTCTGTACTCAAAAGATAAGCATTATCATAAAAAACTGTATCAAATGAGTTATTATTTTCTTTATAGAAGAATAATGATTGCCCCAAGAAGTAATTTGGCTCACTAATATCTAAATAATCGAGCACCGTAGGCGCCATACTGAGAGAATTACGTCCTTCTACATCTCGGTCATAATCCAGGACTCCCTTGTGATAAATAAAAAGTGGCATGCGATCAAGATCTGAATTTGCTCGTTGATAATTAGGGTAGGCTTTGATAAAATCCTTATCTTGGAAGGTAGCATGATCTGCTGTGAAAACCAAGATTGTATTCTCTGACAAACCACTTTCGTCAAATTTCTTGATAAATTCATTGAAATAGTAATCAAAATTGTAGAAACGATCTAACAGATTCAGACTCCCATCTCCAAAACTCTTATCAGCTGTATCAAAACTCATATGAGTACCATATGTATACATGGCTGTAAAAAATGGTTGATTGGATTTACTTTGTTTGGAAATTTTCTTAAAGAGCTCTTCAAATGCTGTCTTATCTGTTAAACTGCCGTTCACACCATCTGCTCGCTTGGTATCGTTGACCAATTCCTGAAATTTCAGATTCTCTAAATAAGTAGTAAATTGTGTATTAGAAGGCTCTGTATTGATAAATGTTGTTTGATAACCTTGATCTGCAAGAATATCCTGCATCGAAATCAAGGTATTCGTATCATAATTGTTCAATTGATATCCAGAATATAACTGTCCAATCAAACCACGATAGGTTGCAAAAGTGTGATTATAGTAATTGGTGAAATTCAATGACTTTTCTTGTAAAGCTTTTAAATGCGGCATCACATTGCGCTCATCATCAATAATATTTTGAGAAAGACCTTCTGCAAAAATCAATACAACATTTGGTTTTTCTGGTAAATTTTTTGGTTTTTCAATTGAAGATTGAATTTCTCTTCGATAAAAGTTTTTTGTCTGATCTGGTTGATCTGCTATAGCCGCAAGCTGCTGCTGATAGACTCTAGCATCTAAACCTAAGCGGTAAACTGCAAAAATAGGGGAGTTGCTATTGCCATACAGAGCAGTCATTGCCAACTCTAACAAGAGTGCTCCTGATAAAATCCAACTCGTCCGCACTACCTTAAAGTTCAAGAGGTGAATAGGTAGGAGAGTAAAAATAAGAAGAGCGACAACTCCCACTCCAATGGGCAGTGCATTTCCTTTTAGTGATTCCAAGGACTCCAAGTTTGTCACCATTACTAGGGTAGTAAAGGAACGTCCAAAAAACATCACTAAATTTTGGGCATTGTAAAGAAAAAGCATAACAACATTGAACAAATAAGCTAGCCATTTTGTCCATTTATGTTTTAATTTTAAGAGAGAATTTGTCAACATTGCAATGATGATCAATTCTATCAAGCCCACAATAAAAAATTTCCTACCTCCATTTGAGGTATAAGCTAAACATAAAAGAACCAGTGAAAAAAGGTACTTACTTAGAGTAATTAGTAACACGGTCCTATTTCCTAAACGTTTCAATATATCTTCCTCCTTATTCGTTTCAAAATATACTTAATCGCCCGAGCTGGCCCTACAAATATGTATTTGAGTGCTCCTTTGATTCCTCCTAGATGGTCAAAGTTAACAAAGGTACTTACTTAGAGCATTAGTAACACGGTTCTATTTCCTAAACATTTCAATGTATCTTCCTCCTTATTCGTTTCAAAATATACTTAATCGCCCGAGCTGGCCCTACAAATATGTATTTGAGTGCTCCTTTGATTCCTCCTAGATGGTCAAAGTTAACATAGGTGTGAGGAAGAGCATCCCCTCTTTCATTGAGCAATTTATTATCAATAAATGCTGTTAGTGGAACTGGATTCGGTACAATTCGGAAATCGTACTGATTTGCCCAACCAATGTAAATCAAGAGGCGTTCAATGGCATGAAGGATCGAATTTTGAGGCAAGGGTTCTGCTGGAACATCCTTATCTGTCAAATCAAGTTCAAACAAAGGCTTCAAAGCATCATACTTAAACCAGACGTAGGTACCATAGGACATGACAAAAGTATGGAGATGATTAAAATCAATTGATTTTTCCAATCTCATTTTTTCCCACAAATCATTCATGGCAGGTGCAATTTGATGTTCGTTGTAGGCATCTACAATTTTATTGTAACGGAAGAAGGTTGGAATATCTGCAATAACCATTCCTAATCCATTCTGATTGATAAGATTTGCTAAAATCATATCTGCTGGCACCACCAACATATCAATCAATTCTTTTCGCCAAGACTCACCTGCCCAAAAATCTGCCTCTTTGGACTTCTTAGTATGGAAATGACCAACAAAATCATAGTCTTGCAAGTGTTCTTTGAGCTTCAACATCGGTAAGACATCACGTCCAATATTACCCGTTACAAAAATTCGTGCTACTTGCTGGTTTATATCCAAGATCGTTTGAATCTCTGCTTCTTTACTAGACACATCTGTCGTAATAAATAAATCGTAATCAAAGTGGAAATGATCAAAAGCATCCAAAAACTCCTGCAATAAATCTACATAAAAGACATGCAAATGAACTGCAATTTTTTGACCTGCAAAATTTGCTTGTGCTGGTTTCAAAAGCTTCCTACCAAGAAGATACTTGAAATCTGGATAGTTAATGTTGGACATATGTTCGACAATCAAATCCACTGGGTAATCCGATGTACGCTCGATTTCATCCAAAATATATGGAGTAATATGTTGATTAGCATCAATGGTTTTAACCTTAATAAAAGGAACTTTATGCTTTAGAATCGCTGTAGGATTATAGTAAGAAAAATCTGGATGCAACATCCCCGTTGTGTCCAAATCAACAGTATCTAAAACAGTTTTATAACGAAAGCCTGCATCTGTCAGAACTGTCGTTACACGTGTTTCGTAGTTGTCGATCACATCCTGAACAGCTGTAAAATTCTGTACCGTCATCCAAAATTCTTGGAAAACTTGTGATTTCAAGACAGGATTTTTAAAAGACAGATAGTAACTTTGAATATGTTCACGGAATTGAGCATTTGCACGGAAATTAGTCATTCCCCAAAAATCTACATCGACATTCTCTTCAAATTGACGGTATACTTCTCCCATATCCCAAAGCGGACCAAAACAAGTGTCATTCATCAGAGTTACAGAGTCATAATCTTGAAGACGATCAAAACCAACAAAGCTCATCCCATCGCGCCAAGCCGCAAAATCAAATCCGACATTCTCTCGACGGAAACAATCATCAATCAAGGATGCCTGCCGCAATTCTTGTTCCAATTTTTCTGAAAAAGAACTATTTGAAATAAAAACAACCTTTGAAAAGAGCGGTCGCATATGTTCTAGTTGATACTTAACGTGCGAACTGAGTGAATGAAATTTATTAAAATGCACGTATAAAAGTAGGCGCTTCATTATTTTCTCCTAAAGAAATTGATAATTTTTGTTGGGATCGTCCAACGGCGAGAATGGATGACAGAATTATAAAGACGAGTAATCTCTTCTAAGTCTGCTTGTTGCTGTTGAGTTACCTCACGAAGTGTCAGTAATTCTTGGATATTTTCAACTTTTTCATGAGTCAAATTGTGGACCAAGAGTTTTTCATTTTCCCAGCCTCTAGCTAGCACTTTTCCAATATAGTCTTCAGAATAAATATCATTCATTTCCGCAACTTCATAGGACAATATAAAATCTTGCCCATACATATCCGTATTGATTTCATAAATCATCTGGGGATCAGGATTCGGAAAGACAATATTCCCACTGAGAAGAAGACCATTCATATAATGAGGCAACAATCTTGTCCCAGAAGATTTCATCTGTAATTTTACGAACGAATAAAAACTAGGTCTCTCAGATAAATCTATCCGAATACGTTGGCAATTATCTGGTAAGTGAATAGCAACCGTACCCTTTTTTTCTAATGGCACCTGAAAGATATTCTCTTGCGTAAAACCATGATGATCACAATCAAAGTAAATCGTTACACGTTCAAATCCTAGTTGTTCCAGTCCTGCAGATTGTTGCGTTAAGGTCAATTCATAGCGGTTATTTCTATCCAATAAAATCCTAAGCATTTCACGATAATCACTACTTGGATACTTGTCTAGATAGTTATTTTGAGTAGCAAGTAATTTATTAAAGCGATTTTCTAATTTTAAGAAATCTTTTGGACGAGAATCTGATCCCTGGTTGACACGATAGGCAACTGTGGCATCTTCTACATAGGATAACTTAGTTTCTTGAAATAGTTCTAATTGTAAGTCAAACGTGTCATCAGCTGTATCCAAATCTATGCGATGATTAACTTCGCGCATTAAGGCTGTTTCAACCAACCAAGTTGAAGGAGCCATAAATCCTCTTGTCGCCAACATGGTTTCAAAACTATGAACCTTTGGCATCTGCCCACTTTCAAAAATAGCTTGTCCAATACTATTTCCAGTCTCATTCACAAAATCAATATCTGTAGAAGACCATTTAGATTCTGGACGCTCTTGCAACACATCAAATTGCTTTTGCAATTTAAAAACATCGATCCAATAATCATCGCCGTCACATCGGGCGATGTAGTCTCCTGAAACCATATCGCAAACTTTTACCCAAGTCCTTGCAATGCCAAGATTCTTTTCATTGTAAAATGCTTTAATTAAATGAGGATATTTTTCTTGATAAGATGCAATGATTTCCCGTGAAGTATCTGTTGAACAATCATCAATCAAAACGATTTCAATAGGAAAGTCTGTTTTTTGGTTCAAAAAACTGTCTATGGTCTGTTGCAACCATGGAGCCTTATTATAAACTGTACAAACAATTGAAACGACAGGCTTCATATCAGCTCTTCCTCACTTATTCTGTAATAGTCCATGTACCATTGCGCTTAATCAAACCTGCTGCCGAGTCTACTGCTGAAAAATCATCTGGATCAATGTCTGTTCTATTCACCATAATTAAAGGAGCATTTTCAGCATTTGCATAGGCTAACATTTCTCGTTCAGCACCTAATATGGTCACCTGTAGCTGCAACTTGATATCATTTACTTGAGCCAAACTACATGAATAATGCAATACTTTATGGCCCTTGCCAGTCGTAGGCCGATCATAGGCATTATCATTGTAAATCCAGATATTCCGATCAATGTCTGTCATTGAAAAGACAGGATGAGTCGCAATATTTTCTAGCACATCATAAGAAATTTCAAACTCGACTAAATCTTTCTGATTTATGCGATTGGGTGACAATAACTTAACTTGAAGATTCTCTACTAAAACTCTAGCATCTTGAGCATGTTCTTCAGTAGTCTCTTGACCTTCTTCATCCGGTTCTTCAAAATGAACAGGATGTGCATTGTCCATACTGTACTGATTGGCTACATCACTTGGGTTCCCCAAAGCTTTTACCAAACCATACTCAATCAAAACGGCCTTGTTACAATATTTCTTAACAGCCCCCATGTCGTGGGTTACCAAAATAGTGGTTTTACCACTTCTTTTACGTTCCATGAAGTAGTCATTACATTTACGCTGGAAGGCTTCATCTCCAACTGCTAAAACTTCATCCAAAATCAAAATATCTCCCTGTGCCTTAATCGCAACAGAGAATGCCAAACGCACCTGCATTCCACTAGAATAATTCTTGAGTTTTTGGTTCATGAAGTCCTTCAACTCAGCAAATTCCACAATGTCATCGTACATGGCATCAACTTCTTCTGTCGTAAAGCCAAGCATGGCTCCATTCATATAAACATTTTCCCGACCGGTCAATTCAGGATTGAAACCGACACCCAATTCAATGAAAGAAACTAACTTCCCATCAATTTCAACAGAACCTTTTTCTGGAACATAAATTTGAGAAATGATTTTTAAAAGGGTTGATTTACCTGAACCGTTTCGACCAACAATCCCAAAAAAATCTCCTTTTTCAACTTCAAAAGAAATATCTTTTAAGACATGCTGCTCGCGGTAACCTTTGATGCCCTTGAAACGGTTAACCATAGCTGTGCGCAAACTATGAGTTTGTTCTGTCGGCAAGCGGAAAAACTTGCTAACATGATCTACTTTTACTGCAATATTTTTGTCCATCATTAAATAATCTCCGCAAATCTCTTAGCATTACGATTGAACACTGTCAAACCAAGGGCAAATACAAGAACTGGAATAATATATGGAATAACAATGTACCACCAGTGATTTGATAATTGCCAAATCGGAATATTCGCACGATCCATTAAAATATAACGTGAATCTTGGATAATCTGCGCTAAGGGATTGAGCATAATCAATTTGGCCGCAACTTCACTGCGTTCTCGCACAAATCCAATAGAATAAATAATCGGTGTCGCATAAAGTCCAGCCTGCATAACTACTTCCCAAATTTGCCCCAAATCTCGAAATTTCACAAACAGTGAGGACAACAAAAGCGCAATACCAAAAGCCAACAAAAAGAGCTCAAGGAAAAGAACTGGGATGAAAATCACACCATTCCAAGCAACATGAACCCCATTGATCGCTGCAAAAATCAAAACGACAACTAGGTTAATCGCAAAGTTAATCATGGCTCCACAAATAGCAGACATCACGATAATATGCTTGGAAAAATTTAGCTTACGGAGTAAGTCCCCACGGCTAACAATCGAAACCATTCCCATGTTGGTTGCCTCTGAAAAGAAAGACCAAATGACATTTCCTAGCAATAAAGCAACTGCAAAATGAGGCACATCGTTCCCCATACGAAGGAAACGAACAAAAACGGTATACATAATCGCAAACATCATAAGTGGCTTCAAAATAGACCACATATAGCCAACAACACTACCTTGGTAGCGCAATTTAAAATCTGTTTTAATCAATTCTTTCAAAAGAATTCGATTTTTCTTGGAAAAAATATCCATGTTTACTCCTTATAAGCAAATTTTGTCAATATCAAAATGGTAAATACAAAAGTATGAAAGGCCTTATTTTTCTTAAAACTATACTTTTTCAATATCCGTACCCGCTCAATCAGTCCTTTGTCCATAATGGTTACATAGGCTTGCACTAAGTCTCGTTTGTCAGGCGTCAAGGGCAGCTGTAAAAGATGACTGGCCTGAAGTTGACTATCTTTTATGAGTTGCCAATACTTAGCAAATAGTAGGTGTGGGCGGATCCAATGTTGCATACGCTTAGATAACGTCCTCGCCCCCAACACATTACTATCATGCTGGCGATAGAGTTCACCTGCTTGATCAATGTAGACTAGTTTGCCAAAAGCTGTGGCTAAAAGAGCTAGGTACCAGTCATGCATCAGAATATTATCTGGACGAGTCCATAATTCTGCCAAAGAATGGTTAATCATCATGGTTCCACCTGTGACGGTATTTTCGGTCAATTCTTGAATGAGACTAGTATTGGCGTGGTAGGATTGACTTCGAATCATGCTCTCTGACAGAACTTCCAGCTCCTGATTGACCACTTTTAAGTCTGTGTAGATAAGCAAGGGCTGGTCAGCAGGATAATGCTCTGCTTCTGCCAAGGTCATGGCCATTTTTTCTGGCAACCAAATATCATCTTGGTCCGAAAAGAAATAGACATCTGCCTTTTCATATTTGAGCAAAGTATAAAAATTCTTGATGACACCAAGATTTGTCCTGTCTTCCGTATTCATAAAGTGAATACGACTGTCCTTTTCAACAAACTCTTGAATAATTTCTGGTGTTCTATCATTAGAGCCATCATCGCGAATTAACAACTTCCAATTCGTGAAGGTCTGGTCTTGAATACTTCGAATCTGCTCTGCTAGAAACCGTTCACCGTTATAGGTGGACATGAGAATAGTAACTTTCATCTTAAAAACAAGTCCTCATATTGGCTGACAATTTTCTCCCACGTGTACTGTTCTTGCATTTGTATTTTAGCTTTCTGTCCCAATTCTACATTTTCAGGAGTTTTGTCAACTTGGTCAATCAAACCTGCTAAGTCGCCAGCTTTTTTTGTCCAATAATGTGCGGTGCTCTGGGCCACTTTCTGGTTAAAATCTACACCTAAAACAAGATTTTCATTGGTCTGAGAAAGAGCTTCAAGCAATCCCGGATTGGTGCCACCGACTTCATGACCGTGCAAGTAAGCACGCGCTTCCTGACGAATATACTTGAGCAAATCTTGGTCATAAACTGTTCCGACAAACTTGATGCGTACATCCTTATCAAAGTTCGTTTCAGCTTTCAATTGGTCAAAATAGACAGAACCATCATGATTGCAGATAATCACCAAATCCCGCTTAGTCTGCGATTTCATAAACTCACGGATAATCGTCGCATAGTTATTTTCAGGAACAAAACGACCAACAATCAAGAAATACTCCTTTTCCGTCATCTTCCATTTATCAAAGAAGGTCCGCACCTTGTAGTCTTGGTAGCTCAAACTAGTCTTCGCTAAATCTGTCCCATAAGCGATAAAGGTGGTCTTAGACCAAGGATAGATCCGACGGATATAATCTTCAATTCCTTCGTTATCAGACACAACCAGGTCTGCATAGCGCGTCATGACTTTTTCAGAATACTTGAGATAGGCTTGTACAGGCTTGGTCCACTTACTCCGCTTCCACTCTAATCCGTCTGGATTGATAAAAAGCTGTCCACCCACCTTGTGGATTTTTCTTGCAAAAGGCGCGATGAAAGCACCGATGGTATTGCCTAAAATGTAAAAAATGGGTTTCTGTATTTGTTGCTGTTTCACCATTTCCAAGGCATAGCTGATAGCCTGCATATCATAAGCAATGACGCGAGCTGGTCCTAGCTTTGGTGGATTAATTGTAAAACAATCCACCCCCTTGTAGTCGCTGTGCACATGATGACTATCGTCTGATAAACAGGCAACATGATAAGTAATATCTTTTGATACTTGGTGGGAAACCAGCTGTTCAACAAAGGTTTCAAAGCCACCATATTTGGCTGGTAATCCACGACTACCAATAATAAATACGTCTTTCATAGTCCTAACTTCTAAAAAGTATAATCAGATTATTATACCATAATCTAGCTTAAATAGACAGAAAAAACAGGCTGACGCCTGTTTGCTTACTTGTCTTGACCTTGTTTGTAGAAGGCTTGCAGAGCTTCTTGCCAAGTTGGAATTTGGAAACCTGTTGCCTTAGCTTTTGCCAAACTCATAGTTGAGTTGAGCGGACGTTTTGCCTTGGCTGGGAATTGGTCTGAAGAAACTGGGTTGACAGTGACAGCCTTATCTTTCAAGATTTCAACTGCAAAATCATACCAGCTAATCCCTTTTTCAGAATCATTTGACAGATGATAATAACCATATTCTTCCTTGTTATCCACCAAGTAGGTCATGAATTCTGCCAAGGTACGAGTCCAAGTTGGGCGACCAAATTGGTCATTGACCACACCCAGTGTGTCGCGAGTTTCTGCCAAGCTTTGCATGGTAAAGACAAAGTTTTTACCGTAGTTTCCGAATACCCATGCTGTACGAACTGTGTAGAATTTTGGTGCGTATTTTTCAACTGCTTCTTCACCCAAACGTTTTGTACGACCGTACTCTGTTTGAGGGTTGGCTGGTTCATCAACTTCCAACTCCAAACCAACTGGCTTTTGTCCTTCAAAGACATAATCCGTTGAGATATAGACCAAGGTTGCATCGTACTTAGCTGCAGCTTTAGCAACATTTTCTGTACCAGTTACGTTAATCTTATAGTTGAGCTCTTTTCCTTCATCTTCAGCTGCATCAACTGCTGTGTAGGCCGCACAGTGGTAAACAATTGTTGGCTTCACTTCTGCAAAGAGAGCATCTACTTTGTCAGCATCCGTAATATCCATTTCTGCTACATCTGCTGCTACATAGTCAATGCCACGCTCATCAAGAAGGTAGCGCATTTCTGTACCAAGTTGACCATTTGCTCCTGTAATTAAAATCATGAATCTTCTCCTTTTACTTGTATCAGTCATCACTCATTATACCAAAAAAGAACAAGGTTTGTGATATTTTAGTCTAGGATTCTTAATTTTGTGACGACCATTCCAGACAGAGCTAACAGAAGAACACCTCCTCCAATCCAGAGGAAACTACTTAATTGAATCGCGTTTGGCATAACAGATATGAGCCAGGTCCCCAGAGGCATAAATAGGATAGCCACTGTAAAAACTGCTGAAAATACTCGTCCCATCAATTCGTTTGAAACTCGCATCTGAATTTGACTCAAAAAATGAATATTAAACATCGTCATAAAAAATTCAGAAAATAAATTTCCACTATAGGTAAGCCAGGTTGGTAGTAAGAGAACCGACGATATTCCTAAAATCATGACTCCAACACCACTCAGTCCAAGACTAATCAGTAAATTGCTCATCTTCCCCTTCATTTTTCCTGAGACAAGAGCAGCCAGTATTGATCCGATTGCTCCTAAAGTCAACAGACTTGCGTATGCCTCTTCTTGCTTATGCAATTGATCTGCAAAAGGAAGTAAATAGGCGAAACCAGCCAATAAAAAATTGACCAAAGCTGCTAGAACCAATAAGAACAAGACTTGTTTTTCCCGATAGATATAGCGCAACCCTTCAAAAATGTCCTCTATTATCCCTCCAACAGTCAATCCTGCCTTAGCTTGAATTTGGTAATGACTTTCTTCTGGTTTGATCGCATAAATCAAGAAAAATGACACTAGAAAACTAATCGCATCCACCAGCAAGGTTACTCGTAAACTAGTAAAATGAATAACCAAGAAGGAAAAGATGGGAGAAGCAACGCCTATCACCTGCAAAACAGTTTCTAGTTGAGCATTGTACCGAATAATCTCACCCTTCTCCACCAGCTCCGTAATATAAGATTTATTGGCAATTCGGGAAAATGAAGTTGAAATCGTGAGTACAATATTGACAATCACTAGAGCATAGAGCATGAGTCTGTCATTTGAAACTAGGGCTGCTAATAGACAGGCTATCGCGCAAAGCAACGAGGTCGTTAACAAAATTTTGCGGCGCTTAAAACGGTCAACAATGGCACCGCTTATAGGATTAAAGAGAATAGATGTGACCGTATCAGACATTTGGTAAAAAGCTAAAAATTGCTGACCAACTGCTCCCATAGAAGCTAGCCAAACACTATTTCCATAGTCATAAAAAATATTCCCGATCTTATTGATGGCACGGCTGGTTAATAATTTAACGATTGTTTTATTCATAAAAAACCTCCTAGATAATAGACAGTATTATAGTCTAAAATATCTAAGAGATTTTATTTTTTGCATATATGAGAATTAAAACACCATCTTATAACATGTGGCTTCAGTTAGAGTCGAAAAACCAAGTTGCTGGGTAAGCAAATGATCCTCTTGATCGGTGAAAAAATACAGAAAGTCAGCATGCTTGTCTTTTGCAGCTTGGATAGAAGCTTGAAGCAAGGCCTCTTTAATCGTAACAGATAGAGATTCTTCCAAAGAAATCAATCCAAAAATTTCATGGATTTGCTCATTTTTTTGGCTAGTAAAAACGACTTCAATCGCCACACCTGCTTCTACTGCTACAAAGATCGACCACCTATCCAGCTGTCCACGAAACTGCTCTATATCCCAACCAGTTTCTGGCACCTTGCCTAACAATTGAGCAAAAAGGGAAACATTTTCTTCTGTAATCGGAACAATTTTCTCAGATAAAAGACTATCAACCGTATTGTTTAGAGAAAGCACATCAACAAATGATTGATCAATGCAGGGATAGGACTCACTTAGGAATCTGTGGGCACTTCTATTTTCTTTGGGAAAATAGAGTCGGAATTCATAAGCTGGGTACCGCGCCGTCAAATAATCAATCCATGTTCTTAGCATGTGGAGATTTTCCTCGCTAAACACAAAACTGCATAGTCCCAACTGTTGCGCTTCTTCCACTACAAAATAATGGCACCAAGCTTGCGCAACTCCCTGGTCTTGATAGACTATGATATGCTCCTCCTCTCGACTCATTCCCTCTTCTGCCCAACGGAAAAAGTCAGCCTTTGTTTTCATCCCATCGCAAAAGAGAGGTAAGGCTGTTTTTTGTAAATCTTGCTCCTACATGCTTTTTAAAATGTTTTCTATAGGTACGAGCATGGTGCTGATTACCAATCCAATCCATCGCTTGAATAGCATGAAGCATATCTTCTTGACCGGTTTCATCATGCATTTTAAACTTGAGAAATCCTTTAACATAGAGATAAATTAAGCGATGATAGGCATTGCGCTCATTGGATAAGAGAGGACACAGTAATGTATCATACTGAACCGCCTTAGACACTTCCTCCCTCTCAGCCAAAGTTAGAATGATATTTAGAAGCGTCACTTCAACAAGATTCTTATGTGTGGGAATATCAAGGTAAAAATCACGCCTTGCCACCACTTCATCTACCAAGCGACACATCAAATCAGTGGGATAATACTGATAAAGATTACCAATCAGAATCAACTCATCAATTTGCCAATCTTCTGTACAGAAAAGATGATCAGACACAAAAGCTAAATCTTCCTCCATCATCTGACGGGTAGAATCCAAATCACACAAGGCTCCCTGGAGCAATATGGCATTGAGATGGGCTCGCTTGTTTTGAGGATTTTCGATAAATAGCTTCTCTTGACTAGATTTCAATTGCTCTAAGGTCTCTGAATCTTCTTGGTAATGCGCACGCGCCATCTGCGACATAAGGTGAATTTGATCATTCCTACGATAGTCATTCACTCGGTTCATAAATTGGGTGGGAGTTAATTTTAGCTTTTCCAAAACATAAAAAAATTTTGTAATAGACAGATCTGAATCCCCACGTTCAAATCGAGATAGTTGAGAGACTGATAGTTGTTCATCTGCCAAGTCTGTCAAGGTCAACTGCTTGTTGAGACGAAACTCTCGAAAAATTTCTCCGTAATGACTCATCCCTCTACCTGCTCGCTCAGTTCTTCCCATTCTTCCATGAGGTCAACCTGCTCGTTTTGGATGGTTTCCAACTCTTTTTGCAAATCGGATAGTAGACCAAGTTCATTGATTGTCAGCATTTCTTGGGTAATCTCAGCTTCACGCGCTTCAATGATGTCTAGTCTTTCTTCGATTTCAGTGATACGGCGCGTGAGTTTGCGGAGTTCTTTCTGGTTGGCCTTTTGAGTAGCATAATCGTTGACTGGCTGGATCTGATTGACAGCCTCAACTGGCTGATTCTGAGCTTGAGCCATAACTTCTAGCTCTGCCTTTTTCTCCACATAATAATCATAGTCGCCAAGATATAGGGTAGAGCCTTCCTCCGAAATCTCCAGCACTTTTGTAGCTACGCGGTTGATGAAGTAACGGTCGTGACTGACGAAGAGCAGGGTACCGTCAAAGTTAATGAGAGCATTTTCCAAGACTTCTTTACTATCAATATCCAAGTGGTTGGTCGGCTCATCCAGAATCAGGAAATTATTGTTTTCCATGGACAGCTTTGCCAGTAACAGACGCGCTCGTTCACCACCAGACAACATGGCTACAGACTTCTTGACCTCATCGCCTGAGAAGAGAAAGGCGCCTAGACGATTGCGAATCTCCTCTTCTGGCGTGGTTGGAAAGGCATTCCAGAGCTCATCAAGTACAGTGTTAGTCCGCGTCAAATTGGTCTGATTTTGGTCATAGTAGCCCGCTTCAACATTTGCGCCGTAGCTTGAAGTTCCCTTGATAAAGGGAATTTGTCCTACAACAGACTTGATAAAAGTTGATTTTCCGATACCATTTGGACCGACAATGGCAATGGCATCCAATTTTTTAACGTCAAGAGAAATAGGCTCAGCCAAAACTTGGCCATCGTAACCAATGGCGGTATCTGTTACTGTCAGGACAACATTGCCAGAAACCTTATCGGCCTGAAAGGTCATATTGGCTGACTTTTGACCAGTTGTCGGCTTATCCAAACGATCCATTTTTTCCAACTGTTTGCGACGAGCTTGGGCGCGTTTTGTGGTGGAAGCACGGACGATGTTGCGGTTGACAAAGTCTTCTAACTTAGCAATTTCTTTCTGCTGTTTCTCAAAATTCTTTTCCTCTGTCGCCAATTTCTCCGCCTTGAGGTCCATGAATTTGGAGTAATTTCCCACATAGCGATCCAAAGAATGCGTAGTCAAGTCATAGGTAATGGTCGCTACCTTGTCCAAGAAATAGCGGTCATGACTAACGATAATGAGGGCGCCTTGGTAGTTGACCAAGTAAGTTTCTAGCCAAGCAATGGTTTCAATGTCCAAATGGTTGGTTGGCTCGTCCAAGACCAAGAGTTCTGGTTTTTCAAGCAGCATTTTAGCCAGAGCCAGACGGGTATTTTGCCCACCAGACAAATCAGAAATGGGCATGCCCCACATGGTTTGGTCGAACTTAAATCCATTCAAAATAGCACGAATATCACTTTCATAGGTGAACCCACCACGTAGACGAAATTCCTCAGACAACAGGTCATAGGTCTTCATGAGTTGGTCAAGTTCCTCACCTGACAGCTCCCCCATTTGCAACTCCATATCCCGTAGCTTTTTCTCAGTCTGACGTAGATCATCAAAGACATGAAGCATTTCATCGTAAATCGTATTTTCTGATAAAAAACGGCTATCCTGTGCCAGATAAGACAAGGTGAGGTCGCGTTTGGTATTGAGTTCACCAGAAGTTGGCGCTTCTTCTCCCACCAAAATTTTCAAAAGAGTTGACTTACCAGCCCCATTTCGCCCTACTAAGGCAATCCGGTCTCGCTCATCCACTTGAATGTTAATATTGTCAAATAAGACATCGCCCGAAAATGAGCGCTCAATTTTATTTCCACTAAGTATAATCATGTTTTTATTTTATCAAAAATAGGCCCATCTAGCTATATAAAGAGAGCAAAAAAAGACGGCTGAAAACCGTCTTCTTATCTATCTTTTCGAAAAAGCGAAATAGAATTTATTAGAATCAAAGCAACCGTGCAGCCCCATAATGCCGTAGACATTGTTGGCATAATATCCATGAGGCCACTCCAGTCTTCTTGAAGAACCCGTCTACTACTATCCGCGTAAAAGGCATACAGAGTCAGGGCTGTCAGTGATAGACTGACAAAACTATAGTAAAGTCCTCGCTTCTGATTTAACAGATTTAAAAAGCAAAGATGATGGCTCCAAATGCAAAAATCATCCACATAATGCATTTCTACCTTGATTCTAAATATTTAACCAGATAAATCTTTTCAACACCCTTAAAAGGCATATCTTTTAAGCGTCCGAATTCTTGATAGCCAAATTTCTCATAGAAGGCCTGCGCTTGATAGGATTCCGTCGAAATTGTGATAACGTGGACTCCCTTTTGCCGTGCCCAGTCTTCCATTTCATTCATCAAGCGCGTGCCAATCCCTTCTTTTCGGTGGTTCAACTTCACTGCCAACTCTGATAAATGCAGACTATCAAACAATTTCTTGGCGATCAATCCAGCCACGACTTTTTCTTCTCTAATCGCCTGCAAAACCAGTTGGTCTGAATGTTTTTCAATTTCCAACTTATGCCCTAAAACTTGTTCATCATATTGGTCGAAAAAGCGTTGAATATGTGCCTGTGTTGTGCCCGCATCAGCATAGTGAATTTCCATTAGGACAACCTTTCTTCTTTTACATAATGAATCGGCAGCATTTCTAGAAAGATTTCAATTTGTTTTTCCCAATAATACCAATCGTGTGTCCCGTGGTCCGTGCGATAGGTAATATCCAGTCCCTGGTCTTCAAAATGCTTGACTGCTTGATTGTTAGCAGAGTAAAGAAAGTCCTCCTTGCCACACCAGGCATAAAACTTGGTTTTGCCATCCGCATGCTCAACCATATTCAAGAGATTATCTTGACTAGCATCGAACTCCTCTATATTACCAAAAATCCCTTCCCAATAAGGGCGATTATTCTCAATCTCCACCAAACGCTGATCATCAAACATGAGGGCCCCTGAGAATGAACCAGCGTAGGCAAAGCGATTGCTGAGAAAAGCTAGCTTAAAGGCACCGTAACCGCCCATGGACAGACCCGCAATAAAGGTTTTCTCCCGTTTTTGCGTCATGTTTGGGAAAAATCGTTTGAGCACCGCAGGCAGTTCTTCTACTACCGCATCGTAATACTTAACGCCATACTTGGTATTGGTATACCAGCCATTTTGTGTATCAGGCATAACGATGATCAGGTTGGTCTTGCGCACCAAGCGCTCCAAGTTTGTCCGTGAACGCCATGAATTGTGATTGCCCCCCATACCGTGTAAAAGGTAGAGAACCGGAATGTCTGTATCTGTCACTTCTGCCAGATCCAACTGGTCTGCATCTGGGTAGATGACGGATACTTGACGATATTGTCCCAAAACCGCAGACGAATACTCTATTTCAAAAACTGCCATAAAAACTCCTTTTACGTATGTGAAAAGCTGGAACTTGGTCCCAGCCTTTGATTAAATGATTACTTGACTTCCATAATGACTGGAAGGACTGCTGGACGACGTTTGGTTTGGTCATAGAGATACTTAGACAAGTCATCGCGTACAGCTGACTTGAGTTCTCCCCAGTCAAAGCTATCTTTGGTAAAGTATTTTTCCACAGCACTGTTCACCACATCCGCTGCTTCACGCAAGATATCCTTGCTCTTCTTGACATAGACAAATCCACGAGTGTGGACACGCGCTTTAGAAATAATCTTCTTCTCACGCTTGTTAACTGTGATTGCCACGATAAAGATACCATCTTCTGAGAGGATTTTACGATCCCGAAGGACTATATTGCCCACATCGCCCATGGCATTTCCGTCAATCATGACATCCCCAGCTGGTACAGAACCATTGTGGACAAAGTCGCCTTGTTCGTAACTCATGACATCGCCACGTTTGACAATGAAAATATTCTCTGGGAACATACCGATTTCAAGAGCTGCATTAGCATGGGCATCCAATTGACGGTACTCACCTTGAATTGGGAAGAGGAATTTTGGTCGAAGAATATTGAGCATGAGCTGCAAATCACGGGCATTCCCATGACCAGACACGCGTAAGTTTTTCGTGATAGACTTGACCACACCGCCCGCTTGGTAGACCATATTTTCCACACGAGCGACAACAGCTTCTTTAGAAATACTTGGTGTGGTAACGATATAAACCAAGTCTCCGTCTTTGATTTCCACATAGCGGTGACGGCCGATAGACATCTTGCGCAGACCGTTCAAAGGCTCGCCCATACGACCTGTTTCTAAGATAATGAGTTCATTATCTTCAAACTTAGACATTTCTTTTGGCTTGATAAGTAACCGCTCGCTGACCAGACGTAATTTTTTCAAGTTAATAGCTGTGCGGACAATGTTTTCCACATCATGACCTGTCAAAACTACACGACGACCAGTCGCCTCTGCTGCATCAAAAATCTGTTGGATACGAGCAATATTACTGGCAACTGCAGCAACAATCACACGACCATCCCAATCTGCAATAGTATCTAAAATTTCATTGGCTTCCTCATGCATGCTAGCAACTTGGATATGGCTTTCTGCATTTGCTGAAGCGGATAAAAGCGCAAGCACACCTTCACGACCAATTTCAGCCAAGCGTGAAAAGTCTGTCTTGTAGAATGGATCTGCTGCTTGGTCAAACTTGAAATCGCCTGTGTAGACGATATTGCCCTCGTCCGTCTTCACCACAATTCCCAAACTTTCTGGAATAGAGTGGGTTGTCTTGAAAAATGATACTTGAGTAGCTCCAAAGTCAATCTCAGCCTTGGCATTGATAACGTGGAAATCGTTGAACTTCTTAGTAGCTGGGTAGTTTTTGACGAAAAGTTTGGCCAACTCAATGGTCAAATGTGAACCGAAAACAGGTACCTTCACTTTTTCAAGCAAGTAAGGCAGAGCTCCGATAGCATCTGCGTGTCCGTGGGTCAAGAAGACACCTGCAACACGGTTTTTATTTTCAATCAAGTAATCAAAGTTTGGCACGATGACATCCACACCCAATTGTTCATTTTCAGGGTATTTGAGACCAGCGTCCAAGACAAAAATCTGTTCATTGACCTCAGCGATGTAGAGATTTTTTCCGTTTTCTCTGACACCACCCAGGGCAACAATTTTTATTTCACTCATGTGAACTCCTTTTTGAGTTTATTTTTTTACAAACGGTCCTTGCGTCCAATTTTTTCTGGTTGGCAAGTCGAATTACAGCCTGCGATTGCTCGCATATCAGCTATATTATACACTGTTTTCATCATTTTTTCAAAAAATCAAGCAGCTTGCTATCACAAAAATATATCCATTCTTAAAAACAGCGAATCCGTATTTGAAAAATCTCTAGGTAACGAAACTAATAAAACTTTAACCTAACATCCTTGTATAGAAAAAACAACCCACTGACTGGTTGCATTTTCATTTCTACTCAAAAAATTGGTAATAATCTTCTAATTTCATCTGTGATTTTTGATCATGTGCCATGTCCTGCACAATTTTTCCATCTTTCATGACAATGAGACGATTGCCATATTTGAGAGCAGCCTCCATATGATGGGTAATCATGAGGGCCGTCAACTGACTGGCTTCAATCAACTCTTGGCTCAAATTCATGAGCGACACACTGGTTTTAGGGTCAAGGGCCGCTGTATGTTCATCCAAAAGCAGTAAATCTGGCTGGGTCAAGGTAGACATGAGGAGACTGAGGGCTTGACGTTGTCCGCCCGACAAGAGACCCGCAGGTGTTTCCACATGTTTTTCCAGACCGTTACCAATTCGGCTGACTAACTGGGTAAATTCCTCAGTATATTTGTGCAGATTTCGTGAAACAAGACCTCGTTTTTGACCGCGGAACTTAGCAATCAAGAGATTTTCTGCTACCGTCATGCGAGGAGCTGTTCCCATTTTAGGATCTTGGAAGACACGCGCCAGATACTTAGCACGCTTTTCAGCCGGCCAATTGGTCACGTCCTCACCCAAAATGTAGACAGATCCACTCGTCAAGGTCAAGGTCCCCGCAATCACATTGAAGAGAGTCGATTTACCAGCACCATTTCCACCGAGAATGGTAATAAAATCTTGCTCGTAAATGGTCAAATTGACATTGTCCAGAATGACTTTATCCTCATCAAAGCCATTGTTGACAATCTTTGTTGCATTTTTTAATTCGACAATTGCTTTCATCGTGATAAGGTCACCCCCTTAAAGAATTTTTCCTTGAGAACTGGAATCAAGAGACAGAATGCCAAGACAAGAGCACTAAAGAGCTTGAGGTAGTTGGTATTGAAACCAAGGACAATCACAGCCGTAATCAAGAATTGGTAGAAGATGGAGCCAACTACAATGGCAATCAGGCGTTCCAAGAGGGTTAAGCCTGTTGAATAAAGAACTTCCCCCACGATAATACTAGCAAGTCCGATAACGATGACCCCAATTCCCTTTGAAATGTCCGCATAGCCATCCTGTTGACTGACCAAGGCACCTGCAAGGGCAATGAGACCGTTTGACAAGACCAAGCCCATGACCTCCATACGGTCCGTGTTAATGCCAAAACTCTTAGCCATATCTCGGTTATCCCCCGTTGCGATATAGGCCTGCCCAATACGGGTATAAAGGAAATAAATCAAGCCACTGATGACTAAGAACACCGCAATCAAGCCCAGCGCCAGCAGATTGACATCCGCCTTAAATGGAAAAAAGTCTGGTAAGGTTTTAATGTCAAGAAGACCGAGATTGGCCCGTCCCATGAGCATAAGCATGATGGAGTTACAAGATGTCATGACCAAAATTCCAGCCAAAATCGTCGGAATTTTTCCCTTTGTATAGAGAAGTCCTGTTGCCAAACCAGCCACACAGCCTGCCAAGGCACCAGCCAAGGTTGATAAAAGTGGGTCTAGTCCCTGATTCATAAGGGTAACAGCCACGGCTCCTCCTAGTGGAAAGGAGCCCTCTGTCGTCATGTCTGGAAAGTTCAAAATGCGGAAGGTCAGGTAGATTCCTAGTCCTAGAATCCCCCATAATAAACCTTGTGATACAGATGAAATAATCATAATCGTCTCTTTCTAACATTATTTTGCTTCAACAGCAATGTCGGCTGTATTCAGCAAATCTGATGGAATTACAATTCCTAAGTCTTTTGCTGCTTGCAAATTCAAGGTTGGTGTACCAGTGTCTACCACATTTACAGGGACATCTGCTACTTTTTTACCAGCCAAGATTTTAACAGCAATTTTTGCGGTCTCTGTTCCCAAGCCATATTGGCTTTGAGCAACGGAAGCAATTGACCCTTGTTTGACCATGGTATCTACGCTTGAATAGACTGGAACTTTAGCTGGAGTTGCTGCTGAGATAACTGTTGGAAATGCGCTAGCAATGATATTGTCCTGCGGTACGAAGATCGCGTCAACTTTTCCAGTCATAATCCCAACAGTTGTCTTGATTTCATTGGTTGATGGAACTGCAAATTCTTCCACTGTCAGGCCTGCCGCCTCAGCGTATTCCTTGAAGGTTTTCACTTGTGAAACGGAGTTATCTTCACTACTTGAGTAAAGAACACCGATTTTCTTAACACTTGGTGTCACTTGTTGGATCAATTCCACCGTTTGTTTGAGGGGAACTTGGTTGGAAACACCTGTGATATTGGCTTCTGGTTTATCCAAATTTTTAACCAATTTGGCACCAACTGGGTCTGAAATGGCACCCATCACAACCGGAATGTCTGAAGTTGCTGCTGCCAATCCTTGAGCGGCTGGAGTTGCAATACCGATCACCACATCATTTTGATCGCTGACCAATTTTTTACTCATAGTCTGAATCTTACTTTGGTCACCTTCTGCATTGAGAACAGTCAGCTCCACATTGTTCCCATCGTAACCAGCATCCGACAAGCCATCTTCAATCCCTTTTTCAATCTCATCCAAGGCATCATGGGTTACAAACTGTAAAATCCCAATCTTAACAATCTTATTTTCAGCTGTCTCTGTAGACTTTTTACCATCAAAATACAGGGCACCCGCCACCAGAACAACCAAACTAATCAATGTTGCAATCAAGGCTTTATTTTTCATCTCTTTACTCCTAAAATCAATCTATTATGTCTTATATTCTTCCAATGTCCATCTAATTTTTCCTAAGCTACGCCATCGTTTGTTCATGATTTTCCCCTTTTAACTAATGACTACTTTCAATCCAAAATGAGACTAGGAAGCAACAGCAATTTCTATCAAGTAAACTGGATGAAATTGCACGCCAGTCGCTATCCTGCGAACTGGCTAGTGACTTCGTTAAGTCATCTCATAAAGGATTTTACACTAAGGAACGTAGTTTTCCAAAGGAAAACTGCGTCAATATCTCTAAGTTCAGATACGTCATACTGACTTTCCTCACTAAGAGCTATAGAAAAAGCCCCCGCATACCAAATAGTATGCGAGGGCGTCAATGACACGGTGCCACCTCACTTATGGGAATTGTCTAGAATCCTCCCATATCTCATCTCCTCTAACAAGGAGTTGCACGGTAAGGTGTGCCGACCGAACTATCATTGTTTTAAGTTCATTTGCGTGATTGATTTGGCTAGTGACTTCGTTAACTCTCCTTGCTATACCGCCAGTATAAGCTACGTCGACCTGCCTCGTACTCAGCCAAAACAGTCTACGCAAAGTATGTTATGCCAAACAATCCTTGTGAATTTAGGGCATTTTAGGACTAGGCAGTCGGGTGAAGGCAGTACTGGTGGTACGGCAAGACCGACTAACGACGTCATAAAATAGACATAAATGCACATCAGCCCATTTCATAAAACTCCGCCACCCGTTCTCAGTACCACAGGCTCCCTGAAGACTTCTGCTTTACTACTTCTTCTGATTACAGACGATTATACGTCATCCATCAGTCTTTGTCAATACTTTTGATTAAATTTTCTGAAAACTTTCTAATACCTTAAGAGTCTATTTTAAGCTATTGCCCAGGATACTGCCATTGGATTGAATAACTTCTTTATACCAGTAAAATGATTTCTTTCTATATCTAGTTAGACTGCCGCTTCCATCATCATTTCTATCAACATAAATTAGTCCATATCTTTTAGATAATTGTGCGGTAGACATAGATACACAATCAATACAGCCCCAAGAAGTATAACCCATGACTTCTACGCCATCCTGTATCGCCTCCGCAACTTGTAAAAGGTGTTCTTGCATGTATTGAATTCGATAATCGTCATGAACAGTCAAACCACCAGCCTCATCCTTCACTAGCTGATCTTTAGCTCCCAAACCATTTTCAACAATGAATAAAGGAATCTGGTATCGATCATAATAACGATTTAGTGTCAATCTTAAACCAATTGGATCAATCTGCCAACCCCAATCAGAAGCTTCTAAATAAGGATTGACCAAACCACCCAAGATATTTCCTTTTCCAGATGAATATTTTGATGGATCTGCTGCCTGAGTAATACTCATATAATAACTGAAGGAGAGAAAATCAACCGTATTATTTTTTAATAACTCTTCATCACCTTCCACGAAAGTAATCTTTATGCCATTTTCTTTAAAGTATCTTTTGGCATAATTAGGATAATATCCTCTAACATGTATATCCGAAAATAAATAGTTCAAATTTTCATAGGCATGAGCCGCCCAAACATCTTCAGGATTGGGTGTCATTGGATAGGTCGGCATAGCTAAGACCATACAGCCAACCTTACAGTCAGGAATAATTTCATGAGCAATTTTGGTAACAAGACTAGAAGCTACAAGTTCATGGTGAATGGCCTGATATAAATCTTGTTTTGAAAGTTCTTCATTCGGCAAGTCAATTCCACCACTTGTAAAAGGCAGTTCTAAGACAGAATTGACCTCGTTAAATGTCAACCAGTACTTAACCTTATCTTTGTATCGCTCAAAAACTGTACGAGCAAATTTTTCAAAAAATTGAATCATTTTTCTATCCACCCAGCCATGATATTTCCTTGCCAGATACAGGGGAGTTTCATAGTGAGAGAGAGTTACAAGAGGCTCTATACCATTCTTTAGAAGTTCATCAAAAAGTTCATCATAAAACTGTAGCCCTTCTTCATTTGGAAATTCTTCATCTCCATTCGGAAATATTCTACTCCAAGCAATTGATGTTCTAAATACCTTAAATCCCAACTCTGAAAACAGGGCTATATCTTCCTTGTATCGATGGTAAAAATCAATAGCTTGTAATTTCAAATTATCTTCCGTTGGTTCTTGGGTAGCTTCACCCAGTCCACCATTGGGGAGAACATCTTGAACGGATAATCCTTTTCCTCCTTCATTATATGCACCTTCTACTTGGTTTGCAGCTACTGCTCCTCCCCATAAGAAATTGTCTGGAAAAATTGACATATACCCTCCTCGAATTATAAGACTGCTAATAAATCATTAGCATAGTTGACTTCCTCTTTTGTCGAAAGCAAGAGAACATCCAAA
Organism: Streptococcus hepaticus; assembly: GCF_043656315.1. NCBI lineage: Bacteria > Bacillati > Bacillota > Bacilli > Lactobacillales > Streptococcaceae > Streptococcus > Streptococcus hepaticus. Next base: position 119,957 of record NZ_JBINIY010000004.1, read on the forward strand.
TATTCCTGTGTATTTGTAACAACTACAGGAGTCACTATATCGTACCCTTCTGCGACAAGCATTTCTACATCCACTTCCAACATCAGTTGACCCTTTTCAACTTTTTCCCCATCTGAAACATGACTTACAAAACCTCTTCCTTTTAGCTCGACTGTTTCTAATCCAAAGTGGATAAGCAACTCTACCCCTTCATCACTTGTTAAACCGATTGCATGTTTTGTTGGAAAAAGACTGGTAACAGCCCCGTCAAATGGAGCATAGACTTTTCCATCCTTAGGGATAATTGCAACTCCTTCTCCAAGCATTTTTTTTGAAAACGTTGCATCATTTACTTTTTCTAAAGGGAGAATTTGACCTGAAAGAGGAGAGAAGACATTTTTTCTACTTGAAATGCCAGGTGCTACTTTTTCTAAATTAACTGTTGACGTTTCTTCATCGATACCTAGGAAATAGGCCAAAATAAATGTGACAATAATTGAAATTGCCGCAGCAATCATAGCGTTAGTAATGTTTGAAGCTGCTTCAGAGTAAATAAATTGTGGCAAAGCAATGAGAGAAGGTACTGCAAAAAGGTATGCTTTTACACCTGTCAAACCAACAAATAATCCTGCTAGACCACCACCAATCATTGCTGCATACAATGGTTTTTTATACTTTAGAGTAACACCATATAAAGCAGGCTCAGTGACACCAGCAAATAAAGATGAAAATCCAGCTGCAAAGGCTATTTGTTTCGTGTTACTATTTTTACTCTTAAATGCAACTGCCATAGAAGCGGCACCTTGTGCCAAGTTAGAACCTAACATTGCTGGTAGAATCAGTACATCAGGTGTCGCGATTGAAGCTGCCAAGAAAATCGGTGCAAAAGCCCAGTGCATACCGGTCATAACGATAAATGGCATGATTGCTCCAAGAACTGCTAAAGTTAACCAACCAGCTACACCATGCATTTGTTCAACCAATTGCGATAATCCTTCACCAACAATAACGCCGAGAGGTCCAACAAGAACTAAAGCTATGAAACCTGAAACAAGCAGGACCAAGGTTGGCTGTAAGAAACTTTTTGTTATTGCTGGAGTGACCTTATTGAAAACAGCTTCAATATACTTCATTAGCCAAACCATAATAAGAATTGGAATAACTGATGAACCATAGCTAGCAGGTGTAACAGGGGCACCTAAAAAATGAAGTGGATCACCTGAAGATACCATTTGAACAAAATTAGGATGTAGCAAAATACCAGCAACCGACATGGCTAAAGCAGGTGTAACTTTGAGTTTTTGTGAAGCTGAGTAGGCCAAAAAAATCGGCATAAAGTAATATGGTGCATCTCCAAAAAAGGCTAAAAATGAAATAGATTGGGAATCCGCTTTTAAAAGCCCCAGCATCGGTAAGACAATGACTAGAACTTTTATCATACCTCCACCAAGCATAGCTGGAATAAGTGGTGTCATAGAGCCAGCGATATACTCGATGACTTGTTCTAAGACATTTGCTTTTTTAACCTGTTGAACTGAATCAGAATCAAATTTTCCTAATGCAGTAAATTCTTTATAGTAATTAGCTACATCATTACCTAAGATAATTTGATACTGTCCATTTTTCTTCATAATACCGAGTACTCCAGAAATGGATTTAACACGTTCATCGGACACGATATTCTCATCTTTCAATTCCAGTCGCAATCTAGTAACGCAATGGGTTGCACGAAGAACATTCTTTTCTCCTCCGATTGCCTCTAGGATTGCCAATGCAGTATTCTTGTACTTCATAATAGACTCCTTATGATAAATTTTTTGTTAAACGCCGAATGTGAGCAATTAAATAGACTAATTCACTTGGACTCAGTAGATAATCATATTCTAACCGAATAAAGTCCGCTACTCGAGTTCCACATTGGTACTCTCTTGGATACTTCTTTTTCATTAACTCTAAAAGATCCACATCATCTTCATCATGGTATTCATTCCCCTCTACCAAACGATGAGCAAACAATTTAACATGTGTGATGAATCGGTAGTAATCAATAGAATCTTGATTGAATTCTGTAGAATAATAGTCTTGAATAATTTGTTCAATCTTCATGATAATTCCAGTAATACGATAAGATTCTTGAAAAATATTTTCCAAATTCGCATTGACAAAATGCAAAGCGATGAAGGCTGCTTCATCAACTGGGAGTTCGACATGTAAATCTTTTTTTATGATGGATAATGCTTTTTTCCCCAGTTCAAACTCCTCTTTATAATATTTGGCAATTTCCCATCTAAGAGGGTTCGTAACGACTACTCCTTCCTTATGTCTTTCTATACTAGAATTGATATGATCTGTCAAATTGATGTAAATAATCTCATCAAAATGATTTCCAAGTGTTATCTTTCCTAAATTTATTATTTTCTCACAAACATAAACCAACTCAATAGGAACATCGATAAATAGTTCCGTAAAGCGATTCATATTATCGCTATTCTTGAGCAAAAAACTTTTTTCTATCGAAGAAGGTGGGATCGCATCTCCGACCTTCTTTCCAAATGCAATTCCTTTACCAAACAACAAGATATCAACGTTCTTATTATTTTGTGCTATGACTGCATTATGATTTAATACACGCTTTATGATCATAAATTTTCCTTTAAACTTAAAATAAAAGAACCTACTTAAAAGAAATCGACATATATCGTATCGATTCATTTAAATAGGTTCCTGCTCGCCTTAAAGCGATAACATCCTTTTATTTCAATTATTAGTTGGTACTTCTAGCTTAAAAAATTTAATAACTCTGTAACCATTTTCAATTTTAATATAAATTAAAGAATTTGTCAATAATTTATAAAAATATAAGAATACTTCTTTTAGTCCCCTTCGTTAAAAAGTCACTGATTTATGATATACTAGACTGAGTTATAGCTATTAGAAAGAGGAAAACCATGTCTTTTGACGGATTTTTTTTACATCACATGACGGCTGAGTTAAGGGCCAATTTAGAAGGTGGGCGGATTCAGAAAATCAACCAGCCCTTTGAACAGGAGATTGTCCTCAATATCCGTAGCAACCGTCAGAGCCATAAATTGCTCTTGTCTGCACATTCCGTTTTTGGCCGTGTCCAGCTTACTCAAACAGAATTTACAAATCCTAAGGTACCTAATACCTTTACCATGATTCTACGGAAATACTTGCAGGGAGCCATTATCGAGGAAATTCGTCAGTTGGACAATGACCGCATCTTAGAGTTTTCGGTATCCAACAAGGACGAGATTGGAGACCATATCCAAGCAACCTTGATTGTGGAAATCATGGGCAAGCACAGCAATATCATCTTGGTGGATAAGTCTGAACAGCGGATTATCGAGGCTATCAAGCACGTTGGTTTCTCGCAAAACTCCTACCGAACCATCTTGCCAGGCTCCACCTATATTCGTCCACCGGAGACGCATTCTCTCAATCCTTATACGGTGTCTGACGAGAAATTGTTTGAAATCTTATCGACTCAGGAACTGAGTCCAAAAAATCTCCAACAGGTCTTTCAAGGTTTGGGTCGGGATACGGCTTCTGAACTGGCCAATCATTTGCAGACAGACCGCCTGAAGAACTTCCGTGCCTTTTTTGACCAGGCAACTCAGCCTAGCCTGACAGACAAATCCTATGCTGCTCTGCCATTTGCCAATAGCCCTGAAAACCAGCCACACTTTGAGAGCCTGAGCAGTCTGCTGGACTTCTACTATCAGGACAAGGCGGAGCGGGATCGGGTGGCCCAGCAGGCCAATGAGCTGATCAAGCGGGTAGCCAGTGAGTTGGAGAAAAATCGCAAGAAACTGGTCAAGCAGGAGCAGGAATTGGCGGATACGGAGACGGCGGAGTTGGTGCGGCAAAAGGGCGAGCTCTTGACCACCTATCTGCATCAAGTGCCAAATGACCAGGCTAGTGTGACCTTAGACAACTACTATACGGGCCAGGAACTGGAGATTGAGTTGGACGTGGCTCTTACTCCTAGCCAGAATGCCCAACGTTATTTCAAAAAATACCAGAAACTCAAGGAGGCGGTCAAGCACCTGACCAACTTGATTGAGGAGACCAAGGCAACCATTGTCTATCTGGAGTCCGTTGACACCATGCTGGGACAGGCAAATCTATCTGAAATCGATGAGATTCGCGAAGAGTTGATTGAAACAGGGTATCTCAAACGCCGTCATCGTGAAAAAATCGCCAAACGTCAAAAGCCTGAACGTTATTTGGCTAGTGATGGCAAGACCATTATCCTAGTTGGGAAGAATAATCTACAAAATGATGAACTTTCCTTCAAAATAGCCAAGAAAGGCGAGCTTTGGTTCCATGCCAAGGATATTCCAGGAAGTCATGTCATCATCACTGAAAACCTTGACCCCAGCGATGAAGTCAAGACCGACGCAGCCGAACTAGCCGCCTACTTCTCCAAGGCACGCCTATCCAATCTAGTCCAGGTCGATATGATTGAAGCCAAAAAGCTGAATAAACCAAGCGGTGGCAAACCAGGTTTTGTTACTTACCGAGGCCAGAAAACCCTCCGCGTTACCCCAACTGAAGAAAAAATAAAATCCATGAAAATGTAATGCATGCAAAGCTAAAAACTCCTAGATTTGGACAAAACCGTCCTCCTAGGAGTTTTTTCTTTATTTTGCTGCAAGTTGCTGACACCAACCCAACCACTTTTCTTGGTATTCCACAGAAGATAATTTCCGATTTTCCAAATCAGCAATGCTATAGACTCCACGGTCTTGGCAGGCTTGGACACATTTCCAGTAGAAATCCCAATCCAAGTCGTCTTCATCCCAATAAACTGAAATTCCTGATTTGTAAGCCATATAAGCCCGACTATGACCGTCTGTCAGAAAGATTCTTCCATTCATTTCCTTTACAGATAAAGGGGCTAGTTGCTGGTCCGCAATCCATTCTCCAACCGCTCTTAGTTTATCTTTAGATAGGTAAAATTGACTCGGTTGCAAGGACAAAATCTCTATTTCCATCTCACTCAGCCTTTTCAATATCCTCACAGATTTCTTTGGCATTGAATTTGGCAAAAAGGTATTCGCGATCCTGAACTGGGAAGCGTTGGTCTAACTGGTCAACGGCACCAATTTCCACACGACCATGGTCAATGATATAGTCCATAACATGACCACCAAAACTATGGTCATCCGAAATAAAATGCAAATGGTATCCAGCTACACTGACTCCATGAAAGATTTCTGGCGTCCAAATCCCCACAATGGTCCCTGAGATATTTTCCGCATGAAATTCGGGTTGATGCGTAGCCACTTCCACAAACTTCTTGTCTGAACTGGACTTGGGAATCATACGAACATGCATGTGCTTAAATTCCCCTTGAATTTTAATGGAACGGAAGAGATTTTCTCCGTCATAATAAGACTCAATTCGTTGGTGTAACTCCTGATCCGTCATTTCAAAACGTTGCTTAAAAATAACTTCAGGCTGATGAAAAATAACTGCTGCATAGGGAACCTTGGTATCTGCACTGACTTCCACTACTTGGGGCTTATCTGCCATCCCTGTAGCCTGATAAGCCTTACCATCTAAAACAATCAACTCTCCGTCAATAGAATCCAGTGTTCCTAGCCCCAGATCACCATGTTCTAACAATTCTCCAACCGTCAAGGAACCACCATAAAGTCCCGCCATGAGGGCACCCAAGGTATTGTACTGAAATAATTTTTGTGTTTCCATGCTAGTCCATTACCTCATTGTAAAATTCCTGCATAGCGACATCATCTGGTACCAAATGCAAATAGCGGTGAGCCAAGTCTTTCGCCAACTGTAAATCGCCTTCTAAGCGTAACAGGCTGATATAGTCTGCCAAAAATTCTGGATTATCTGCCAAATCTTCTCGTAATTGGTCGTATATATCTAAGGCTGTTTCATCTTCCTCCAAGGCTTGGTAGGCTTTAGCAATGTTCCAACACGCCAGCACATTGTCCAAATCCTCATGGTTCAAATTAACAACTTCTTGGAATCGTTCTTGCTCCAGATAGAGATTGCTCAAGCGCAGAGTCACTTCATTTTGGTCATCCGCCACTTCTTGCGCCTTCAATAGATATTCCTCAGCCGCTCGATTATCATGCAATTCATAAGCATACTGAGATGCCAAGAGCAAGAGGACAGCATCAAAATCATTTTTATCTAGCCCTTTTTGAACCATTTCTAAGGCTTCTTCAATCTTGTGCTCCGCATGAAGAGACTGGGCGTAGGCATACTCGTAGCCCTCAAAGTCTGGATTAATGGTATCTAGCTGCTTGTAATAAAGATTAGCCTTTTGGTACTCTTCTTGGTCGTATAAAATGGTTGCCAACTCAAACACAGTCTGGTCATCATACTCTAGCTCGACAGCTTTTTCCAAGAATTCAATAGCGGCTTCAAATTTTCCTAGACTTGCATAGGCAATTCCAATTCGTTGATAAGTCGAAATACCTGTCATTTCATAGATTTCGCGATTGTCCAATTGAGCATAATGGGCAACAGCTTCCTTGAAATCCCCTAGCTCCATTTCCAACTCAGCTAAGCCAAATAGAATAATTGGTTCATCTGACAAATCAGCCGCTTCCAGTAATTTCTCACGAGCAACATCCACCAAACCTTCTGACTGATAAAGATCCGCTTTAACCACCAAAGCTTCTAAGTAAAATGGACTGTCTGGACGGATGGCTTCCAAGTATTCAAAAGCCTCTTCAACATCGCCGTCTTCGTTGGCAATTTGGGCCAAATTCAAATTCACCTCTGGAAATTCCTCGCATAAACGTAGATAAATTTCCTTTGCCTGTGGAAAAAATCCAATGGATTCCAAATAAGCTGCCAAATCAAGCAAGGTGTCCGAATCATCCTGTTCCAAGGCTCGTTTGAAATATTTATTGGCACGCGCTAAGTCTTGCTGGCCTAGTGATACCAGCATTTTTTCACTATTTTTCATTTTCTACTTCAACAACTTTCTCTTCAGCATATAAACCGCTATACTCCTTGTACCATTCAAAAATAGCTGTTACGACTACCTTGATAGAGGCATAAATCGGAATCCCCAAAAGAACACCTAAAACTCCGTACATTTGCCCCGCGGTCAAGAGGACAAACAAAATGGTAATCGGATGAATACTAAGGGAAGAACCAATCACAAGTGGTGTCACAAAACGCCCTTCAATGGTCTGCTCTACCATAAAAACAATCAAGACCTTGACCAACATAAAGGGTCCTGCAATCACTCCTAAAATCACTGCTGGAATCATGGCTAAAAAGGAACCCAAGTAAGGAATCAAGTTCAGAAAACCAGCCATCACCCCTAAAGTAATGGGATACTTCAGACCGATAATCGAAAATAAAATTGAAAACATGAGCGCCACAATCGCAGCCACCGTCACCTGACCACGTACATAATTGGACAACTGATTATTGACATCCGTCAAGACCGTCCCAACCGAAATGCGCCATTTAATCGGTAAAAACTTGGTAATCTGATCATTCAGCTGCTTACCATCCCGCAAGAGATAAAAAAGGATGAAGGGCATAATCAAAATAGCGACAATAATATGCGAAGCTGTAGAAATCAAATTACCGGCCCAGTTAACTGCGCTCGACGAAAACTTCTGAGCATAGGAAATAATCTGCGTATTCAAATTATCCATAACCTGCGTCACCGTTGGACGCAGAGCTTCAAATCGCTGATCTTTCAAAAGAGAGTTGACCTGTGACTCAATCGTCTTGATGTAATTGGGAACATTTTGCGCAAAAGAAACAACCTGTTCTTGGATATTTGGCACAGCTACTCCAATTCCCCAGACCAACAAGAGAACAATCAAAATAAAAAGAATAGAAATAGCGACCGTTCTCGAAATCTTATATTTTTCCAACCAATCCACAATAGGATTCAACAAGTAAAAAAGAAGACCTGTTAAAATCATTGGTAACAGAATGATACTCAAAAAATCCGCAATGGGGTGCAGAACAAAACTCACCTTGGTAAACATCCAAATCGTCAATAACACCAAAATCGTTACCAAGAAAAAAGTCACAATCTGATTATTGACAAACCATTGAAAAAACCAAGAATCCACAAATCTTTGCCGTTTCTCTTTCATGTTATCCTCCACAATTCATTTCTTCTATTGTACCATTTTCACTGTCTATTTTATCAGAAAAGCCCAGCATTCGAGCGACTTTCTAATAAATTTATGATATAATCATAAAAAATTACAGTGAGGAAAATCTTATGACCTTGTATTTTGGTAGCTACACACGACGCCTTTCAGCAGGAATTCAATCTGCAGATTTCGATGAAAAAACTGGAAAATTAAGTAACTTAAAACTACTTGCAACAGAAGAAAATCCAACCTATCTTGCATTTTCAAAAGCAGGAAACCTTTACTCTGTGGGAGCTGAAAACAGCTTAGGAGGCATCGCAGCTTTTACGGCTGATTTCCAGCCTCTCAACCACGTAGTTGCTGAAGGAGCTCCCCTCTGCTATGTGGCGGTGGATGACGAACGCAATTTGGTTTATGGCGCCAACTACCACAAAGGACAAATTCTTTCTTACAAAATTGAAGAAGACGGATCACTCAGCTTGGCTGATACTGTACAACACCTAGGCGCTGGTCCCCACACAAATCAAATAGCTGCCCATGCCCATTTCGCAGACCTGACACCTGACAAATACCTAGTTACCTGCGACCTAGGAACAGACTCCATCATCACTTACGATGTATCTGAAGATGGAAAATTAACTCAAATTGGTCACTACACATCTACTGCTGGTGCTGGTCCGCGTCATATTGTCTTCCACCCAACAGTCAAAATTGCCTACCTGATCTGTGAGCTAAATGCCACTATCGAAGTGCTCATTTATGATGGCGTAGGACAATTTGAACGCCTACAAACCATTTCCACTCTTCCTGATGACTATACAGGGGCTAATAATACCGCCGCTATTCGTATTTCCAAAGACGGAAAATTCGTCTACGCTTCTAATCGTGGCCATGACTCGATTGCCATCTATCGTACATTGGGCGATGCTACACTTGAACTAGTCACTATTCAGCCAAGTCTGGGACAAATCCCTCGTGATTTCAACCTAGTTGCTGATGACCGCTACCTCATCGTCGTCCATCAAGACTCTGACAATGCTGTTGTGTTTGAACGAAATTCAAAAACTGGACTGTTGACTGAAATCCCTCAAGATTTCAAAGTACCTGAAGCGGTTTGTATCCTTGAAAAATAAAGCATTTTACTTGCAACTTTCTACAATTTAGTGTTAAATGAAATTATCAATAATAAAGGAGATTCCCTATGAATCCAACAGAACTTTTCAATGAAGTAAAAGACCTTATTGCAAACAAAGACCTTGATGGTGCTAAAAAATTCATCGAAGATCATAAAGATGAACTCGGTGACTATGTAGAACAAGCACAAGATTTACTGAAAGGCAACGATTTTGTAAACGATGCTCTTGATAAAGTAAAAGGCTTGTTTGGGAAATAATAGACAGAGGCTAGGAGTCGTTCCTAGTCTCTATTTTTTTATTGACAACTACTTTATCAACACATCTACTACTTCAGTCAAGGAGGAAACCACCCAATCTACCTTGTAAAGCGAATCTTCTTGATTGTATTTTCCCAAACCAGCTTGTAACCAAATAGTTGTCATCCCTAATTTCTTTGCCGGTATCATATCATTGTCAATTCGATCTCCAATATAGATTGCTTCTTGGGGTAAGACACCTGCTAACTCCAAGGCGCTTGAAAATATTCTCACATCTGGCTTACTGTAGCCAACTGCTGAAGAACTCAGTACAAGTTGGAAATAATCAGCAATCCCCCAATTTTCCAACCGTTCCGCTAAATTCTCTTTCTGATTTGCGATGACTCCCAGCCGATAGTCGCGCTGCAACTGTTCTAAAACAGCCTTAGTATCCGGGTATAAACAATCCGTGCTATGGTCCCACTGTGGCCGTTCAACACCTGCAATGGTAAAATAAGACCAAGTCTCCCGTATTGGATCTTGATTTTTTCGGGAATACTCGACCAACTTTTCTTCAAATTCATCTAATGTTACCACCCTACCTGCACTACTGAGCGTCTTGACGCACCTTTTACTAAAAAGTCGATAAGTCTCCCTTTCATCAACTAAAGTTGAACCCACATCAAAAAATATCCATTTTTTCATTCAAATCTTCCTTTTTCAAAATTGTTCTATAAAGTACTCACTTTAGTGTAACAGATAAATCTTCATAAAAGCAAAAAAGCTAGGAAATTTCCTAGCTTTTCTTTTCTAAACCTTATTTTTTAAGGTTATCGCAGTATCAAATAATTCAATAAAATACACTAAATTATTAACCTACTTTTTACCTTTTTTATTCTAAAATGTAAAGTACAAACAAGTACGATATATTAGAGGGGTAGTAAAAAAGGTATTAAATTGATGAGTTCAGCAGGCAAGAAAACAGCACCTTAACGGGTGCTATTTTTTATCAATAAATATCTCGCCTATGCCCAAATTCAAGCGCTAAAATAACCATCTTATCATCTTGAATATCACAAATAAGCCTATAATCACCAATACGATAACGCCACTCGCTAGCATGATTTCCTGTTAAACCTTTACCATTGGCGCGTGGGTTCTCTGTGCCCTCTAAGTGCTTATCAATCCAAGCAAATAACAACCGCTGTATCTGCTTATCTAGTTTCTTAATCTGCTTTTGAGCCTTTTTAGAATACTCTATACTGTACATATTACAAGCCTAGCTCTTTCTTAAAATCAGCATGGCTAATTGTCTCTGGGTCTGCTTTGTATTCAGCATAGGCTTGTTTATAGATTTTCAAATCATACTCATCTTCAATATCACGCTCTAGTGCTTTCTTGAAAAGACTTGAAAGACTTTGCCCTGTTAATTGAGCATAACTTTTGAAAAATGTTTCTTCTTCTTGATTTAATCTAATAGTTACTGTACTCATGGTATTTTCCTCGCTTCTATGTGTTACATTGTAACACATTTTAAGATATTTGTCAATTCTCACAATAATAAAAACACCTAGTTTCCTAGATGCTAGCACAATAGCCCGGATTCGAACCGGAATCTCCTCCATCAAGGCGTAATCCCTATATACTACTCCTTGTGCTTAAGTTTATTATATCACCTCAAAATAAAAAAGGAAATAGAAAATTATAAGTAACTCTATTTCCTTACATAGCAGACGGTAATTAAATTATACCATATATCGGCTAGTTTTTACAGTATTCCACGCATCCTATTATAAACCCTAGCTTTATGGGTCTGTGCTTTAGTATAAGCATCAACCGTACCTCCAACTAATGCTCCGGTTTCAAGTACAATATCAGTTGATTTACCAACTAGCCTATCTAATTTATTACCAATTTTAAACAATTCATCAAGTGCTGATTTTTGCCCGCTATCCTTAACATTTACAGTTGCTTTGACAATGTTGTCAAGGTCTGACTTAACTTGTACTGTCTTAGACAATTTTGCTTTACCAGCACCAATAATATCCTCCGCTTTATAGCTAAAGGCATTAATGTGTTCATACATACCACCTAGAGCCTTATCAACATACTTAGTTCCTCTCTCGATACCGACAGCGACACCCATCGGCAAGAAACGCCCTACGCTGTCTCTAAACAGTCGTGATGGCGAGTGAATTTTTGCCTTCGCTCTAGCTGCTCTCTCAGCTTGCTCTACCAAGGCATTAGCAGCGGCTGTAACAGCTCCCAAAGCCGAATACATACCTTGTGCCAATCCTTGTCCAATCATTGCACCAATGTAACGCATAGAGCCTACACTAGCCATACCAGTTGAGTGAACAGCGGTCATAAGAGCTTGCATAGCGCCTATTGATTGTCCTGTGCCTCCTCTGATGCCTTGAGCGATGTTTTGAACTGTCTGTTGTCCAATTTGGCGACCTCTTGCTGTCATCTGGTTGCCAACACTTGTAATGGTTACAAGCATGGTCTGCATTGCTGATTGTACTTGTCCACGCATAGCATTAAATGCAGAGATAACAACCTGTGTACTCGATGCAATAGCCACAATGCGTGCTGTTGCTCCGCTTGCACTAGACCCAATCAAGACAAAGCCAGTAGCTGCCGTTGTCAACATGGTTGGTAGAGTGCCTATCGTTGTTGATAAGGTACTAATTTTAGTAACGAATATGGTCAATCCAGCAACAGCCATGGTTGCGGATGCTGATAAGGTTGTCATACCAGTTCCAAGCGACTGCATACCACTACCAGCTTGTGCAAGTCCTGCCGAATGACCAGCAATCTTACCGACACCTACCGCAACAGCGCCAAGCGATGCCGCCATATCGCCAAGATTAGTATTGGTGATTTTGACAACACCATTTGCCAGTAAGTTAAATCCTTTACCTGCATTGAGTGCAGCGTTTCCGATACTGTCAATAACGCCAGCAATGCCATCTAAGACAGATTTAATGGAATTTCCGACACTCTCAATAACGCCACCGATACCCTCAAAGGCTGACTTGATAGCATCACCAACACTTCTAAAGACATTCGCAACACCATCCAATGTTGTTTTGATGGCTGTACCAAATCCTTGTACGGCTGTGCTTATAGCCTGTCCTGTAGCTGTAATAGCCCCCTCTGCGTTAGCAAAGGCATCTATCATATTTGCTATACCTGTTGTCGCAAGATAGACTCCAGCGCCAATCAAAGCAACAGCTGCACCAAAGGCAATAATACCGACCGCTCCAGCTGTTAACGCTGGACCTAGTAAGGCAAATAAGCCAGCTAACAAACCAATACCTACACCTAGACCTACCAAAGCAAGTGCAGCGCCACTACCAGCAGATGCCAATTGTATTGCTGCTTGTACCAAGATATAGATACCTCCAGCGACCAAAGCAACACCTGCGCCAACCATGAGCATTGCAGCACCCATAGAAAGCCATTGAGCTGGATTTGCCATTGCTGCCGCCCTGCCAAAACCTTGAGCCATTGTTGATACAGCTGTTCCGATTCCTTTGGCGGCGGTAGCGATACCAGTACCAAGACCTTTGAAGGCTGTTGATAAACCTGTTCCGATACCTTTAGCAGCTGTTGCAATTCCTTGTCCAGCCGACTTGATAAGATTGCCAAGACCAGTAAATACCTGTGTAATAATGCCTTTTGCTTTCTGTGATTTTCCACTTGTTTTATCAAGTGCATCACCAACAGCATCTAAAGCACCTTTGCCGTTTTTACTAAACATCTTGAATGGATTCCAACCGTTCAGCATTTTAAACACTGCAAAGCTACCAGCAACAGCACCAATTGTTAAACCCCAACTCTTGACCCTCTCTGGATCTAATCCATCAAGGAACTTTTTGACAGTCTTAAATACTTCGTCTACTTTTGCTCTGAATTTCTCATTTGTGTTGTAAGCTGTTAACAAATAACCTGCTAACGCTCCAATAACCACCATAAAACTCAAAAACGGATTACCAAGTACAGCTAATTTCAGCAATTTGAATGAGGTAGTGACATCATCGATAATGCCTTTTACTGTTTTTATCCCTTTAAATGCAAAAACTGCACCAGCGACAGCACCAGCAATTTGTTTGATGGTTTCTGGTGGTAGCGAGGAAATAAAATCAGCGCCTTTTTTAGCAACATCCGCAAGATGTTTGACAATTTCCCCAAGAGATTTTCCAAGGTTTGTCAATGTATCCTCATGCCCAGAAAATGCAGAAAATACATGACTTACAGCATCTTTTAGAGCATTAAAAGCGCTAGATACTGCTGTAATTGCTCCTGTATCTTTGAAACCAGAGAAAAATTTACCAATATTATCAAAGGTTTTCATAATACTGTTTACAGTTGCCTCTGGTAACATCTTTTTCAACCCAGCCTCAATCTCTGGCTTAGAAGATGCTAGAAATGTTGAGATAGCTTTTGGTAACGCTTTAAAAGCGTTAGCTATCATAGGTACAGCGTTTTTAAATACAAATGTTGAGGCTGTCTTAGCAAGATTTCCTAAAGGTTTCTTGATGTCTGCACCTGTTGTGAGGTTTCCGAGGAAATCTTTAAAGGCTGCTCTCATAGATGAGAATGACCCCGAAAATGTCTCTGATGCCTCTTTCGCAGTTGTGCCAGTGATATCAAGTTTTTTCTGTACGATAGAAATAGCTTTAACAATATTTGCAAATGATAGATTGCCCTCCTCAACAGTCATATTGAGTTCTTCTTGGATATCTGTGTAGCTTGCCGCATCTTTTATGAGCCTGTTAAGCTCTGCTTTAGTACCACCGTAACCAAGTTTTAGGTTGTCTAGCATCTGATAGTTCCCACGCGCTAAACTTTGATAAGTTTGCGTGATCATGCCCATGTCGGACCCCATTTTATTTGCGTTATCCGACATGTCTTTTAGCGCTGTGTTTGCAAGTTCAGCAGCTGCCTCCGTATCTCCACCTAGCGACTGGATAAGAGATGCAGAGAATGATGTTACATTCTCCATGTACTCATTAGCTGATATGCCAGCTGTCCTAAATGACTCGCTAGCATATTGTTTTATCTTGTCAGCAGAACCTTTGAAAAGAGTCTCGATACCTCCAATTGATTGCTGGAGCTTTGCCCCCTCGCTTATTGCGGATGAAAATGCTCCTTTCACACCACCGGCAAGAGCATTAACACCACTCATCAATGCACCGCTAACTAAGTTTGCACCTAGTACGGATTTGAAAGTTGAGCCTAGACCACTTAAAGAGGCTTTAAGGCTATTTATATCTCCTTGGGCTTTTTTACCATCTAAATCAACTGCAATGGTAACTTTACCATCAGCCATTGCTACTCACCTCCTCTCTTTATTTTGTGTTCAAACTGATACATAGTAAAACCAGATACAGTATTAAAACCTTTTAAAATCATCCCTTTTTCATCATCAACCCAATATTTATATAGTAAATCTATAACATCATCTAGTGGGTAGTCTTTGAAGTAATCAGTATGAGCTAACATACACATAGCAAGATGAGGCAATATAAACGGTGACACGCTTTTGTCAGCCATCATCTCCCATATTTTTGAAACATTATCAAAAGAATAATCTAAACTGAATTCCCTACCATCTATCACAACATCTAATGTTGTTCCTCGTATTTTTTCTTCCATATTGCTTTACTCCTTTATAAAAATTAGATGCTCACCATCTCATGATATACCCCCATATTAGGTAAAGGCACAATGCTAAAATATAAATCAGAATAAGTTTCAAACCATTTATTGAGCTTGGTGTAAGCAACGCTCTGTGATAAGTATAGAATCCGCTGTGCTGCCCCTATGATATTGATATGATTATACACATAAACTTCTTTGATTGTTTCTAGCATATCCTCTGGGCTAGTCTGCACCCTAATATCGGTTATCTGCTTGATAGTTGCGTATTTTTTATAGGCTAGCATATCTTGATTTTTATCAGCATCAAACATTTTACGCTCAAGGACACTATACTTAGGTTGTTCCTTATCTCGCATGAAATACCACTTGAGCCATAAAATCTTCTCTCGATGTATTACAGAAATACGCTCTATTTTCTTCTTAGTCATTTCTACCTCCCAAATCATCAATCTAACAATTCTAACCATTCACTTTTAGAAATAGTTACATAGGGCTTGTTCGGTGTATGATACAAAGGCTCTAAACCTTTTTCCACCCTAATATAGTCCATCTTATCCTCATGAGTTGGAAAGTATAGTATTTCTGTTTCATCCTCACTTAACATACGGTTAGCATCATCATCAATAATAACCGGCACTTCCCACTCATACCATTTTTTAAGGTTTTCTAAAAGTTCATTATCACTAAATAGCTCGCCATCAATTTGGAAAAATTCTCCTAGGTCATTGTTTCCCTCAACAATAATAAACTCTGGCATATTTCTATTACTTAATAACTCCTTGAGTTCTCGTAACTCTTTAATTTCCTTTAGATATTTCCTCAATTTCTAGCCTCAATTCTTCAATCTGCCTTACAACTCCAAAAATTTCATGGGTCTTATATGATTGTTCAAGTATAGCCTTTGCGGCTTGAGTTCTGATAAACGGATTGACCTTACTATCCATCATAATATCATTGAGTACAGAAACAGCATTAGACGATGCTAGGTATAGCATTTGAGTTGTTTTATCCATCATCTCATCTTGCTTTATCCTCAATGTCTTTCTAACAGCTGCAATATTCAGATACTTATGCCCTGTTGCCCTAGCTATCCCTGCTTTTTCGCATGCTTTTTCTATCGTTGGTTCAGTAAGCATGGCATCTATAAACTTCACTTGTTTAGTTGTAAGGCTAACATTTTCATTTCCTGCCATCTATTACCTCCTAACATGTAAAGGGGGATAGTAACCCCCTACGAACTAAAATAACCAACCATTTTAGCTATACCCTTTTTAATGACTTGCCTAACTTTCTGCCAACTCGTAAAGGGTGATGGCTGTGAAATTTGCCCCTTTTCAAAGGCTCTGATAATTCTTTTTGAGTATAGAATAGCTGATTTAATCTGATGTTTTGGTACTTTCTCTTGTTCCAAAATATCAGCATATAAATTAAACGCTTTTTCCTCTAACTTAGTATCTTTTAGCAGATGTTGCAAAACCAGCGTAAATACCAGCGCTGTATGATACTTCTTATAAATCATCCAAGATTAACCCCTAGGCTACGCCCTGCGGCATATAACTTTTGATATGTCTCATAGTCTAGCGGTAGCTCCGTAGCTAAAGAGTGATTATCAGCACCAATAAAAGTCATTTGCCCACTGAATGCCTTTCTAAAATCTTCATTGACAATCTGTGATAGCACTTGTTTATTAAACTCTGATGGTTTCTTGGTATATTGACTAAGCAAGGAAACTGTTTTTTTAAAGCTATTTAGCGTTTGCTCTGTCAACTCCTTAACTTCTTCATTTTGTCCCCATTGCTCAATCAAATACGCATGGTATAACTCTTCAACTTCACGTAACTTACCAGGTAACTCCGTATCAAGTTCGTGTTCTAAGGCACTGTATCGACTTTCAACACGCATGATATAACTTTCTAACTCTGACACCTTATTGTCAGTTTCAAACGAGAAATTCTTTTCCCTGTTAGTTTTGGCTTGTTCTAATTCTGCCTTAGCTGCATCAAGTTTTTGTTTGTACTCATCCACCACATCACGTTTAGTATTTACTTGAGATACGATAGATTGAATTTTAGGTAATACATTTGACGTTGTCATTTTAAAATCCTCCTTATGACAAAATAAAAGAACCCAACACAATAACAAAGCTATACGCCTTGAAATTTGCATTGGGTTCTTCCTCTAGCATTATTTATTAAATTAAACCGTTAACATGCTCAGTCTTTTTATATGGCACTCCATCCCTGAAATGGATTTCAACGCTACCATGACTTACCTTGTCAACTTTTTTAATTATACCATCTTTTTCTAAAATTATCCAGCCTTGGTTTAATAACTCGGCTACTGATTCCATTGGTTGAATATCTTTAAAATCCATGTTTTCGCTCCTTTATTTCATTTTATTATAATCTGAATACCCCTAGCCTATTGATTTCACTAGGTTTTTAGGGTTCGTATACTAAAATACTACCCTTTTTGTGTACCCTATAGTTGATTTTTCAAATTGGTAAGTTTGCCACGCTTGGTTTATTTGGTCGTGGAAAGCATGGCAATTACTTCTCAAAGGGCGATTTCTCACCCCATGAAAAGTGTCTATTTTTGTTTAGGTTTGTAAGTCAGTTTATTATCACGCATTACTCTTTAGCCGATTGATTGAGTATCGCTTATCTTTGATACTAAATACTTTGAAATAGTTACCATCTAAGCCTGTACGCACACGACTTGCAACACGTTCGCTATAAAGGTTTGCTATATCATCATTACTTAGGTTAGTGGTGATAATAGTATTGTTTCGATGACTAAGCACATCAAAAATAAACTCTTCCTCCCATGCTGACTTAGATTGACCCGATGAGTTACCAAGTTTAACCCCTAAATCATCTAAAATCAGATAATCAGCCTCTTTCAGCATCCGTGAATAATAACCCTCTTTGCTAGTAAACTTAAAACTCTCTCGGATTTCTCTTAGTATCTCGGTAAGGTTAATAAATAATATACTCTTAGGCTCTCCTTTGGCTTTATACGCCTCGTTCAACTCTTTTGCAAGAGAAACAGCTAGATGAGTTTTTCCAACCCCTGTGGCGCCTGTTAGTAAAGTATTTCCATTCATGCCCTCAAGATATTTTTGAGTTTGTTCTTTTACAAAATCTAACAGCTGTTTTTCCTCTGGTGTTTCAACAATGAAATTATCAAAGGATGCCGCTTTTAAGTCTTCTGGGATGGTACTGTCACGCATAAGCACGTTATAGGTTTTCTGATAGATACTAGCGTTCAAGTGCTTTTCTATCTCTTCCCGCTCTTGCTTGTCTTTCTGCTCCTTGACGCATTCAGAACAAAACGGAGATGGCTTACGCGGTTTATCCTCCCCTGCAATTTTAACAACTCTATCCAACTGTATTAACGGGATATCATGAATGGGGCAAGTCTCCTCTAGTGTCATTGTGTTTGCGATAAATTCAGCTTGTGTTAGCATATGTAACTCCTTTTTCTAAAATGGATTTTCTTCTGACCAGTTCGCCAACCATTCTTCACGGGTTTGTGGTTCTGGTTTTGAATTATTTTGCTGTTTCTTAGCCTCACGCGCTGCCTTATTATTTCTAATAAGCTCTACCGTCAATAGGTTATCCTGTTTCCATCGCTTGAGAATAGCTTGAATATAAGCAAAATTAGCCTTACCTTGACCTACTGCCTCTCTCAATGCCTCATGAATAACATCAGCGCTAAAATCCTCTAGCATGTACTGCAATTCTTGTTGCTGAATGGGTGATAAAGGTTTACCCGTTTCTTGCTCAAAAGATTTATAGAGATTTACAAAGTCTTGATTAAGGGTAGGGGGAGTAGGTGATTGATTTTGTTCTTTATCTACTTCTACCTCTTTCTCTATATATAACTCTATACTCTTACTCTTATATTCGGGGACATCTTGGGGACTATTCGGGGACACTTTGGGGACAATGTCCCCTTGTGCTTTATCTTTCGCCCTCTGCTTACGTTTTTTTCTCGCCTCATAAGTGTCTGTACCTATCATCTCTTGAATTTGAGACATGAAAAGTTCGCCTGTTTCTTTTTTCTCAATAAGCTCAATTTCTTCAAAAATTTTCATAGCCATTTCAACTATTCCAATATCTGTGTCGGTCATTTTGGCAATAGCCACTGTGTCATAAGGTATCAACTTTGTTCCAACATACCTTATCAATAGCCCCTCATCTTCTAATGACTTTAAACATAATTTTAAGTACAAGATAATAAAGTCTTTCCCATGCTCTTGTTCCTCAAGATACTTTACTGTGTCATCATCAAAAAAATCTTTGTTAATTTTCATGTAATAATAGGTTTTATTATCTGCCACGTTTACACATCTCCTCCAATCTACGCTCATTCACTTTTCTAAAGAGTTCATATACTGGGTTATCATCTGGTATAACATAGCCCTCAATGCTATCTCTTTTTGTACCGTCTACCATTGTATGGGTTACGGTGTAATGTTCTTTAACCATCTATTTTTACCTCCATATCGTTCTACTGCTTGATTTTGTTACACACTCAATCAATTCATCACGCGCGTGCTTATCCACTTTATCGCTGATAAACACAATATCTAAACTAGGTGAATAATGCGCCTTACCCCTCCACGCATCACCATCAATAATAAACACTTTCAAAATAGACCTCCTAGCGTATTGTGAGAAAGTTAATCACATCAGAAACCTTAAAATAAAGTTTCTTGCTACTTTCAAAAGGGGATTGATACGATACAAGTCCAATATCCATCCAATTTTTTAATGTTGTTCCGGAAATACCCAGCTCATCCTTAAGTTCCTTAGCTGTAATTAGACCGGTTTTCTTTTGTAACTTCTTCTCTAGTTCTAGCTTTTGCTGTGCTAGCTTATCAACTCTATCTAATAAACCCTGTTCAAATTCAACTGAAAATGTCGCCATGCTCCCCTCCTAATTGTAATGCTTATTCGATAGCCAAATATAAGCCCCATAACGCTCTTTTACGTGGTCTGTGGTGTTTTCCTCTACTTCATCAATTTGTGGGGCTAAATCAAGCTCTATATAGCTCTCGTAATGCCATAATAGGACGAGAATAACCAAACATACGATAATCAAGATAATACTTTGTGTTGGTGTTAGGTTTAATTCATTCATTGTTACCCTCCTTGAAAAATTTATCTGATAATTCTGTGTGTTCTGAAACAAGATGCTTTAGCCCATTGGTTGCTACTGCTACAAGAGCTGTTGCTTTGTCTTGGTCAATATCAGTAATAGCCATCTCTAAAGTACTGATAACATTTTCCAGCTCTGTACATAGCAATTCATAGTTACTTAAAATTTTATCGTTCATGTTGTCTAATAACCTCCAATTCATTGTCATCATCACAATTTATCAATTTACATGCAATTAAGTCTATATCTCGATATAGCTGTTCAGTCATTTCAAAAATAACGCTAAATGCTTGTTGCATTTGATGGTGTAAAACTGCGCTATCTGCTCCAGCATTATCAGCA
This sequence comes from Streptococcus hepaticus, assembly GCF_043656315.1. Taxonomy (NCBI): domain Bacteria; kingdom Bacillati; phylum Bacillota; class Bacilli; order Lactobacillales; family Streptococcaceae; genus Streptococcus; species Streptococcus hepaticus. The sequence goes on from NZ_JBINIY010000004.1 coordinate 140,624, forward strand.
AGTAATAAAGCATTGCCTAGCTGTTGGATAATTTCAATACGTGGGAGTAACTCGGCGATTTGGTTGCCTTGTTGCTTAATGTTTCGTGTGCTTAATGCCATTTTGATTTTCTCCTTTGTTTTTGGTAAAATTAAAGTAGTTATAATTGACAAGGGATTGATTTTCTCGCCCTTGTTAAATACCTAACAAAACCACGCGCCTTGCCTTTGCTTGAGTTTTGTTATTTTTCCTTAGCCGTGTACGTTGGTTTGGTCGCCTGTACATGGCTTTTTGCTTGGCTTAAATTTCTTCTACTAGCCAAGTCATCACGCTTTCATAGATGCGTTTAGGAGCATCATAGTTACCATTCTCAACTTTTCCTAGAGTTGGTGGTGTGACTCCTAACTTTTTAGCTAATGCCACTTTACCTAAACGCTCAACAGCTCGTTTTTTTCGGACTTTTACAGCAATTTCTTCTGTAATAAGCATCTTTTCACTCTCCTTTCTAACGAAATTATTTTCGTTTATATTTTGATTATAACTGAAATTATTTTCGTTGTAAAGGGGTTTGCGAAATTTTTTTCGTCAAAAATAAAAAAATATGTTATAATCATTTTGGAAAGGTGGTTTTACCTAATGAATAGATTGCAAAAATTGCGAAAAGAAAGAGGCTTATCTCAAAAAGCTCTGACAGAAATGCTAAATGATAAGTCTGATTTTACTGTTACTCTACGGACTGTCCAAAACTGGGAGGCAAATAGAACACCGATAAAGTCTGCGCCTGCTCAAATACTAGCTGATTTCTTCGGTGTAACTGTCCCATATCTTCTAGGTTATCATGAGGAAACTATTGCTTTTGAATTTCCTAGTGATGAAAAAGGTTTTTATAAAGAGACTCAAAAACTAATTGATATGGCTGAGAATATTGAACAAGATAGTGATATTTATCCCCAAGTTCAGCAAGTCAAAGATATGGCTATACTGGTACGAAGTAGCCGAGAAAAAATAAAAGCTCGGTATGGTCAAAAAGTATATGAGGGACTAAGCGACAAAGAGACAGACTTTGAATTTTATAAATATCTAACTTTTTTATTAGATAAAAAAGAATATCTTAAAAGTGATCTGCTAGTCTTTCTTTCTTTGTTAGATTCATCAGATAAAGAAATTATTTTTAAAATGATTACCGAATTTAAAAAATAATAATCATTCTATTGTAATAACATGTATAAATACCTAACAAAACCACGCGCCTTGCCTGCTGATGGAAAGAAAGGTACAAATACATGAAAATCAAAGATAAAATCAAAAAGAACGGTCAAAAAGTTTACTATGCTAGTGTTTATCTAGGCGTTGACCAACTAACGGGCAAGAAAGCCCGTACAACTGTTACAGCCACCACCCAAAAGGGCGTTAGAATAAAAGCGCGTGATACTATCAATGCTTTTGCTGCTAACGGCTATACAGTTAAAGACAAGCCAACAATTACAACGTATAAGGAGCTTGTAAAAGTTTGGTGGGATAGTTACAAGAATACAGTTAAGCCAAATACTCGCCAATCCATGGAGGGATTGGTTAGAGTGCATCTATTGCCTGTATTTGGCGATTACAAGCTATCTAAACTCACTACTCCTATTATCCAACAGCAAGTAAACAAATGGGCTGACAAAGCTAATACCGGGCAAAAAGGAGCGTTTGCTAACTACTCCTTGCTCCATAACATGAATAAGCGTATTTTGAAATACGGTGTTTCTCTCCAAGTGATAACATATAACCCAGCTAATGATGTTATTGTTCCACGTAAGCAGCAAAAAGAAAAAGCTGGTATCAAATACTTAGACAACAAAGAATTGAAACAATTTCTTGATTATCTCGATACCTTAGACCAATCAAACTATGAAAACCTATTTGATATTGTCCTATACAAGACTTTGTTAGCTACTGGTTGCCGTATCGGTGAGGCTCTAGCTCTTGAATGGTCTGATATTGACCTAGACAATGGTATTATCAGCATCACCAAAACACTCAACAGATTTCAAGAGATAAACTCGCCTAAATCAAGCGCTGGTTATCGTGATATACCAATAGACAATGCAACGTTACTTATGCTCAAGCAATATAAAAACCGCCAACAAGTACAATCATGGCAACTAGGGCGGTCTGAAACGGTTGTATTCTCTGTATTTACAGAAAAATATGCCTATGCTTGTAATTTAAGACAACGCCTAAATAAGCATTTTAAGGCTGCTGGCGTGACTAATGTTTCATTCCATGGTTTCCGTCACACACATACAACAATGATGCTCTATGCTCAAGCTAGCCCTAAAGATGTACAATACAGACTAGGGCACTCTAATTTGATGATGACAGAAAATGTTTATTGGCACACTAACCAAGAAAACGCAAAAAAAGCTGTCTCAAATTATGAAACAGCAATCAATAATTTATAAGGGTTGCCCCATCTTGGGTTACCCTCTTACTATACCTAATTTTCACTAGGGGTAGTACAAAGGGTAGTAAATTCTAAAAAAGCACCTTGGGATGATGCCCCAAAGCGCTTAATATCAAGGCTTTACAGACCTTAACCTCGTAAAGAGATTATTTTTTAAGGTTGTAGAATGATTGAAGACCTTTGTATTGAGCAACTTCACCAAGTTGATCTTCGATACGAAGCAATTGGTTGTATTTAGCAATACGGTCTGTACGTGACAATGAACCTGTCTTGATTTGGCCAGCGTTAGTTGCAACTGCGATGTCAGCGATTGTTGAATCTTCAGTTTCACCTGAACGGTGCGATACAACTGCAGTGTAACCAGCTTCTTTAGCCATTTCGATAGCTTCAAAAGTTTCAGTCAAAGTACCGATTTGGTTTACTTTGATAAGGATTGAGTTAGCAGCATTTTCTTTGATACCACGTGCAAGATAGTCAGTGTTTGTAACGAAGAAGTCGTCACCAACCAATTGAACACGTCCACCAAGACGTTCAGTAAGAGCTTTCCAACCGTCCCAGTCGTTTTCATCCATACCATCTTCGATAGTGATGATTGGGTATTTGTTAACCAATTCTTCAAGGTAGTCGATTTGTTCTGCAGATGTACGAACAGCAGCACCTTCACCTTCGAATTTAGTGTAGTCGTAAAGACCTTTTTCTTTGTCGTAGAATTCTGATGATGCACAGTCAAAACCGATCATGATGCCATTTTCGCCAGCAACATAACCTGCTGCTTCGATTGCTTCGATGATTGTTTCAACGCCGTCTTCAGTTCCTTCAAACTTAGGAGCGAAACCACCTTCGTCACCAACAGCTGTTACCAAACCACGAGCTTTAAGGATTTTCTTCAAAGCATGGAATACTTCAGCACCCCAACGAAGACCTTCTTTGAATGTTGGAGCACCAACTGGTACGATCATGAATTCTTGGAAAGCGATTGGAGCATCTGAGTGAGAACCACCGTTGATGATGTTCATCATTGGAGTTGGCAATACTTTAGCGTTGAATCCGCCAAGGTAGTTGTAAAGTGGCACTTCAAGGTAGTCAGCTGCAGCGCGAGCAACGGCGATAGACACACCAAGGATAGCGTTGGCACCAAGTTTACCTTTGTTAGGAGTACCGTCAAGTGCGATCATAGCACGATCGATTGCTTGTTGATCACGTACGTCGTAACCGATGATTGCATCAGCAATTACGTTGTTTACGTTATCAACAGCTTTTTGTGTACCAAGACCAAGGTAACGAGATTTATCACCATCGCGAAGTTCAACTGCTTCGTGTTCACCAGTAGAAGCTCCTGAAGGAACCATACCACGTCCGAAAGCACCTGATTCAGTATAAACTTCTACTTCAAGTGTTGGGTTACCGCGTGAGTCAAGGACTTCGCGAGCGTAAACATCAGTAATAATTGACATTATATTACTCTCCTTTGAGTTTTAATTTGTTACATTACTATCATACTGTAAAAGCGCCTTTTTTTCAAGGAAAAATCGTTGAAAAGCCTTATTTCTAGCATGTAAACGTTTGCCTTTTCAGGCTTTTTCAATTATGTTATAATCAACTTATGACTGACTTAAATAATCTTATTTTACAAAAATCAAGCGGTGAAAATCGTATCAATCCAGATGAGCAACGTTACTATATGGGAACCTTCCGTGAGAGGGTTGTTTTAGTTGTGGAGTTTGCTGATGCTACAGAAACAAATTTTCAAAAACAATTCACGACCATTTGTGACCACTACTTGGCGGACTATTCACCTTTAACACTGAAACTCTCTCCCAAGTTGACAGATCGTCTACAGATTAGCTATATAAAAATTGCCCAAGAAAAGGGGCTGACTGTCAGTATCATTGATGAGAAAATTGCAGACTCTCCTTTTGCATTGCTCTTGCACACAGACCATGCTGTAAATCTTGAAAATATTGACCTGGCAAACAAATTCATCGCTGAAGCGAGTGCTAGCCAGTCCCCTGAAAAAGTTCCCTTATGGAAAAAACTATTTTCAAAATAGGAGCAGCCATGTACCAAACTATCTTATTTGACTTAGACGGAACTCTGACGGACTCTAGTGAAGGAATCGTGAAGTCTGTCCTCTATGCTCTCGATAAATTAGGTTATCCCCTTCCTCCTCGCCAAACTCTGCTACCTTTTATCGGACCACCACTCCTAGAATCCTTCCAAAAAGTATGCCAGATAACTGAAAAAGAAGCCCAGCTGGCCATCCAATATTACCGAGAATATTTTTCCAAAAAAGGACTCTTTGAAAATCAAGTCTATCTAGGTATTGAAGAACTGCTCTCACAATTACAAAAGAATGGAAAAAATCTGATCTTGGTTACCTCAAAACCTGAAATATTTGCTAAAGAGATTTTAAAGCATTTTCAGCTAGACCATTATTTTACACTTATTGCCGGTGCTAGTTTGGACGAAAGTCGGAATAAAAAGGGGGAGGTCATCCGCTATGCCTTAGCGCAATTGGATAATTTCGAAAACTCGACCACCATTATGATTGGTGACCGTCTGCATGATATTGTAGGTGCAAAAGAGAATCGCTTGAACTCTATGGGAGTTCTCTACGGATTTGGTAGCCGAGATGAATTAGAAACGGCTGGTGCGACCTATATTGCAGACACTACTCAACAAATCATTTCTATCCTATCAAGTTAAAAGAAGCTGAATCTACAATCAGCCTCTTTTCTGCTTACTCTTAAAAAATGAACCTTTAATTTCCTATTTTTCGTCTAAAATCTCTATTAATTTATAGAGATTTTTTTCAATGATACTGTATGGCGCCTCTGCTTGAACAATGGGTTTGGCACAAAAGGCAACCCCTATTCCAGCAGCCTGTATCATAGGAAGATCATTAGCACCGTCTCCCATGGCTATGGTTTGGCTCAGTTCCAAATTATTTTCTTTTGCCCACGTTTCGAGCATAGCCTTCTTGACATCCTTGGTCACGATATCCCCTAGGACACGACCGGTCAACTGACCATCAACTACCTCCAGATGATTGGCCTTCACATAGTCCAAGCCAAGTTCTGCTGCTAATACATCCACTGTTTCATGAAATCCACCAGAGACTACTGCTACCTTGTAGCCACGCGCATGCAATTCATCCACTAATTCTTTTGCTCCTGGTGTAAAATGAATTTTCTTCAGTATTTCTTGAAAAACAGTCTCAGGCAAGCCTTTCAAGAGAGAAACTCGTTCATCTAAGGCTTGACGAAAATCCAGTTCTCCCCTCATAGCACGCTCGGTAATATCAGCCACCTGGCTACCAACACCTGCGACCTCCCCTAATAAATCAATTCCTTCTTCTAAGATTAAGGTCGAATCAACATCCATCACTAATAAGCCTTTTATATTCTCCATACAAAACCTCATTTTTTTCTTTTCTTAAATTGTACCAAAATTTCCAGACTATGCAAGAATATACAAAAAACTGGATAAATCCAGTTTTTAATAACGAATGGCTTCGCGTGTTTTTTCATAAGAATTGACAAAACGCTCTGTCACACCTGGTTCAACCGTCTCCAATGCAAATGAAATCTCTTCAAATGAAGCTTGATAATCAAAGTCCTTTTCAAAGATAGCCAAGGCACGAGTGAAGGCTTTTTGAATTGCAGGGTCAAATGAACGATAGCGATTTGAATATTGGAGCAATTGCTCTGTCAAGGTGGCATTTTGAACAATCAGATAAGCAGTATCTTCCAAGTTATGAATGTCAAAGGTTGCGTTTTCAAGCAAGCGATTCACAACTTCAATATTGATACGTTTGTAATCCAACTCTGCTAGAAGTGCTTCAACATGATCACTCGTACGGAAGAAAATGTTGAGGAACTCTTCAGGAATACCTGGCAAATTGCGTTTTTCCATGTAACGTTTCAAGGTATGCAATTGGTTGATGTAAGTAGCAGCCTTGTTACGCGCATTTGTTTCAGAAGTTTCTTGTGATTGCAAGTACTCTGCCAAAATCAACTGCTCTTCTTCCATTTCTGTCAAGGTTACATTGGCATGTTCCAGGCGCTCTTCCAAGATAGAATAAGCAACTTGTGGAGCATCCAATTCTTCAACACTTTCAGCAACTACTTGTTCAATCGTAGCAATGCGATTTGACAACTGCTGAATACGAGACAGCTTGCTTTCAGCCAAGAGGTACGAGTGGTTCAAGCGTTCTGCTTCTGCTGCCAAAGTCTGAGTGTTTTGAACGGCATGTTCTACAAATTTTGGAAGTGTCTTGCTCAACTTGCTTGTCGCACGGTGTGAATCAATTTCTTTCGTAAATAGTTGATAGAGATGATTGATATGCTCTTGAATCTGTTGATTTTCAACTTCAGCTGCATCCAAATCAAAAGACACAATCAAAGCTGTATTTTCGCGGATAGCAACTCGGATATCTTGGAATTGAGTTTCAATATCACCTTCGGTGAAGAGGTAATTCTGCTCAATCAATTTACGGTAACCTGTTTCCAAGTCATCCAACTGATCAGGAAAAGAAGTTTCCACTTTTTCAATTAAGTCAGGAATACGATCCATGATTTGGTTGAGGGCAATCATATGTTCTTCCGTCTTATCCAAGATTTCAGAAGCTTCAATCGGATCACCTGATGAATTAAGCATCACAAATTCTGAAAATTCAACTTCAATATTCTTGAGTTGTTTTTCCAATTCAGGAAGCGTTTCGCCATAAGCATCTGTGTTTTCACGAACAGACTCTTGCAAGCTATCAAAGAGATCAAGAGCATGTTTGACACGACCTGAATTTTTCTCTTCTTGCTCTTTCAAATCTTGAAGACCGTTGCGGATCGAAGCAATATCTTCTTCCACCAAGTCAATCTGACTCTCAATGCTAGCAATAGCATTTTTAGCACTCATGAAACGGAAAGAATTATTGTAACCTTCTGCTTCAAAAATGTGATTCTCAATATCTGCAAAGGAATTAAGCGAAAGGTCAACCCATTTTTGATTCCATTCACGGAAGCTAACTTGACTTTGACCAATCAAATGCAGATTTTTCACTGCTTCCACTTCATCATTGACAGGTAGGTTGAACAAATCTTCTTTACGTTCTTCCAAAGCAACCAGACGGTTATCATTGTGCTTGCGTACAATAAGTCCCGCTACATAAACAATAAGTAATATAACAACAATCGTAATGATTAAAAAGATTGTTCCACTAGACATGTAAATCTCCTTAGATATTAGTATTTACTAGACAATATCGCTTTATTATACCATACTTTTCTAGCATATGCACTTGATTTTTTAAGAATATTAAACGTCAAGTGTGGAATAGACGGCATTTTCTTCGATAAATTCACGGCGAGGTTCTACCTTATCTCCCATGAGCATATCAAAAATCTTATCTGCTTCAGCTGCATCGTCTACAGATACACGTGCCATGAGGCGATTTTCTGGATTCATGGTAGTCTCCCACAATTGGTGATCATCCATTTCTCCCAAACCTTTATAACGCTGAATAGTTGGTTTTGAACGTCCTTCACTATATTTATCTAAGGCTGCCTGCAATTCCTCCTCTTGGTTAACACCTGGTTGAATGTACTGCTTGATTTCTGAGCCAACCTTTACTCCATAAATAGGTGGTTGGGCAATGTAGACATATCCTGCTTCTACGATTGGACGCATATAACGATAGAAGAGCGTCAATAATAGAGTGCGAATGTGGGCACCGTCAACATCCGCATCGGTCATGATGACTAGCTTTTGGTAACGAGCTTTGTCTACATCAAATTCTGCACCAAATCCTGTTCCCATAGCTGTAAATAGACTACGGATTTCTTCATTGGCAAGAATCTTGTCCATACTAGCTTTTTCAACGTTGAGGATTTTACCACGAATCGGAAGAATGGCTTGGAATTCACGGTTACGACCTGATTTAGCAGAACCACCAGCTGAGTCTCCTTCGACGATAAACAATTCTGTTTGAGTCGGATCATTTGAGGCACAATCTGCTAATTTCCCTGGTAGGTTAGAGATTTCAAGACCTGATTTTTTACGGGTCACTTCACGCGCACGTTTGGCTGCGATACGCGCCTTGCTGGCTAAAATTCCTTTTTCTACGATACGACGAGCTACCTGCGGATTTTCTAAAAGAAATTCTGAAAAGGCTTCTGAGAAGAGACGATTGGTGATTTTCACCACTTCACTGTTCCCAAGCTTGGTCTTCGTCTGTCCTTCAAATTGCGGATTTGGATGTTTAACAGAGATAACTGCTGTCAATCCTTCACGAACATCCTCACCTGTCAGATTATCTTCATTTTCCTTAAGGATTTTATTCTTCTTCGCGTAGTCATTGATAACACGGGTCAAGGCTGTACGGAAACCTTGCTCATGCGTTCCACCTTCATGTGTATGGATGTTATTAGCAAAGCTGACAACATTTTCATGATAGCTAGTCGTATACTGAATAGCAACCTCAACAGTAATATCATCCATTTCACCGTCCGTATAAATCGGTGTTTCAAAGATGACGTCCTTGTTTTCATTGAGGTACTCGACGTAGGAAGCAATCCCGCCTTCGTAATGGTACTCTTTACTCTGCTCCAAGCCTTCACGTTTGTCCGTGATAGACAATCGCAGACCACGGTTCAAGAAGGCTAATTCTTGAATCCGTTTATTGAGTTTGGCAAATTCGAATTCAGTTGTTTCTGTAAAGATTTCTGGGTCTGGTGTAAAGTGAACAGTTGTTCCTGTGCGGTCTGTTTCTCCAATAACCGTCAAATCAGCAACAACTACCCCACGTTTGTATTCTTGATAATGAATCTGACCATTTTTATGGACCTTAACATCTAACTGTGTAGACAGGGCATTTACAACTGAAGATCCTACACCGTGAAGACCACCGGATACCTTGTACCCGCCACCGCCGAATTTACCACCAGCGTGAAGCACGGTAAAGACGGTCTCTACTGCAGGACGACCTGTTTTTTCTTGAATATCGACAGGAATCCCACGTCCGTCATCGACAACTGTAATGGAGTTATCTGGTTCAATGTAGACCTCGATATGGCTCGCAAAACCAGCCAAGGCCTCGTCAATTGAATTGTCCACGATTTCCCAAACGAGATGGTGAAGTCCCTCTTTTGAAGTGGAGCCGATATACATCCCTGGGCGCAAACGAACCGCTTCAAGTCCTTCTAGGACCTGAATCTGACTGGCATCATACTCCTGTGCTTTTTCTTGTAAATCTTTGATTTCTTCTGTCATTACTCTTCCTTTTTGGGCGACAAACGCCGATAGATATTACCCTTTATTATATCACAATTTATCAAAAATTCCCAGCTAGACATAGTAAAAGAGAGTGAGATAAAAATCAATCATTTCGCAGAAATTTGATTTTCCCTCACTACTGAATTTCAAGATTCAATGAGTCTTTTGAGGTTGTAAATGAAGCGAGCTTTGTTCGCAACCCTAATCTTGATTTAGCGATGTATTAGAACCTACTCAGCAGTGGTTTTTCGGGAAAAGCTAAACTAGTCAAATGGCAAATCTTTCTCCCAACCACTGCTTTAAACTAAAAGCAAAAGAACTCGAGATTTTCATCCCAAGCTCTTTTTATCAATTACTTAAATAAATCTGTGTAAACCATACGATCTGCTTGCTCTTGACCATTTCCACCAAGTAAGTCAACCAACTGATAAGCAAATGCCAAACTAGTCCCTGCTCCACGACTGGTTACAATAGGGCCATCGACAACTACCAAATCTGTCTGGTGCTTGCCACTCTGAATCGTTTCTTCTTGACCTGGGAAACAGGTATAGCTTCTATTTTCCAACAAGCCTGCTCTGTCTAAAACGATCGGTGCCGCACAAATGGCAGCAACAAACTTCTCTGCAGCAACTGCAGCTTGCAACTGTGAAATCAAGACATCATGGTCACGAAGATTTGTTGAACCGGGCATTCCTCCCGGCAAGACAATCATGTCATATTCAGATAAATCTCCTGTAAAAACCTTATCTGCTTCTACGGTAATGCCATGAGAACCCGTAACGGATCGATCAACTAGACCAATCATTTGGCAATCAATCGTTGCCCGACGAAGGACATCAACTGGTGTCAAGGCTTCAATTTCTTCAAAGCCTGGTGCTAGGATTACTGCTACTTTTGCCATAATTTCCTCCTTATTTTTCAACACGTTTTATGGTAATTTTTTGATAAGCACGCGATTTATTACGGCGACGGTCATCCAAAAGATTGTGCTGATAGGACATCGACATAATCAACCCAACTCCTAAAAGATTGGAAATAATAGACGACCCCCCTTGTGAAATAAAGGGAAGAGGAATACCCGTCAAGGGTAGTAAACCAGTTGCAGCTCCGATATTTTCAAAAACATGGAAAAGCAACATCATAATATAGCCTGTCGAAATGTAAGTGTAGAAGCGATTATTTGACTCCAGAGTAATACGCAACATACGATAAATAAGAAGCAAATAGAGAACGATAACCGTTGCGCCCCCGATAAAACCAAAATCTTCACCGATAACGGTAAAAATCATGTCACTCTCACGTACAGGAATCAAGAGATTTGTCTTATTAAAGCCAATTCCTGACAGTCCGCCACTCCCAATCGCAATCAAACTCTGAGCCTGCTGATAGGTCGTTGATTGGGCATTTTTGAAGGGATCTAACCAAGCTGTAATCCGATTGATTTTATAAGTGTCCATTCCAAGGTTGTGTAGAAGGGCAGTTCCACCAGGCGCCGTAAACAAGATGATAAAAGCAAGACCTGCAAGCAAGACAAGACCTACAATTGGCAATAAAATCTTCCAAGAAATTCCTGAAATCAATACCATACCGGCAAAGATAGCCATGAAAACCAGCGCTGTCCCCAAATCACTTTGCAAGTAAAGAAGGACTAAAACAGGCAAGGTACAGAGTAAAAGATAAGCAATCAAGAGAAAATCTTCCTTAATTGTCCGCTCAGGATGCCGTTTATGAAAACCGACTGTCAGCCTAGCCATCATAACGATATAGGATATTTTCATGAACTCTGACGGCTGAAAAAGAGTAACTCCACCAATGGTTACCCAGTTCTGTGCCCCAGTCGTAGCCACCAAACTTGGGCTGTAGAAATACAGCGGCAAAACCATTAGGCCTAATCCCAAGATGTATAAAAAGGGAGTTACCTTCCATAAAAACTTGGTATTAAAAAACATCACTAAGGTTGCTAAACAGACACCAATCAGCATCCAAACAATTTGTTGCCCCACAACGGTTGCTACTTTCGCAGGATAATCCTGACTAACCGCTATGTAAATAGCTAATACACCAATCATTAATAAAAAAAAGACTGGTACCAACAAAGGGTAATCAATTCGATCTACAACCGATCCCTTGGTTCTATTCATATCACTTCCTCGTACTTTCAAGATTCCTTGTCTACATTATAGCAAAATCAAACCCAAATTTGAACTCCAAGACTGTGAAACTGATGTAATCTTTTTCTGATTGTTTCACTCCTTTTTCAGCATTTTCACTATGAATCAAGAAGAATGACACTTATTCTTGATATTCTCGCTAGGACAATCATTTGACTTCTTTGTTTTCAGTATAAAGAACGACGAAAAAACAACCCGTTGGGGTTGTCGTTTGCGAATCGCATTTTCGGCGCAAAGAAAAAATGGTCCACTGGACCATTTTTTTATTTGAGACCGTATTTTTTGTTGAAACGATCCACACGTCCATCTGCTTGAGTGAACTTTTGACGTCCAGTGTAGAATGGGTGTGAGTCTGATGAAATTTCCACACGGATAAGTGGGTAAGTTTCACCTTCAAATTCAACAGTTTCGTTAGTGCGTTTTGTAGAACCACTAAGGAACTGGTAACCAGTAGTTGTGTCTAAGAAGACAACAGGGCGATATTCTGGATGGATATCTTTTTTCATGTTAAAAATTCCTTTCTGCCATGGACTCTTTTTCGAGCCATAGATTATAACTCTGCTAGTATACCACAATACGAGATAGAGTTCAAGCCTTTTTGCTTATTTATTTTTAGGTTGCTGAAGCGCCTGTATCTGCATCAGTTGCTGCGTGTTCAGCAGGTGCATCGGCACCAGATGCTCCTGAATCTGCATCTGTATGTCCGTGTCCACCGTGACCAGCTGCTGGTGTATTTCCGCCAACCAATCGTTGACCTGTCGTTTCAAGATACCAATCCAACCATGGTTTGAAGTTGAAGATGATTTCATTGATACCAGCATAAGAACCGTCTGGATAGTACATAGCTTGGTAATTGTGAGTGTTGATGATTTCTGGTGGTGTACCTGGAACGATTGTCCGTACATATTCTTGGTTACCGTTACGAAGGGTCCCAATCACCCATTCCACATTTTTCATGCGGGCTGGTGGCAAGGTACCGTGAACGGTCGCCATGCGGTTTCCAACTTGCTCAGGAACACGTTTACCAAGCATTGTGTCTGGGTCTGGATGCTTGTCATTATAGTAGAGGAATTGGTTGTTGTCGTCGGCATATGTCAATTCGAATGGCATAGCTTTCAAGAACATATTGAGCTGGTTGACTGTCAAGAGACCGTTGTCCAATTTGACATAAGCATCCCCTTCGACTGCTCCTACTTGAGCTGCGGCCTTATCCAACCATTGCGGATCATCAGGGTCAATCCCTTTAATTGTGGTAGCAATAGAACCTTGGCAATGCAAGTCTTCCTGTTCAATTGGTCTTGGTTTTTGTAATTTCGAGACAACTTTTACATATTTGATAAAGTTGTCTAAGCAGGTTTCAAGGAATTTCACTGTACCCTCGTTTATAATATTTCCATTGTCATCAAAGGCTTCTTTCGCTTTTCCAAGTAAAAATTCATTTCCTGGCAAGGTATAGGCATTGACACCTGGCGCGTCTAAAATCTTGCGCAAATGAACTTGGGCACGTGACGTACCTTGGTCATAATAAGAAGCGCCGACAATCATCACTGGTTTGTCTTGGAAAGGATGTACGGCAAATGAAAGCCATTCAAGCACGCTCTTCAAGGCTGCTGTAATCGTGTGGTTGTGTTCTGGTGTTGCAATAATCACACCGTCTGCACGGGTAATTTTATTGTAGAGGAGACGGAGTTGGAAAGACTCTTCCCAATTTTCATCCTGATTAAACATTGGAACTTGGTCAATTTCTAACAATTCCAATTCAAATTTGGTTTTGAATTTACGACCGATAAATTGCAAGAGTTTACGGTTGTATGATTCCTCGGCATTTGAGCCTACAATTCCGACAAATTTCATAGTCTTTCTTCCTCCTTACAAGCTTTCCCAGTCAAAGTTTTCAGCTTCTTTGTGCAAAAGATCTTGTGCATTTGACAATTTTCCAGTAATTTTCACAAAGAGACGGAAATCGTCAAAAATAGCTTCCAACTTGCTAATGGTATCTAAATCAACCAACTCACCTTGGCCGTTAAATGCCTGCAAGGCATGAGAAAGTAAAAATTCATCTGGTAAAACAGTCGCCTTGATCTCAGGTGCATTCAAAATTTGACGCAATTGCAATTGTGCACGTGATGAACCAAGAGTTCCGTAAGAGGCACCCGTAATCATTACTGGCTTGTTGAGGAGTGGATAAATGCCGTAAGACAACCAAGCCAAGGCACTCATGAGTACCGCTGGGATAGAATGGTCGTATTCAGGTGTTCCGATAATCACTCCATCTGCGGCGCTGATTTTCGCAGCGATTTCCAAAATAGCTTCTGGAACTTTCTTATCGGCTGGTTTATTGAAAATTGGTAGATCCTTGATCTCAATCACTTCAATATCCGCTTTATCAGAAAAGTGCTGTTGAATATAGTGTAGCAATGTACGATTCGTAGATTTGGCAGAGTTTGTGCCAACCAAAGCAATCAATTTCATAATAGTATCCTTTCCTCCTACATTCGCAGAGTATACATATCATATTACTATTTTTCATTGAAAATGTAAAGGCTTTCTAAAATTTATCCGCCACTCCATCGGTAGAGATTATTTCGTCGTTAACCGTGATAATAATAGCTTCTATGCCTTGTTGTGCATTGACTTCATCATAAATTTCTCGGATAGGACGACCAAACAAGCGCGTAGTCCAAATTTCTCCATCCACTGATTTTTCAGAAACAATGGTCAAGCTAGCCACATCTGTCACAACCGGATAACCTGTCTGACTGTCAAAAATATGGTGGTAGGTTTTCCCCTCATAGATAAATGTTCGCTCGTAGATGCCGGAAGTCACCACCGATTCCTCGCCTATTTTCAAGACAGCAATATTGTTACCGCGCGGCAATTTTGGATGCTGCACACCAATCCGCCACATACCATCAGGGTTGTGCTCTGCTCGTCCAAAGGTCAAGACATTGCCTCCCAAATTGATGAGACCTCTCTCCACACCGACGCGTTTGAGGTGCTCGACGATTTTGTCCGCAATGTAGCCCTTGGCAAGAGCGCCCAAATCAATGGCCATTCCTTCTTTTTTTAAGTAAACTTGACGATATTCTGGCTCTAAAACGATGTCCTCTGGGTTGATAATACGCAACTTGTCCTTGATTGTCGCCTCATCAGGCACCTTGGCATCGTCAAATCCTATTCTCCATGCCTGAACAAGGGGACCAATGGTAATATTGAGGCGACTACCAGCTGCACAACTATGTTCCTTGCCCATTTCAATCACTTCATACAAGTCTGGAGCAACCGGAACTGGCTGGACACCCGCATTAAGGTTAACTTCCATGAGTTCAGAGGTCAGGTCATTTGCTGAAAAGCGGTCTTTGTAAAGATAGAGTAATTCCTCCACTTGATCGAGGACGGGTTCTGGATCCTCATGCCAAATCTTAGTATCAATAAAGGTTCCCATGAGGTAAATACGACGACTAGCCTCTTGCATACCGAACCGCCTCCTTGATTTCTTGGAAAATTTGCTCATTTTCTTCTAATGAGTAGGAATTTGCTCCGCTGGCAAGAGGATGTCCTCCTCCTTCATGATGCTTGGCAATTTCGTTGATGACCACAACTTTGCTACGGAGACGGACACGATAAGAACCATTTTCTTGTTCTACAAAGATTGCCCAAGCTTTTACATCTGCAATGCGCCCTGGCGCACTCACAATAGCAGCTGTTTCTGCATCTGTCACGTTGTATTCTGCCATGATTTGACGCGTCAAGACGACACGAGCCGCACCATTTTCATCTACTTCCATATGATCGTAGACAAAGCCCGTCAACTTAGCAATCTTAACATCCATTTCCTCCATTTTCCGAGAAATCCCCGAAAAATCAATGTCAAATTGACGTAAGAAAGCAGCAACTTCAAAGGTTTTGGTAGTTGTAGCAGGATAGAGGAAGCGCCCTGTGTCTCCTACGATTCCTACATATAAGCACGCAGCAATTTCTTCATCTACAGCCAATCCTTGCTCCATGGCAAAACGGCTAATCAACTCACAAGCAGAGCTAGACTTGGTATCAACCCAGAGTACATCTCCATAGACATCATCATTTGGATGGTGGTCGATTTTAATCAAAAATTCTCCACTAGCATAGCGCTCATCGTCAATACGAGCGGTATTTGCCGTATCCACAACGATGACCAAGGCACCGTCAAAATCGTGATCGGCTACCTCATCCATAGTTCCAATCCATGTCAGGGTTGGCTCTTGAAAACCAGTTGCCAAGACCCTTTTTCCAGGAAAATTCTTTTGAATTAGCCCCTTCAACCCCAGCTGGCTACCAATCGCATCTGGATCTGGACGTTGATGGCGATGAATGATAATGGTTTGGTAGGCTTTTATTTTTTCTAAAATGTGCTCTTGAACTGACATAGTCTCTCCTTTTTCTACTTCCTATTAGTGTAGCATAAAAAATAGGCTTTTGAAAATGTTTAGAATATGATATAATGGCTCTACTATCTACATTTGGAGGAAATTATGGCACTGGCAAAAATTGTCTATGCGAGTATGACCGGCAATACAGAGGAGATTGCGGACATCGTCGCAAGTAAACTGGAAGAACTGGGATTGGAAGTACACAATGACGAATGTACAACTGTGGAAACCGAAGAAATTCTTGATGCCGATATTATCGTAGTTGCAACCTACACCTACTCTTATGGAGGAGATGGGGAATTGCCAGACGAAATCGTTGACTTCTATACAGACTTAGCAGATTTAGACTTAGCTGGCAAAATCTACGGTGTCTGTGGTTCGGGTGATACCTTCTACGATGACTTCTGTAAATCAGTTGATGATTTCGATATCATGTTGGCCTCTCGTGGTGCCACTAAAGGTGCCGAAAATGTCAAAGTCGACTTGGCAGCTGAAGATGAAGACATCGCAAATTTGGAAAAATTCGCCGAAGACTTGGTTGCAAAACTTGGTTAAGCCTAAAGTTGAGAGAAATCTCAACTTTTTTCTTGCAAAAATTTTTGAAAAAGATTATACTTAACTGGTTAATTATAATCAAAGGAGAAATTTATGGCTAAAAAATCAAAAATTGCCCGCCATCAAAAACAACTAAAACTCATTGCACAATATGCTGATCTTCGCCGTGAATTAAAGGAAAAAGGGGATTACGAAGCACTCCGTAAATTGCCAAGAGATTCTAATCCAAATCGTCTCAAAAACCGTGATATGACTGATGGTCGTCCACATGCCTATATGCGTAAATTCGGTGTTAGTCGGATTACCTTCCGCGAATTAGCTCATAAAGGACAGCTTCCGGGTGTCAAAAAAGCAAGTTGGTAGCAATAAGAGGGGTAGAAAAAACCTCTCTTTTTTGCTATACTTATCCAAAAATGGAGGAATTTATGGATTTAAATCTGATTCGAGAAGAAATTGATGCCCTTGACCAAGAGCTGGTCGCCCTATTAGAAAAACGGATGGACTTAGTTACCCAGGTCGTAGCCTATAAAAAAGAAAACGGCAAAACTGTTCTAGATAGTAAGCGGGAAGAAATGGTTCTACAAAAAGTAGCTAACCGTGTACAAAATAGCGACTACACTTCGACGATTCAAGCTACCTTTGCAGACATCATGGCGCAATCACGTCGTTATCAAAGTCAGAAACTCAACCGCCATGAAGACAATTAGACTCACTCTTAAAATCGGACTCATTAGCCTACTGATTGGGATCTCCGTCGGCGCAGTGAATACCCTCTTCGGTCGTACCTTACTGGCTATCGGTGAAATTCGTTCCCACTACTTTCACTATCTAATCCCTTTTCTTGCTCTTGCCGGTGCTACTATCATCTGGGCCTATCACTACTTTGGAAAAGAGCTGCAAAAAGGGATGGGATTGGTCTTACAAGTAGGAAAGGGACAGGCAGAGGATATTCCTAAAAGATTGATTCCGCTCGTTATGGTCTCTACTTGGATAACCCATTTATTTGGTGGTTCTGCAGGACGTGAAGGCGTCGCCATTCAAATTGGGGCCACCATTTCCCATAACTTTGGAAAAAAGTGGCTAACGCTTGAAGACAAGACTTTATTTCTGACAACTGGTATTGCTGCTGGCTTTGCTGGCCTTTTCCAGACACCACTTGCTGCTAGCTTTTTTGCTTTAAAAGTCCTCCACAAAAGAACTCCCTCTTGGCAACAAGTCCTATCTATTTTCATTGCCGCCTTTAGCGCTAGTACCACTTCTCATCTCTTAGGACTAGAAAAATTCACTCACCACATCGGTCCACAAATCCTAACAGGAAAAGAATGGTTGGGTCTACTAGTGGCTGGTTTAACTTATGGTTTAATCGGTAATAGCTTCGCCCTGTTACTTAAGAAAAGCAAAGTAGGTATTGCGAATCCCTACCAGAGAATCATCTTTGGTAGTCTCATCCTATCTATCATTTTCTTTATTGCTCACCAAGGGCGCTACTCTGGGCTAGGAACCAATCTGATTGAAGCCAGTCTAACAGGACAAGTGATCTACAATTACGATTGGCTTTTGAAAATAGTACTGACAGTAGCAACCTTATCCATTGGTTTCCAAGGTGGTGAAGTGACTCCACTTTTTGCCATTGGAGCCAGCAGTGGTATTGTCTTAGCAAATCTACTAGGCTTACCGCTCGAACTAACAGCTGCATTAGGCTACGCTTCCGTTTTTGCTGCCGCCACCAATACATGGCTAGCACCGATTCTCATCGGCTGTGAAGTTTTTGGATTTACAAATCTACCGGCCTTCCTATTGGTTACTAGTCTGGCAACCTTAATTTATAGAAAAATTTCAATTTATCAGTAAGAAAAATTGTCCTAAATGGACTTTTTCTTCAAGCTGTTTTTGCTCTTAGAAAAAAGAAAAACTCCTGAAATACGATAAAATAAACGTTTCAAGAGTTAGTTAAATCATGGTAATTAAATAATTTACACCTTCTAAAAATAGAGTTTGTCTACGTTCTGAAACAAGTCTACATATTTTCTAAACTTGTTTTTTTATTATTATTCAAATACCTCTTCATACTCTCCATACCAAGCAGTGCCC
>NZ_JBINIY010000040.1:0-879 GCF_043656315.1 Streptococcus hepaticus
GCTCTTACTAGAAACACCCTCTGCTCTTTCAAAAGCCCAGTCAGGAAAACCTTGAAGTCTGAAACACTCTCTTGGTGTCAGTCGTCTTATTCTCAGGCGATAAAGTTTCCCCTCTAAGACAATGCCTGTGACTTCATACCACTTATCCTGTCGATATTCCAGAGCAGCAACCACCACTCCCATATTGTCTGAAGTTGTCAAGGTATTGGATATTCCCTTTCCCACTCGTCCCCTACGTTTGGTTGAGTCTGGATAAGCCAGATTGACAGAATCTCCAAGAGTTGCCTTTGCGTAACCTGTTTTTGTGGCTTCCTTGATTTTCAGAAATGGCAGCTCCTCCCTCAGCAAAATTTTTGGCACCTTATCTCCACCCTGCATGGTGGTCAAGGTCGGTGACAAACCAGAAATGTCAAATACTCTACCGGTCTGGTCAAAGCTAATCGGCAGATTTCCTGCGACAACAACCCCGTGTTTGTCTTGACTGGTCAAAGTAAACATAGGGTCTTGATTGTCCTTAAATCGACGACCATGTTGGCGTTTTTCTAGTCTATCTGGTGTTAAGACTGGAATGGCGATTTTTGCTCCCTCTCCTTTACCTCTTGTTAGTGTAGGAGCAAGTCCATTCGTCAGATAGACTTCACCATTCAAACCACGTTTAGAGGGATTGATATTTCCTAGCCTTTCAAGATGAGCTGGGCTGTTTTCTCCTCTGAGAGGAAATAAGAATCTGGAACGGTATCTTCTAGAATGTCCGATAATAAAGACCCGCTCTCTGTTTTGCGGGACTTGGAAGTCCTTACTGTTAAGCACCTGCCATTCGACATCATACCCCAATTCATCCATCGTGGAGAGGATTGTGGCGAACGTCCGTCCCTCATT
>NZ_JBINIY010000041.1:0-792 GCF_043656315.1 Streptococcus hepaticus
AAAAAGCTCATCATCAAAAGGAGTATCAAGAGAATGCCTGAGACAATCCAAGTCAAAGGATTTCCCGCAAGGACAGAAAAGAAAGTCATACTTCCCTTAATGGCTTGGACGATTCCTTTGAAACCTGCGACACTTTGTTTTCTGACATGCTTTAAAAAGGTTTTGTAGCGTCTTCTTGGTTTAAGAGGTTTCTGGCGTGTGAATCCTTTTCCCTTTTTGACGTTCTGGAATCGTTCCTTTCCGTGAGAAAATTTTGTTTTGGTAAACCGCACACCTGTCTGTCCACTTTTTTCTACCACCTTACCTGCTTGAAAGGTAAACCTTCCATAGCGTCTGGCTTTCAAACTAGTATCCTTCATGGTTCTTAGACCATCTAAATCATCCTCCTGTGCTATCAGGTCAAGGGATTCAGATGCAGCCAAGCCTAATCCAGCTTTGACTTTGGTAGAACTTTTCTTAGACTTTTGGACTTTCTTGAGTTGTTTAACCTCACGCTTGGCAGAACTTACGTCTTTTTCTGCACCTAGTCGATCAAATGATTTTTCTTGGTGAAACTGAAAGCGAGACTTCAGGGAAGGATTTTCTTTTTGGAAAGTAAACTTGGGATTAACTGCCTTTTGCTTCTCACTTAGTTTCACTTCTGACAAATGTTTTCTTGCGGTCCGCAAACGCTCTTGAGCTTGAGGAAGTCGATAGTTCTTGATTTCCTTTACCTTCAACAGTCTAGGAGACACATAGGTAATTTCTTTTAGGAACTTCTCTTCTGCTTCCTTTTGGCTACTGAGTAGATTT
>NZ_JBINIY010000042.1:0-738 GCF_043656315.1 Streptococcus hepaticus
TTGGCTTCAGAAAACCACTAGCTATGCTAGTGGTTCCGGATAGCTTATAGCGTGGTATCAAAAAAACCTCCCCAAATGATAAGATAAAAGTGGTTTCCCCGCCACCCCATCACATCATACAGGAGGTCCCTCATGAGAGAGGATAATGAAAGTTTATCACATACACGTTGGAATTGTAAATATCATATCGTTTTCGCCCCAAAATATCGTCGCCAAATCATATACGGCAAATACAAGGCTAGTATCGGGAAGATAATTCGAGATTTGTGTGAACGCAAGGGAGTGACAATTCATGAAGCCAATGCCTGTTCAGATCATATTCACATGTTAGTAAGTATTCCACCGAAACTCAGTATATCTAGTTTTATGGGATATTTGAAAGGCAAAAGTAGTCTTATGATTTTTGACAAACATGCTAACTTAAAATACAAGTATGGTAACAGAAAATTTTGGTGTAGAGGTTACTATGTTGATACAGTAGGTCGAAACCAAAAGGTGATTGTCGAGTATATTCAGAATCAATTGCAGGAAGACAGGGTAGCGGATCAGCTAACCTTGTTTGAAACATTTGATCCGTTTACAGGCGAACCTAATAGGAAGAAATAGACGAGGTGCTTTAGCATCTGCTCGGGAAAGTGGTGCGCGAGGAAGCTATTTCAGTGGGCCTTTGGCCCTGGCCGGTAAGAGCGGCTTACAGCCGCAGAGCAAACCACCAGTTCACACTGGTGGTTTTGATTT
>NZ_JBINIY010000043.1:0-722 GCF_043656315.1 Streptococcus hepaticus
ATCGGGAAGACAGGATTCGAACCTGCGACCCCTTGGTCCCAAACCAAGTACTCTACCAAGCTGAGCTACTTCCCGATATCATTAAAAATAAATCTCCCTTAATGTAAACACTAAGCGAGTTATGCACCCTAGAGGAGTCGAACCTCTAACCGCCTGATTCGTAGTCAGGTACTCTATCCAGTTGAGCTAAGGGTGCTCATTATATAAATACTATTCAGGTTCTATGCCGAGGACCGGAATCGAACCGGTACGATGTTGCCATCGCAGGATTTTAAGTCCTGTGCGTCTGCCAGTTCCGCCACCCCGGCGACTCAAGCGAACGACGGGATTCGAACCCGCGACCCCCACCTTGGCAAGGTGGTGTTCTACCACTGAACTACGTTCGCAATTGGATGCCGGCTACATGACTTGAACACGCGACCCTCTGATTACAAATCAGATGCTCTACCAACTGAGCTAAGCCGGCTTATTTTTTCCTATGCGGGTTAAGGGACTTGAACCCCCACGCCCGAAAGCGCCAGATCCTAAATCTGGTGCGTCTGCCAATTCCGCCAAACCCGCATATATGACCCGTGCTGGGCTCGAACCAGCGACCCATTGATTAAAAGTCAATTGCTCTACCAACTGAGCTAACGAGTCTACGGTCCCGACGGGAATCGAACCCGCGATCTTCGCCGTGACAGGGCGACGTGATAACCGCTACACTACGGGACCTTCTATTT
>NZ_JBINIY010000044.1:0-663 GCF_043656315.1 Streptococcus hepaticus
TAACCCCACCCGTTTTCACGGGTGTTTTTTTAATGATTTTTGAGATGACATGTATGACCTGTTCAGAAGACAGTATATATTCTATACTGTCTATAGCGTATAGAAGAGGAGGAGTGGATAGTAATGGAAGAATTTACAGGTCTATATTCATTGGTAAAAGGGATTGTATACAAGTATAGGAAGCAGTATGTCATCCGACTATGGGACAAAGAAGACTGGGACCAGGAGGGGATGCTCAGTTTGTATGAGCTCCTAGAAGCGCAACCTCACTTAAAAGAGCCCAGCCAACAGTCGCACCTATTGGTCTACTTCAAGGTCAAGTTCGGTAACCGTCTAAAAGATCAATTAAGGAAACAAGAAAGTCAAAAACGTCGCTTCGACCGTATGCCATATGAAGAAGTCAGTGAGATTAGTCATCGGCTTCAAGGCAAAGGTCTTATCAATGATGAATTCATCGCCCTTAGAGAACAATTACATCGTTTCAAGTCAAGTTTAGGTCCAACAGGAGAAGAAGTGTATCAGAAACTATTAGGCGGAGAACGGTTCAAAGGTCGCAAAGCACTGGAACGTGACTTGAGAGGGTATCTATCGGACTTCCGAGGCTGATAGTAAAAAAGTTGGGAAAAGATGAAAAAAAATCAGGAAAGGAGTTGACAGTTGGGC
>NZ_JBINIY010000045.1:0-636 GCF_043656315.1 Streptococcus hepaticus
GTGTAATAAGGACTATCCCCATGCAACATGAAATCCAGTTGTAACCCTAAGTCATACCACTTTTGATGTTTTCCTTTGGCATATTCCAACAATAAAGTATGTCTGCATGACCCATCCGCGGTATCTGTCCATTGGCCTAAGCCTAAACCACGTTTGAGAATATTTGAGTAACGTCCATTGTATATAGTTGGACCATTAAGTGAGAGCCAGCCCTCATCATCCCAAGAACTAACTGTCGCACCAACTGGTGGAGATAAATAGTCGCCTTCAGCTCGTTTTGGATTAATGGAGGATTCTA
The DNA here is from genome assembly GCF_043656315.1 of Streptococcus hepaticus. Classification (NCBI taxonomy): domain Bacteria; kingdom Bacillati; phylum Bacillota; class Bacilli; order Lactobacillales; family Streptococcaceae; genus Streptococcus; species Streptococcus hepaticus. Next base: position 299 of record NZ_JBINIY010000045.1, read on the forward strand.
CCGACCAATTTCCTAGAATGGCTGCGATGGCTTGATTGCTTGCTCCATTACTTTTGAGATAGTCATAAATTGCCTTGGCTCTCTCGAACTCATCACCGCCAAACTGACCGATAGTTGGAAGAATGGTGGTCTGAACCTGAATCACTTTTGGAAAGTAGAAAGCTGGATTGACATAGACCAACTTATCCGTGTCATCATCAACCTTTTGATAGGTGACTTTTAGACCCGTTCCGTCTTTGGTCTGACCAATAATATCTCCTGCCAAGACATGTTGATGTTCACTCACTCGGCCTGAATGAATGCCAATCAAGGTTAGTTTAGTCTTATTCACTCCCTTA
>NZ_JBINIY010000046.1:0-636 GCF_043656315.1 Streptococcus hepaticus
ATGTAATAAGGACTATCCCCATACAACATGAAATCCAGTTGTAAGCCTAAGTCATACCACTTTTGATGTTTTCCTTTGGCATATTCCAACAATAAAGTATGTCTGCGTGACCCATCCGCGGTATCTGTCCATTGGCCTAAGCCTAAACCACGTTTGAGAATATTTGGGTAACGTCCATTGTATATAGTTGGACCATTAAGTGAGAGCCAGCCCTCATCATCCCACGAACTGTCTGTCGCACCAACAGGTGGAGATAAATAGTCGCCTTCAGCTCGTTTTGGATTAATGGAGGATTCTACCGACCAATTTCCTAAAATAGCTGCGATAGCTTGATTGGTCGCACCTTTGCTTTTAAGATAGTCATAAATTGCCTTGGCTCTCTCAAACTCATCGCCGCCAAACTGACCGATAGTTGGAAGAATGGTGGTTTGAACCTGAATCACTTTTGGAAAGTAGAATGCTGGATTGACATAGACCAACTTATCCGTGTCATCATTAACCTTTTGATAGGTAACTTTTAGACCCGTTCCGTCTTTGGTCTGACCAATAATATCTCCTGCCAAGACTTGTTGATTTTCACTCACACGACCTGAATGAATACCAAACAAGGTTAGTTTAGTCTTATTCACTCCCTCT
>NZ_JBINIY010000047.1:0-498 GCF_043656315.1 Streptococcus hepaticus
ACGTTGTGGTTAACTACGTCACAGAAGATGGAACAGTTATCAAAGCACCAGTTCAAGACGAAACCAACGTTCCTGCAGGTAAATCATACGATACAACTGATAACAAACCAACAGAAATCGTTACAGAAGATGGTTCACGTTATGTCTTGATTCCGTCTAAGACAATTGGTACAGAAAACGGTACAGTTGAAGGTGGCAAGACTACTGAAATCACTTATGTGTATAAGAAAGTTGCGAACTGGATTCCAGAAATTCCAGGTGTTCCAGAAAACGAACGTCCAGTAATTCCATATCCATTTGATCCAAACAATCCAGATGTACCAGTAACACCAACTCCAGATACGGTGATTCCAAACGTTCCAGGCTACACACCAGTAGATCCTAAGGATAACACACCGTTGACACCAGTAGATCCAGAAGATCCAAACAAGGGTTATGTGCCACCAACTCCAACAAATACAGGAGAAGACACACTAATTCCTTATGTTCAAAATGGTA
>NZ_JBINIY010000048.1:0-494 GCF_043656315.1 Streptococcus hepaticus
ACGCTTGGGAACAGCGGAAGGCGCAAAAAATATTTGTAACAGTTTCAGATAAAGGCTATGATAACCTTCCTGTGTTATCTGCTTCTCAAGAATTAGGAATGATTAAACGTAATGACATAGGAATAGATATTAAGTATGATAAAACCAAAACAGTTGGCTATAAGCGTGTGAAGCCTGGACAATTTGTTATACATTTACGTTCTTTCCAAGGAGGTTTTGCTTGGTCAGACATTGAAGGAATTACATCGCCAGCATATACAGTTATTGATTTTAAGGGTTCTGAGAGCCCATTGTTTTGGAAATACATTTTAACAAGTCGAGACTTTATTAAAAAACTAGAAACAGTAACTTATGGTATCCGAGATGGTCGTAGTATCAGTTTTTCAGACTTCTCTACACTAAAATTCAGTTCACCTAAATTAGACGAACAACAAAAAATTGGCGCTTTCTTCCAATCCCTAGATAACCTCATCACTCTTCATCAGCGTAAGTTT
>NZ_JBINIY010000049.1:0-471 GCF_043656315.1 Streptococcus hepaticus
TTCTCTGGTGGTCAGCGTCAGCGTATAGGTATTGCTCGCGCCTTGGTCATGGAACCGGAGTTTGTAATCGCGGATGAACCCATATCAGCCTTGGATGTATCGGTCCGTGCCCAAGTCTTGAATCTATTGAAAAAATTCCAAAAAGAACTTGGCTTGACCTACTTGTTCATTGCCCATGACTTGTCAGTTGTACGCTTTATCTCCGACCGTATCGCCGTTATCCATAAGGGAGTTATCGTAGAGGTCGCAGAAACTGAAGAACTGTTTAACAACCCCATCCATCCCTACACCCGTTCCCTTCTATCTGCTGTCCCAATTCCGGATCCTATCTTGGAACGTCAGAAAGAATTAATTGTCTACGACGCCAGTCAACATGATTACTTAGTTGATAAACCAGAAATGGTAGAAGTTACACCAGGACACTATGTCTGGTGTAACCAATCTGAATTGGCTGAATATAAAAAGAATGTC
>NZ_JBINIY010000005.1:0-129526 GCF_043656315.1 Streptococcus hepaticus
CCTTTTCGTGCCATAATCACTGCCGCTTGCTTTAGAATGTCTAATTGCATTTCGAGCTCTTTATTTCGTTTTCTGAGTTCTATCAGCTCACGCTGTTCCTCCGTAAGATTGTCAATGCTTTTAAACGAACCAGTTGTTTTTTCCTGGCGACCCCACTTATCGAAGGTTGAAAGGGTTAACTCATATTCTTTGATAAGATCACTTCGTTTCATACCTGCCTTGTGAAGGTCAACGATTTGTTGTTTAAATTCATCTGAGAATTGGCGACGTACTTTTCTAGACATAATATCTCCTTTTGATTTTAGTGTAGAACACTTTATAAAATCTGTCTAGTTTAGTGTAACCTGTTCAATATTGAATAAGATCGTCTATATGTAGTTTATTATGACTCTCGACTTATATTCTTTGAGTTTTTGGAGAGGAAGATCATTTTTCGTAATTTTTGCTAAAAATTAGCAGGTTCGTTGTGACTTGCTTTTTTGCTGTTATAAAATTTAAAAAACTGAATAAAAATTCAAAATTATGTTGACAAGTGTATAAAAATGAATTAAAATAGTCACATGCTTTGAAAAAATAGTGAAATCTGTCAGAAATTCACTTTCAAAACGAGATACTGGAGACAGTAGGCAAAAGAAAAGAGGGAATTAATATGAAATTCAAGAAATTATTAGTAGCAGCAACAGCCTTGGTAGCTGGTTTGAGTTTGGCAGCATGTTCATCGGGTGCCTCAACAGATAAATCTGTTTCAACAGTTGATAAAATTAAAGAAAAAGGAACATTGGTTGTTGCTACCAGCCCAGATTATGCACCATTCGAATTTCAAGCCTTGGTTGATGGTGAAAACAAGGTAGTTGGTGCAGATATTCTCTTGGCAGAAAAATTAGCCAAAGATTTAGGTGTAAAATTAGAAGTTTCAGCCATGAGCTTCGATAACGTCTTGACAAGTGTACAAAATGGAAAAGCAGATATTGCCATTGCAGGCTTTAGCTACTCTAAAGAACGTGCTCAAAGCTTTGACTTTACAGATGCTTATTACTCTGTTTCAGATGTATTTTTAGTGAAAAAATCTGACGCAGATAAGTACAAAAAACTATCAGATTTGAAAGGTAAGTCACTTGCTGTTCAAAAAGGTAGTACTCAAGAAGCATTTGCGCAAAAGAGTGTGTCGGATGCCAATATCGTCTCATTGACAGCTATGGGTGAGGAAGTCAATGAATTGAAATCGGGTCAAGTAGATGCTGTTCTCATGGATTCTGCCGTTGCTGAAGGATATGCATCGCAAAATGATGATTTGGTATTGGCGTCTATCAAGCTAGAAGCGTCTGATGCAGATGCTAAGGTTGTTATTATGCCAAAAGGTCAAGAAGACTTGCAAAAAGTCTTGAACAAATCTATCAAAGAAGTAGTGGACGGCAATGAATTTGCAAATTACTTATCAGAAGTCGCAAAATACAAAGCAGTAGAATAAGTTAAACAACAGGACACATATTATATGTTTGGTTTGTATGGCGGATCAGTTATCACAAAAGAGGTTGGAGAAAATCCAAACCTCTTTTTACTTGTTATTTGACTTCTTTGAGATAGAAGGTTGTTAATCTTGGAATCGTGATGCGAGCACCTGTCTCATCCGTTTGAATCTCGAAGGTTTCCGTTGGAAGAATTGCTGTTGAGAAGACTAATTGATAGGTCTTCTCAGCTGGTAAATCCAAGTGAACATCAAACAGATCTTGGTCGTTGAAATTGGATACCACTAGAATTTCTTCCTCGTCACTGAAACGTGAAAAGGCGAAGCAGTTTGTGTCTTCTGAGATGGCAGCCCACTTGAAACCTTTTTCGTGTGCCTGGTAGTCATACTGCCAAAGGGCACTATGATTTCGGTAGAAACGAGACAAGTGGGTCATCATTTGATGGAAGGATTGGTGGACAGGATTGTCCAGTAAGAACCAATCCATTTGCGTGTATTCATGCCATTCACGCAGGTGTCCCCATTCATTTCCCATGAAGAGCAGCTTTTTACCTGGATGAGCAAAATAGTAGGCATAATAGGCGCGTGCTAGGTGGAATTTATCCTGGTAGCTACCGTCCATTTTCTCGACAATTGTATGCTTACCGTGTACGACTTCATCATGAGAAAGTGGAAGCAAGAACTGTTCATTTTGGTTGTAATACATGCCAAAGGTGATCTCACTAGCATGATGCTTACGGTAAATGGAAGGTCGACTCATGTATTTGAGTGTGTCGTTCATCCAACCCAAATCCCATTTCATGTCAAATCCAAGTCCCTCTTTGTCCAATGGGTGAGTGACCATAGGATAACTAGAGGAATCCTCGGCAATCATGACCACACCTTTGAACTCTTGGTGGACAAGAGCGGTTACACGTTTGATAAAGTCAATGGCTGGATGATTGATTTTGTCTTCTTCGGTCTCACCTCGCCAGTAGAGCAGGTAAGAAAGGGCATCAACACGAATGCCATCAAAGTGAAATTCTTTGAGCCAATACTTGATATTGGACAAGAGGAAGGAGCGAGTTACTCCTTTTGCTAAGTCAAAATTAGCAGTTCCCCATTGGTGATTTTCCCGATCATGCTCTTCTTGGTATTCGTAGAGCCAAGAGCCGTCAAAGTGATATAAGCCATGGGCATCTTTACAAAAGTGTAGAGGTACCCAGTCCAAGATAACTCCAATTCCAGCTAGATGACATTGGTCTACAAGGTATTTCAATTCATCTGGTTGACCATAGCGACTAGTTGGACTAAAATAGCCTGTTACTTGATAGCCCCAAGAAGCATCTAAAGGATGTTCTGTAATTGGCAGAAGCTCGATATGTGTGTAGCCTTGCTCTTTGACATAGTCAATCAATAGTGGCGCAATTTCCTTGTAGGAATAGAAGTTCTCAGCAGAAGCACCATTGCCCGTTTCATTGACAATTTTCTGTTTCCAAGAGCCCAGATGAACTTCATAAACGGAGAATGGCTTATTTTTGAAGTCATAGTTGGTCCGCTGGAAGATCCAGTCCTTGTCTTCAAATGTATAGCATGAATCGTAGGTCCTTGAAGCAGTATCGGGACGGACTTGACTAAAGAAAGCATAAGGATCTGCCTTATATAGTTCTTGACCGTCGGGAGTGATGATGAGGTATTTATAATTTTCCTGGGAGGTTAATCCGTCAATATAAATGTGGTAAACACCATCAATTTCTTCTTCCAGTGGATGAGATTTTTGCCAGTTATTAAAGTCCCCAACGAGGTAAACAGTCGTAGCATTTGGAGCATAGACACGAAACTGGGTTCCGATAATTTCATTGCCTTGTTTTACCAAGTGAGCACCCATTTTTTCATAGAGGCTAGTGTGTTCACCTGTTTTGAGATAATAAAGGTCTAAGTCGCTAAAGTTCGTCATTTTTCCTCCTTTCATTGTTCACAAAGCGAGGACGGGGGGAATCCGTCCTGCTAAAAGATTATTGTGTAAGTTCTCTGTATAGCCAGATGTATTTCTCAGCAGAAGCAGGCCAGCTGACGTCTTTTGTCATGGCTTGTTCTACCAGTTTTGCCCAGTCATCTGGTCGGCTATAGTAGGTTTCAAGGGCCAAATCGTAGACGTATTTCATGCTTTGTGCGCTTTTACCAGCGAAACTAAAGCCAGTCCCTTCTAAGGTTACTTGGTTGTAAGGACTGACGGTATCACGGAGTCCACCTGTTTCGCGTACTAGTGGCAGGGTACCATAGTGCATGGAAATGAGCTGGCTAATACCACATGGTTCAAAGATGGACGGCATGAGGAAGAGGTCACTAGCAGCGTAAATTTGATGAGCTAGCGGCTCATTGTAGCCACAATAGAAGGCAAATTTATGAGGATAGGCTTCCTTGAAATGATTAAAGGCATTTTCAATATCTTTTTCACCATTTCCCAAAATCACGAATTGTACTCGAGCTTGTAGCATGTGCCCTAGCATTTCCGTCAAGAGATAGAAGCCTTTTTGATAGGTCAATCGAGACACGATACCAACTAGGAGCACCTTTTCATCTTGAGGGAGACCAAGCTGTGCTTGGAGAGCCAGTTTATTGGCTTTTTTATCAGCCATATGGGCTATATCAAAATTTTTAACCAGTGCAGTATCTGTCAGCGGATTCCAAACTTCGTAGTCGATTCCATTCACAATGCCACAAAGGTCATGTTGACGGAGGGCGAGAACATGTTGCATATTTTCCCCGAATTCCTCTGTTAAAATCTCTTGCGCATAGGTATCCGAAACGGTTGTTACCTTGTCAGCATAAAGAATTCCCAATTTCATAAAGCTGATGCAGTCATCATAGAAGCGGGCTGTTCCATCTAGGTAGTAACCGTAATCCATACCCAGAGCTGACCAGAGAGCTTGTTTATTAAAAATCCCTTGGAAGGCCAAGTTATGAATGGTAAAGACATGCTTGATCCGACCAAATTCCTCACGGTAACTATAAAAAGTCCGACAAAGAAATGGCAGTGCAGCAGTGTGCCAGTCATGGCTATGGATAATGTCTGGGAAGTAGTTGAGAGCTTCTAGCAAACGACAAGTAGCATGTTGGAAGAAACCAAAGCGCATGGCATCGTCATCGTAACCGTAGAGATTTTCACGCTCGAAGAAGTCGCGGTGTTCGATAAAGTAGAAGGTAACTCCGTCTACGACTTGTTGATAGACATTGGCCATAGATTGAATATCACCAGCTCGTACATCAAAGCTGGAAACATAAGTAAAGTCAGCGTGGTTCTTTTCCGCAATTTTCAGATAGAGTGGCAGAACGACACGGACATCCATGCCTTGCTTGACCAATTCTTTAGGAAGGGAACCGATAACATCCGCCAAGCCACCTGTTTTGATAAAAGGGAGCCCCTCAGAAGCTACAAAGAGAATCGATTTTTTTGACATGTTACAACCTTTCTCTTAAATCAAATGATGGGCCTTAATGTAGGCAGGAACTTCTGGAGTCCCCTTAATATCAATAGGGTGGGTAATAGTCGTCGCTTTATCGATAATGGCATTTTCAATGGTTGCGCCAGACTTGATGGTGACTCCGTTCAAGATAATTGAATTCTTAATCGAAACACCTTCTTCAATGACAACATCTCGGTCAATAACAGAATTTTCAACTTCTCCATTGATAAAGGCACCGTTAGAAATCAAACTACCAGCTACTTCAGCTAATGGACCATAAAGGCATGGTGAGCTGTCGCTGGTCTGCGTATGAATCGGCCAGTTTTGCTTGAAGAGAAGACGGCGCGTGTTGCGGTCAATCAATTCCAGCTGGGTATTAAAGTAAGCCTCAACGGTATTGATACAGGCTACATAGTCGCGGTGTGCATAGCCCATAATCTTGTATTGATCTACCACATCGCGGATGATATCCTTGAGCCAGTAGAGGGCAGAAACCTTGTTGGCTCGTTCAATCAATTCTAGGAAGAGACTGCGTTTCATGAAGTAGGCTTCTAGTGAAATGGCACGATTTTTGTACTTACCATGATTTTCATCAAATTCCACAATGCGCTTGTCATCGTCAAATTTCAAGGTCTGGCAACCGATAAAGGCCTCTTTCGCATTGGTAACGTTCTTATAGAGGACCGTGATGTCAGCCCCAGTTTCTACATGTTCTTCCATGATTTTAGAGTAATCTTGGCTGTAGATAAAGTAGGATGGCGCGATGAGGACGTATTCCTTATCAGATTTTTCAATATAGTGCACATTGTCTGAAAAGGCTTTGACATCATGTTGATAGATAGAGTTGGGGTCCGTTACGCTATTGAGGAGGCGCAGTTTTCCACGTTTACTATTGATATTGTAGTGCTTTCCTGTACCAACGTGTTGGATTGTCGAGCGCATCTTAGCAGGCATATAGACCTGAAATTCGCTGATACTAGAGTTGGACATATTGGACAAGACAAAGTCAATGAGGCGATAACGTCCTAAGAAGCCGAAGGCCTGCACACCGCGGTGCCCCATCACATCACCGAAATGAACATTTGTCCCTTCGATATTGACAATTCCGAGAGTATTTCTAAGCATCCATTTCCTCCTTTACCTTGCTTACATTTTTATCAATGAGAAGGATAGCATCAGGTGTTCCAGCAAGTGAAGTACCATCAGCAATTTTTATTCCTTCCGCAACGATAACGTAATCTAGTTCAACATTTTCCCCGATTTGGGCATTTGGTAAAATCACAGAATTTTTTACAACAGCACCTTCCCTAATCTGGACATCTGTTGAGATAACGGAATGTTCCACATAGCCATCGATAATGGTTCCCTTGTCAATGTAGGCACTCTTAACAGTTGCATGTGAGCCGATGACTTGAGCAGGAGAACCTGTATCTTCTGAGTAAACTTTCCAGGTTGGGTCAAAGAGATTGAGATCATCGTTGTGATCAATCAAGTCCATATTGGATTCCCAGAGACTATTGACCGTACCCACATCTTTCCAATAGCCACGGAATGGATAAGCATAGAGTTTACGCCCATCTTCTAGGTATTTGGGAATAAGGTCATGACCGAAGTCGTGAGAAGAAGTGTCCAATTTCTCATCTTCTAAGAGGTATTTTTTCAAGGTTTTCCAAGTGAAGATGTAAATCCCCATCGAAGCCAGATTGCTCTTTGGTTCAGCAGGTTTTTCTTCAAATTCTTCGATACGGTAATTTTCATCCGTATTCATGATACCGAAGCGAGAAGCTTCTTTAATTGGGACCTCAATAACTGCAATTGTAGCATCTGCACCATTTTCAATATGGGAGTCAAGAAGCTTATCATAGTTCATCTTATAGATATGGTCGCCGGATAAAATAAGGACATATTCTGGCTCATGGAGGTCAATGAAGTCAATATTTTGAGTGATGGCGTCTGCGGTTCCTTGGTAGAGACCAAATCCTTCGATTTTTTCACGAGGAGGGAGGACAAACACACCGGAACCCTGTACATCCAGTCCCCAACGTTGCGATTGGGCTACGTAGGAGTTGAGAAGGACTGATTCGTACTGGGTCAGGACACCGACAATGTCAATACCAGAGTTTGCACAGTTGCTGAGAGGAAAGTCGATAATACGATATTTGCCACCGAAGGCTACCGCAGGTTTAGCGACTTTTTGTGTCAAGCCTTCCAAACGCGTTCCGCGTCCGCCGGCCAAAATCATTGCTAATAACTTATTTTGTGCCAAAATAATCACTCCTTATTTCTTTAATAATCAAATTATATCATTTTCTCAATGAAAAAGAAAGCGTTTTCTTGCATAGGAATGAAAAACTTTCATAGTTAAAAAGAAAATTCTATTTTCACATCCAAAAACGAAGATAAGGCTATATTTATATGTTTCAACCTGCTTAATAAAAAGAAAAGACAACCAATCGTAAATTGGTCGCCCGCTCTCAATCTCGTCCAAATAATTTGGTCTCTGTTCGTCCGATGCAGTGATGTTCCTGGTCCCAGTAATGAATATGCTCAAAGGAGCCTTGTCGCCAGTAAAGTGGAAGTCGCTCTCGGATATCGTCTTGCATAGGCAGGTCCTCTAGTTGATGAATATTCCACCATTTTGGCTGCCCTTCGGCTGACTCGCTCAATAGCTGCCCTTCAAAGGCTGTACAGAGAAAATCGTAGTAAACATAGCGTTCAGGGATGGCAGGATTGATGAAGCCAGAAATGCCTTTGAGCTCTAAATCAAGTGCAGTCAGACCAGTTTCCTCTTTCAGTTCTCTGAGTGCTGCTGAAAAGATTGTTTCTGCAAACTCGACTTTGCCGCCGGGTTGAATCCAGCCTGGAAAGTTGTCATGTTGACGGTTTAGAAGAAGAATCTCTTCTCCATTTTTCACGCAGATGTTGACCCAACTCTTGATACGTTCTTCAGTCATTGAATTGCACCTCCTCTAGCAAGTAGTTGATGAAGCGTTCGCCCATTTTTGAAAGGTTGGTCTTTTCATGTTGGATATAAATCAGATCGATTTCGTCGTCAATTTCTAATGGGATGGAAACGATATTGTCTCCATTGAGATTGCTGTTCAAGATACCAGTAGCAATGGTGTAGCCGTCGAGGCCGATTAAGAGATTAAAGAGGGTAGCTCGGTCTGAAACGACGATTGATTTTTTGTGGTGTTCTTGTGAAAGGATTTCCTCAGAAAAGTAGAAAGAATTGTGAATCCCTTGCTCGTAGCTCAGATATGGAAACTCCGTCAAATCTTCTAAGGTAACGGAAGATTTTTTTGCCAAGGGATTGGTTTTACTGACAAAAACATGGGGCTGGGCAGTGAACAGTGGCGTGTACTTGATACGATTGTCTTCAAACATCTTTAAAAGGACATCGCGGTTGAAGTTATTAAGAAAGAGCACTCCAATTTCAGAACGGAAATTTTTCACGTCATCAATGATTTCCCAAGTCCGTGTTTCCCGCAAGAAAAGCTCATAATCCGCCATATCTGTCTTTTTCAGCAAGGAAACGAAGGCATTGACCACAAAGGCGTAGTGTTGGGAAGAAACACTGAAGAGTTCACGCTTGGTATTTGGATTTTTATACCGTTCTTCCAAAAGTTCAGTCTGTTCCACCACCTGACGGGCGTAAGAAAGGAACTCCATGCCGTCTTTTGTCAGGGTAATCCCCTTTGGATGACGGTGGAAAATCTCGATACCCATTTCCTTTTCCAAGTCGCGGACAGCATTAGAAAGGCTTGGTTGAGTGATAAAGAGCTGCTTAGATGCTTCGTTCATCGAACCAGTCTCTGCAATCTTAATAATATAATGTAATTGTTGAATTCTCATAGCACTAGTGTAGCAAAAATGTGAAAATATGCAAGATTTAGGAAAAAATAGAGTTGAACCTTGTTATCTAAGCAACAAAATACTATTATTTTATAGATAAGTTTCTTTCTGAAAATGCTAGAGTATATTTATGAAAAGTGTTATAATGGCTTTGAATATTATTTTGGAAATATTATGGAGGCATCATGATAACGAATACAAATCGCCACAGTCGTGGGAAAAAATCCAAGACTGCTACGATTATTAACTCTACTCTATTGGGACTTTACACAGGACTAGTTGGTGTATTGGTCTATTTGATCACCGCTAAACAATTTTTGAATTTCAGAAATGTAAACATGATTATATTTGGTATGTTACTAATCGTGTGGCTTGTCGCATGTGTTTGTATCATTAGGAAAAAAGCTAAGGTATTTACAGGGATCTGCTTGGTGCTTTTTTCACTAGGAACAATTGGTCTTTTGTTTACTTATAAATCAGCTGCTGATTTGACAGAAAAATTTAATAGAACGGCTTCCTATTCTGAGATTGAGATGAGTATCGTCGTTGCAAAAGATAGTCCGATTAACAACATCACAGAATTAACAGAAGTTCAAAGCCCTTTGACAAGTGATAAAGAAAATATTGAAACGCTTTTAGGAAAAGTGCGTGTTGAAAAAAAAGTTGATTTGACACCAGTTTCAGCGACCTCCTATCAAGCAGCCTATGAAACTATCATGAAAGATACTTCAAAGGCCATGGTGCTGAATAGCGCCTATAGCAGTTTGTTGGAACTAAACGATGCAGACTATGCTTCAAAATTGAAGACATTGTATACCTATAAGATTAGTAAACAGGTTAGCCTTGAACGTCAAGCTGAAAAAGTGAAAAATCCAAATGTCTTCAATATCTACATCAGTGGTATTGATACCTATGGTTCGATTTCAACCGTTTCACGCTCGGATGTCAATATTATCATGACGGTTAATATGGAGACACACAAGGTTCTCTTGACAACGACGCCGCGTGATTCCTATGTGAAGATTCCTGGTGGCGGGGCTGAACAATACGATAAACTGACCCACGCAGGTGTTTATGGTGTTGAAACATCTATGAAGACATTAGAAAATCTTTATGGCATTGACATTGATTACTATGCTCGTATTAACTTTACCTCCTTTATGCAATTGATTGATGCAGTTGGAGGAGTTGAGGTGAACAATCCTACAGCATTTTCTGCTGGTGGCTATGATTACCCAGCAGGTGTCGTTCAACTGAATTCCGAGTCTGCTCTTCGCTATGTTCGCGAACGCTACTCGTTATCTGGTGGTGACCACGATCGTGGGAAGAACCAAGAACGTGTCATTGCGGCGATTATTAAAAAACTAGCAACCTTCCAATCACTCACAAAAATTTCAGATGTGATTACCTCATTGCAGGATTCTGTACAGACAAATATGTCACTGGATAATATGATGGCGATTGCCAACGCCCAGTTGTCTTCTGGTGGTCAATTTACAGTGACTTCTCAAGCGGTGACGGGAACAGGCTCTACAGGAGAATTACCTTCTTATGCAATGCCTGGCTATGCTTTATATATGCTTTCGCTTGACCAAGCAAGTGTAGATACAGCCAAAGAAGCAATCAATACTACAATGGAGGAGAAATAGGTGATTGATCTTCACTCACATATTGTATTTAATGTAGATGACGGACCAGATACGCTAGACGAAAGCCTTGCCTTGATAGCAGAGGCCTATCGCCAAGGCGTCAGGACCATTGTGTCCACCTCTCATCGTCGAAACGGAATGTTTGAAGCATCAGAGGAAGAGATTTTTGCGAATTTTCAAATTGTTAAAGCAGAAGCTGAAAAACGCTTTGATGGCTTGACCATATTATATGGTGGAGAGCTTTACTATAGAAATTCTATCTTAAAGAAGCTTGAAACTGGAATTTTTCCCACTCTGAATGGAACGCGTTTTGTCTTGATAGAATTTTCAGGCGGAACCCCTTGGCAAGAAATTCGGCAGGCCCTCTCTAATGTGCAGATGCTAGGATTGATACCAGTAGTCGCTCATATCGAGCGTTACGAAGCTCTTGAGTTTAAGGAAGAACGTGTCCGCGAACTAATCAATATGGGCTGCTATATGCAGGTCAATAGCAATCATCTACTGAAACCAAAATTATTTGGTGATAAAGAAAAAATATATAAAAAACGGGGACGTTATTTTTTAGAAAAAGATGTCATTCACTTTGTTTCAAGTGATATGCATAATCTAGATGATCGTCCTCCTTACATGCAGGAAGCCTACCAATTAGTAGAAAAAGAATACGGTACAAATTATGCCCGTGCCATTTTTTATGACAATGCTGAAACTATTTTAGCGGATGAATTTATTTAGGAGAAAAAATGAATACCAAAGACCAAACAATTGAAATTGATGTATTGCAACTCTTGCGAAAAATCTGGGATAAAAAATTCCTAGTTGCCTTTATTGGAATTTTCTTTGCAGTGATTTCCTTCCTATATAGCGCTTTTATTGTTGTACCAAAATATGATTCAACAACCCGTATCTATGTAGTAAATAAATCTGGAGACGCCTCTTCTCTCACAGCACAAGATTTGCAAGCAGGTTCTTTCTTGGTAAACGACTACAAGGAAATTATTACTTCAAACGATGTCTTAAATAAAGTTGTTGAAACAGAAGGTCTCAACATGACAGCTGGTGAATTGGGCGGAAAGGTATCAGTAGATATTCCAGCCAATACGCGTGTGATTTCCATTACAGTGCGTGACAGTGATCCGAAAAAGGCTAGCCAGTTGGCAGATTCTGTCCGTGAAGTTGCAGCTGAAAAGATTAAAGAAGTTACTAAAGTAGAAGATGTCACTACCTTGGAAGCAGCGAAAGTTCCATCAGCACCAACCACACCAAATACGAAGAGAAATGTCATGCTTGGCTTAGTAGCAGGCTTTGTTTTGGCTGTTGCAGTCGTTGTTTTGGTTGAATTGCTAGATGATCGTATTAAACGTCCGGAAGATGTAGAAGATGTCATGGGACTTCCATTGCTTGGTATCGTTCCAAACTTTGAGAAAATGTAGGAAAGAGGAGATAAGAGAAAAATGGCAATGTTAGAATTAGTCGGTTCAAAAGGACGTCAGTTAGGAAGCGCAGATGAGTACTATAACTCTATTCGTGCCAATATTCAGTTTAGTGGTACAGACATCAAAACAATTGTGTTGACCTCTGTTCAACCGGGTGAAGGAAAATCTACTACATCAACAGGCTTAGCCATGTCTTTTGCTGAAGCAGGCTATAAGACTTTGTTGATTGATGCGGATACGCGTAATTCGGTACTTTCGGGTACTTTTGCAGCGCGTGGGACGATTGAAGGATTGACAAGCTACTTGTCTGGTAATGCTAGTCTGGGAGAAGTGATTTGTGATACGAGTGTACCAAACCTCTTGATTATCCCTTGTGGAAAGCGTACTCCAAACCCAACACGCTTGATTCAGAATGATCGCTTTTTAGACATGATGGAAAAGGTCCGTACAGTATTTGACTATGTGATTGTAGACTCACCACCTATTGGTTTGGTAGTGGATGCAGCCATCATTGCCCAAAAATGTGATGGTATTGTTTTAGTTACAGGGGCAGGTAGTGTAAAACGTCGCTTTGTCTTGAAAGCTAAAGAGCAAATGGAAATGAGTGGTGCCCAGTTCCTAGGTGTTATCTTGAATAAGGTGGACGCCGAGCAGACCCGTTATGGTTCTTATGGGAACTATGGGGCCTACGGAAATTATGGAAAAATGGCAGAGAAAAAATCTGCCAAACGTCGTCGAGTGAAAAGAGAAGATTAAGATTGGAAATATATGTTTGAGAAACTATCTAGGAGAAGTAAACGCGTTATTCTGATTGCAATCGATATGTGTATGTTGTTGATTGCTATGTTAGTAACCATGAACTTTGTAGGTATTTTTGCCAAGGTTCCGCTAGGACAGCTAATCAGTTCCTACAGTGTAACTCTTATTCTATATCTACTTGTAGCTGGTAAATTTAAGATATTTTCAATCCTTAATCGCTTTACAGATTACCGAGTTCTTTTTCGTCTAGTCGTGTCCTTACTAGTAGCTTATGCTGGATTGACAATTTTTGCTATTGTACTATTTGCTCATCAGTACAGCTATCGTTTCTTGATTCTCTCTTGGCTCTTGTCGACCTTTTTAATGACGACTCCCCGTATTGTTTGGCGTGAGATGAGTAGTCGCAAAGGAAATCATAAGTCGGATAAACCCAAAGTACGGACTCTTGTAGTTGGTGCAGGAAGTGGCGGTTCTATTTTTGTACAGACTATTTTAGCAACAGATACAGATATTGAAATTATCGGTATCGTTGACGCTGATCCTCATAAAGAGGGAACTTATTTACATGGTATCAAGGTCATGGGAAATCGCAATGCTATACCAACCTTGGTCGCAAATTACGATATTGAACAAGTAACCATTGCGATTCCGTCTATTGCTGCTACAGAACGAGAAAAGTTAGTGGAAATTTGTAACCAATGTGGTGTGCGTGTGAATAGTATGCCAAGTGTCGAAGATGTCATCACCACAAAAATTTCGACACAAAGTTTACGTGAGATTGATATTGCAGACCTATTGGGGCGCAAGGAAATTGAACTAGATCAGACGGTTTTGGGAGAATTCTTCCGGGAAAAGACGGTTCTTGTTACAGGGGCTGGTGGTTCGATTGGATCAGAAATCTGTCGTCAGATTTCTAATTTTAAGCCTAAGAAATTGTTGCTTTTGGGGCATGGTGAAAACTCAATTTATCTCATTCACCGAGAGTTAGTTCAAAAATTGGGTAAAGACTTTGAGATTGTACCGATCATCGCTGATATTCAAGATAGGGACTTGATTTTTAATCTCATGAAAGAATATCGTCCAAACTATGTTTACCACGCAGCGGCTCACAAACATGTTCCACTCATGGAGTATAATCCTAAAGAAGCTGTGAAGAATAATATCTTCGGTACAAAAAATGCTGCAGAAGCAGCATTAGAAGCATCTGTAGAGAAATTTGTTATGATTTCTACAGATAAGGCTGTTAATCCGCTAAATGTCATGGGTGCAACTAAGCGTGTTGCAGAAATGATTGTGACGGGCCTAAATGACAAAGGAAAAACCCAGTTTGTAGCAGTTCGTTTTGGTAATGTTTTAGGTAGTCGTGGGTCAGTCGTACCTGTCTTCAAAGAACAGGTTGCAAAGGGTGGGCCGCTTACAGTAACAGACTTCCGTATGACCCGTTACTTCATGACTATCCCTGAAGCTAGCCGTCTCGTTATTCAAGCAGGCTACCAAGCTAAAGGTGGTGAAGTTTTCGTCCTAGATATGGGAGAACCTGTCAAGATTGTGGACTTGGCCAAGAAAGTTATTAAACTAAGTGGACATACTGAGGAAGAAATTGGAATTGTGGAGTCAGGTATTCGCCCAGGTGAAAAGCTTTATGAGGAACTCTTGTCATCCGATGAGCGTGTGGCGGAACAAATCCATGAGAAAATCTTTGTCGGGAAAGTAACACCAAAACCAGTTGAGGAAGTAGAAGGCTTTATCTCAACTCTACTTGAAACAGAAAATAAAGCTTTGAAAGAAAAGCTAGTTGAATTTGCGAAACAGGAGTAATACATGTATAACAGTCTAAAACGAATGTTGGATCTTATTATTTCGGGAGTGGCTATAGCTTTATTTAGCCCTCTCTTATTATTAATTGCTATTTGGATTAAATTGGATTCAAAGGGTCCGGTTTTATTTAAGCAAAAACGAGTAGGGAAAAATAAGAAGCATTTCATGATCTATAAATTTCGTTCTATGTATACAGACGCACCAGCAGATATGCCAACTCATTTACTAAAAGATCCTGCAGCTATGATTACTAAGTCTGGTGCTTTTTTACGGAAAACAAGTCTGGATGAGTTACCACAACTTTTTAATATTTTTAAAGGAGAGATGGCGATTGTTGGGCCACGTCCAGCACTTTGGAATCAATATGATTTAATAGAAGAACGTGATAAATATGGTGCTAATGATATTCGTCCAGGACTTACTGGATGGGCACAGATCAATGGACGTGACGAACTTGAAATTGATGAAAAATCAAAATTAGATGGTTACTATGTTGCAAACATGTCATTTGCTTTAGATGTTAAATGCTTCTTTAGAACATTTCTAAGTGTTGCCAAAAGTGAAGGTGTTGTTGAAGGTGGAACAGGACAGAAGAAGGATAGTATGCGATGAAGAAAGTATTGATTACAGGGAAAAATAGTTTTCTTGGTCGAACAATTATCTCTCAATTACAAAGAAGTGGAGATTTTGAAGTCCAAGAGCTAGATGTTAAAGATGACAATTGGAAAAAATGTGATTTTTCTTCATTTGATGTTGTTATTAATGTTGCAGGAATTGCCCATGTTAATGCAAAGACAATCGATTCCTCGCTTTACTATAAAGTTAATCATGAACTGTCTAACGATATTGCAATAAAGGCAGTGGAATCAGGTGTTGGACAGTTGATTTATTTAAGTTCAATGAGTGTCTACGGGGAAAGAACAGGTAGAATAACTGTTGAAACTCAACCAAATCCAACAAATCACTATGGAAAATCAAAGTTATTAGCTGAGAATTTTCTGAATAGAAATATTAAAAACAAATTGAATCTAGTGATTTTACGTCCTCCGATGATCTATGGAAAAAATTGTCCAGGAAACTATACAAAATTAGTAGATTTTATGAAAAAAGTATCGGTATTTCCTAAAGTATCAAACCAAAGAAGTATGTTATACAGTGGAAATTTAGCTATTTTCATTGAAAATATTATCAATCGAGAAGCTTCAGGTCTATTTTATCCCCAAAACAAAGAATATGTGAATACTTATAATATGGTGAAAACAGTCCTTTCAATTAACGGGAAACAAGTCATTAGTTTACCAAACTTTTTTTGTACATTTTCTGCAATCAGAAACGTAGGTATTTTTAAAAAAATTATTGGAGATTTCTACTATGACTGCCCAAATCCATACAGTGAGAATTTTTTGGATTTTAATGAGTCAATTAGAGAAACAGAAAAAGAAATAACCGAGGTATGAAATGAACTTAGCAAATAAAAATATTTTATTTCTGTGTCCAGAATTCTTTGGCTATGAAATAAAAATTGCAAAAAAAATGAAGGATCTTGGTGCAAATGTAGAGTATTTTGATGCACGTTCAGTTACTTCAGCTTTTGAAAAGGCCTTAAATAAAGTTAATCCTTCACTTTTTACCAAAAAAACTAATGATTACTACGATGATATTCTTATGCAAGTCAAGGATATTAGCTTTGATTATGTTTTAGTGATTCGTGGGGAGATGACTCCAGTTTCCTTTTTAAAAAAAATAAAGGAATTATCACCTCAGGCTAAGTTAATATTGTATTTATGGGATTCAATAAAGAATGTTGTTGGTATTGATAAAAAAATATATATCTATGATTCTATTTTGTCTTTTGATCCGTTAGATTCTAGAAAGTATCAAAATGTTATCTTTAGACCCCTATTTTTTAGTGACGATTATCAAAAACAAAATAGTCAGTCTGATTATAAGTACGATATTATTTTTTTAGGTACTATTCATTCAGATAGATTTAAGATAATCAAAGAAATTGAAAAACAGTGTCAAGAGTCTAATTTAAAAACATATTGGTTTAAGTTCTTACAAGGGCGATTTATATACCACTTTTATAAACTTATTAGGTCAGAGTTTCGTAATACTAAGATAACTGATTTTGATTTCGATAAAATGCATAGTACAGAGATTGCTAAAATTGTCGATGCGACAAAGGTTGTCCTAGATATTGAGCATCCTCACCAGACAGGTCTTACAATGCGAACAATTGAAATGATTGGCATGGAGAAAAAAATTATAACAACAAATAGTTCTATACAAGACTATGATTTTTATAATCCAAATAATATTCTTATTATTGACCGGAAAAACCCTGTATTAGATATGTCTTTTTTTGAAAAAAAATATGAAGAGATATCCGAAGAGTTGTATTTTAAGTATAGTCTTGAAGGATGGCTTCTACAAGTATTTAGTTTTATTGAGGTGAAATAAGTGAATTTACAAAAAATATATTGGTATATTCGATTGCAGTGCCATCGTTGGAAGTTTGCAAAAGTTGGCAAGCGTTCTTACTTAGGACCAGAACTATCTATTGTAGGTAGTAGAAATGTTTCTATTGGCAATCAAGTACGAATATACCCTGGGAGCCGATTAGAGACTCATGAAGGTGGTCAAATTATAATTAAAGATGGTTGTTCAATTGGTCAAAATTTTCACATTACCTCAGGTAGACATGTTTTAACAGTTGGTAAAAATACTACAATATCAGGAAATGTATTTATAACAAATATAGATCATGATTATAAAGATATTGATGTACATGTTTTGAAACAAAAATATATTTGCCGAGAGACAAGTATTGGGGAAAATTGCTTTATAGGGTATGGAGCAGCAATTCAGGCAGGGACAAAGTTGGGGAAACAGTGTATAGTTGGAACAAATGCAGTTGTTAGAGGAGAATTTCCAGATTATTCTGTGATTGTAGGTGTCCCTGCTAGAGTTGTAAAACGATTTGATAAGGAGAAGTCAGAGTGGATAAGAGTATAGAAAATTCCAGTATATCTGTCATTATTCCAGCTTATAATGCCGAGAAAACCATTGAAAGAGCAGTAAAATCTATTTATTTACAAAGTAGAAGAGATTTGATTAAAGAAGTTTTGGTTATCGATGATGGTTCAAATGATCAAACTCAAAAAATAGTATTAAACCTTATAAAGAAATGGCCAGAGTTTTCTCTTAGAATAATTTCTAAGGAAAATGGTGGAGTGGCCTCAGCGCGAAATATTGGTCTACAAAAAGCAAATGGAAAGTGGATTGCCTTTCTAGATGCAGATGATGAGTGGACACAAGAAAAATTAGCTATTCAAGAAGATATTTTAAATAGATATCCAGAAATTGATTGTCTTGGGGCTAACCATACAGAGCAACCAATTCGTATCTTGGGGCATACAATTGACAAATTATACCGTCCAAATATTAAAGAAGTTTGTTTGAAATCTTTTCCTCAAACCTCAACTATTTTATTAAAAAAGCGTATTTTTGAAGAAATTGGCGGATTTGATGAAGCGCGTCAATATGCTGAAGATGGTCAATTTTTTAATAAGGTTTGCTTACGTTATGGTTATTATTACACTCCAGAACAACTCTGTATCTATGATGGGGGAAAACGTGGTTTTGGAGATAAAGGTCTTTCTGGAAATTTAAAAGCGATGAAGAATGGCGTAGATGCAAATATGAAAGAGCTACTAATCCGTAAAGAAATTAGTTTGCCATTTTATTGTTTTATTAGAATTTTTAATGATATGAAGTATATAAGAAGGCTTATGATAACGAAATGCAAAATATGAAAAAAAGCATACTGATATACATAAATAGTGTGGCGTCGTTTGGTGGAATAGAACGAGTTATTGTTAATCTTGCAAATCATTTTATTGAAGACTACCAAGTAACTATTTTAGTCAAGGATAATATGGGAAGTGCATATCAGTTAGATGAACGTATAAAAATAGAAACATTATCTATTGAACTAGAGTTAAACATGAAATGTCGTATGCAAAGAATATTAAGTGTTCCGATTAATATGGTACGTTCAATATTTCCATTACGAAAATTTTTACATAGTCAGAGATTTGATATTATTTATACAGCTTTACCTACAAACGGCTTAGAGGTTTATCTGGCTGATAAGTTTTATAGAAATAAGCTGATTGCTACGGAGCATGCTTCCTATTATGCATATAATAATGTTTATAGGAAAATAAAAGAATTTTTATATCCCAGGCTTCGCTGTATCTCTGTACCAACGACCATGGATACTGAGATATACAAAAGATTAGGATATAATGCAATTTATATCCCCCATCTTTCAACTTATGCTGTACAAAAGCATCAAGAGCTTAAATGCAAGACTAAGACAATTATTAATGTTGGGCGCTTAACAGGGGATAAACAACAGTTGCAATTATTGCAGATCTGGCAAAAAGTAAATCAACTTCTCCCAGATCATGATTGGAAACTTCAAATCATTGGTAGCGGTGAAGAAGAACAAAAATTAAAGCAATATGTCTTACAACATCAGATTACAAAAGTAGAGTTTATTGGTCATACACGGGCTATTGCAGATTATTATCGTCAAGCTGAACTTTTTGTTTTTACATCCAAAATGGAAGGGTTTGGGATGGTGTTACTAGAGGCAATGTCTTTTGGGGTTCCATGCATCTCTTATGATTGTCCAAGTGGACCAAGGGATATTGTTGTGGAAGGGCAGAATGGCTTTTTAATTCCACCGGGAGATATTAATTTATTTGCTAAAAAGATAGTTGATTTTATGACTAGTGATGTGAAGAAAAAAGAAGCTTTACGGCAATCAGCACTGGATACTATCAAAAAGTGGGATAATGAAAAGATTTTAGAAAAATGGTTTTCTTTATTTAGAAGTATGGAGGAAAAAGATGAAAATATTAGTAACTGGCGCAAATGGTTATCTAGGTAAAGGAATTACCACTTCTTTATTGGATCATGGACATGAAGTGATTGCAACAGACTTTGTGGTGGATTCTGTTGATGTTCGAGCCAAGCGAGTAAAAGTGAATTTATTCGAAGTGGAGGAACCCTATACGTTTTTTGAAGAGCCGGATGCTATTTTGCATTTAGCATGGCGAGATGGTTTTATTCATAATTCAGAGAGGCATATTTTAGATTTTCCTGAACATTTTAGATTTTTAAAAAAATTAATTGAAGCAGGAGTTTCGCAAGTAACAGTACTGGGAAGCATGCATGAAATTGGTTTTTTTGAAGGTTCCATCAATGAAGATACGCCAACTAATCCTCAAAGTTTATATGGAATTTCAAAAAATTCTTTAAGAATGGCCATTGAGTTACTTTGTCAAGATAAAGTCGTTTTTCAATGGTTACGAGGATTTTATATTGTTGGGAATAGTACAACAGGCTCTTCTATCTTTTCAAAGCTAGTTCAAGCAGCAGATAACGGAGATAAAGTTTTCCCTTTTACCAGTGGAATGAATCAATATGATTTTTTAGATTATAAAGATTTTTGTTATTATATATCAGAGACAGTTTCTCAGAAAGAGGTATCAGGAATTATTAATATTTGTTCAGGAAGACCTGAGAAATTATCAGAAAGAGTTGAGCGTTTTATTATAGAAAATGGATTAGACATCAGATTGCAATACGGTGTCTACCCAGATCGACCTTATGATTCCAAGGCACTATGGGGAAATAATACGAAAATACAAAAAATATTACAAAGTAGAAAGTGATAGATACTAGTGTTTAGTCTAGAAGAAAAAGTTTCAATCATTATTCCTGTTTATAATGTAGAAAAATATTTAGAACGCTGTTTAACTTCAGTAATTAATCAGACATACCAACATTTAGAAATTATACTTATAAATGATGGTTCGACAGACCAATCTGGAAAAATTTGTAATGAGTTTGCACAGCACGATAATAGAATAAAGGTTATTAATAAAGATAATGGTGGATTGAGTAGCGCACGAAATGCGGGATTAGCTATCTATTCAGGAAAATATATTACCTTTATAGATAGCGATGATTGGGTATCACCGGATTATATAGAATATATGCTGTCATATATGTATTCTGAGAAGGTTGATTTAGTACAATGTAACTTTGTGCCTATTACAGATGAGGGAGTATTTTTAAAGAAAGTAAGAATAAAGAAAAATGATATAGAATATTTAACTTCAAAAGATAAAATATTGGATGCATTTTTCAAGACTCAATCTTTCAATACAATGGCTTGGGGAAAACTTTATTCTGCAACATTTATTAGGAATATGTATTTTCTAGAGGGACATAATAATGAGGATACTATTTTTGCAGCGGATTATATAAATAAACTACAAAATATAGTCATTTTACCTGAAATCAAATATTATTATTTATTAAATACAACAAGTATAATGAATTCTAGACTATCTTCAAAAAAAGTTGAAGATGCATATTACTCTGCAAATTATATGATGAAAGTATGTGACAAATCATTTCCTTCGTATACTATCTATATGCATAAAAATATTTATTTATTTTCTATGAGATTATTGAATGATGCAAAGAAAATTAAAAAAAAGGATTTTATACAAAGTATTCGTAAAAATTTGCAGGCTTCAAGGAAAGTTGTGTTTTTGAATTTATTTTCGTATTCTTTTAAGGATATTCTTCGTATTGTCATCACTACCCTTAAAGGGATATTATAAAGTTAGGTTCTAATATAGGAGTTTTATTGTGATACCATATATAATTATTATAACTTTACCATTATTAGGCTTTGCTTTAGGAAGTAGAATTAAAGATAATTGGTACTATATTGATTTCCTTACAATTACTATAACTTCTTATTTTTTATCAATAAGAGAAAATATAGGAGTGGATTTACTTACCTATAGAGGTAATTTTTATAGGTTTGCTAATCATCTTTCAAAGCAAGTTGATTTTCCAGATAAAGGTTATAACATATTGGAGAGTATTTTTGTGAATCTAAATCTCTCTTTTAATAATCTATTGTTTTTTATAGCTTTTTTTAATTTATCGGTTGTCTTTTTTTATCTTCGTACTAGTCTTATAAGAAGTAAGACGCTAGCATTATTTTTTTATTTAATTATTTTTGATCTATATGTATATTCGTTAGCGGCCATTCGACAATCGATAGCTCTTTCTTTAATTGTATTAGCTATTTATTTTTTAAAGAATGAAAAACTATGGATGTGTGTTATCTTTTCTTTAATTGCATATTTGTTTCATTGGTCAGCACTAGGGGTCCTTCCAATTTTATTGTTTCTTAGATATAAAAATAACTTTAATGTTATAACGCTATTTCTTATTCCGCCAATAATTTTATTAAGTTATTTTATCTTGATAAAAAGTCCAGTAGTCTCGTTGATTGCACAATTTAATTATAACACAAAATATTATTTAGAAATTTTAAGATTATCAACTGGAAGTGGAATGTCACTTGTAGCTCTTATAGAAATCTTTATTGCAGAATTGTTGCTATTTATTTACATTTTTGTTAGAAAATTTAATAATGATGGTAAACTTTATTTACAATTTCGGCACAAAGCTACGATTTCAGTAGAGATTGCATTGGTAGTTTTATTTCTAATTTTACATAGTTGTAATGATTTATATTATATTTCAGCAATTCCTAGATTTGAGATGTATTTTTATCAGTTTATTCCATTTGTTGTTGTTAACCAAATAGAGAGCAAATTGTCAGGAAAATACCGTTTTATTTTCTTTGTTTTGATTATTGCATTGTTTAGTATACAGTTTTATTTTAAAGTTAAAGCAAATGAACTGTATTATGGGAATCCAAAATTTAATTTTTAATACTTAGGAGGATAGATGGAAATGCAGAAAGTTTATATTTGTTACACTATATACCATTTGTTGATAACAATAATAAAATCAGAAAATCAAAAAGAGCAAATAGAAATAGTATTGATGGATTCGATAAAAGATAGAAATAGATTAAAAACTCAACTAGAAAGTAAAAATTATAGAGTTGTTATCTATCATAACTGGCAGAATGTTGAGAAAAGTTTTCTAATAAATGAGATTTATATTTTTAATGATTGTACTAGTCTAGGTCAGTTGTTACATAAAAAAAGAATAACTTATAATTTAATTGAGGATGGCTATGGAAGTTTAGTATATACTAAGGAGAGAGTGTTATTTAAAAAAATAGTAAATTTTTTCCGAAATTTGCCTCAACCAGGTGGCTTTAGTAAGTATTGTGTATCAATTGAAGTTACTGATAAAGGAGCAATGGAAAAAGATAGTAGATACAATAAAATAATAGAAGTTCGAAGAGAGGAATTGTTTAATACTGTATCAGAAAAAATAAAGCAAGATTTATTTGATATCTTTCAAGTGACTCCTTTGAATATTGATAGATATTCAGCAATTATCATTACACAACCATTAGCAGCAGATAAATGGTATAAAACAAGAGTTACAAGATTTCAATCAGAGAAAGAGCAAATAGAATTTTATAAAAATATTATTAATAGGTTAAAAAATGAGAATTATACGGTTTATATGAAAGTTCATCCAAGAGATACCTGCGATTATTCGATGTTTGATGCCAATATATTAGAAAAAAATATTCCTATTGAACTCATTGGGATGCTTATAAATCGTAATTTTAAAATTGGAATCACCCATTCATCAACGTCAATTGATTTTATTGACTTTATTGATGAAAAAGTAAAAATATTTGAACTGTAAAGAAGTGGTAACAGATAAGAAAATGAATACAAAAAAATTAATGACTTCAGGGGCACTGTACACTCTCGGAAATATCTTTGTACAAGCGATTGGATTCATAACCTTACCTATCTATACTAGAGTTATTTCTCAAGAAGTATTTGGTGAATTTAGTTTATTTTCCTCCTATATGAGTATTTTTATGCTAATTGTAGGGTTACAGATTTCAGGTTCTTTAAGTACAGCTAAAGTCAAGTATGGTGAGGAATACGATCGATATGCAGTTAGTGCTTTTCATTTTTCGGGTTTATTTGCTTTTAGTTTGCTCTTACTAGCGCTCTTATTTCGAAAGTTACTGGGAAACTTATTCGGTTTTTCTGAACAAGTTATTGTTCTCTTAGCTGTCCAAACGTTCAATGGATATTGTTCAGGTTTTTTGGGAGCATATTTTATCCAAAAACAAGAGAGCGTCGCTAATTTTTTGTTATCTTTTGGTAGTGCAATTGTGAATACTGTAATTTCCATAGGATTGATTACAGTTATGACAGATGATTTTTTGGCACGCGTTTATGGAGGTGTTATTCCAAGCAGTGTACTCATGATAATTACAGTCATTTATTTTCAGCGAAAAAAACAACCGTTTTTTGATAAAAAGTATTTGTCCTTTATGTTGATGATTTCTTTGCCTCTTATTTTTCATCAATTAGGACACTTAGTTTTAAATCAGTTAGATAGAATTATGCTTGGTAAGATGCTGTCTATCAAGGAAGTTGCGATTTATAGTTTTGGCTATACAATGGGAATGATTATACAGACTGTTTTAAATAGCATTAATATGGCATGGATTCCTTGGTTTTTTGAAGCTAAGAAAAAGAAAGATAAACGTTTACATTACTATGTGTTACGCTATTTGGCTCTTGGGCTATTTTTAACATTAGGTTATTTAACGATTTTTCCAGATTTAGCTCTGTTGATGGGTGGGGAGAAATACAGTCAAAGTATTGATTTTATAGCGATGATTATTATCAGTTACTTTTTTGTGTTTCTATATACTTTCCCAGTCAATATTCAATTTTACTATGCGAATACAAGGATGATTCCTATTGGTACGATTGCTGCGGGAGTAGTAAATGCTATTTTGAACTATTTTTTCATTCCAAAGTTTGGAATTTACGGTGCAGCAGTTGCTACGGTATTATCTTATCTAAGTTTATTGGTTTTTCACCATATCATTTCTAGAAAAAGATATCAATATGATGAGGTAACTGTCAAGGTGTTCCTTATCTTTTCTCTGATTGCAATTGGTTATGCTTTACTGATGAATCAATTTTCAGATAGTTTACCAATTCGTTGGTGTTTAGGAATAATGGTTGTGATCGCCTATGGTGTTTATTTTAAAACAGATGTACAAGCGCTTTATCAAGTGATTGTTCGAAAGAAAAAGGAGTAGTTAAGTGGTTTATATTATTGCAGAAATTGGCTGTAATCATAATGGTGATGTTCAGCTAGCAAAAAAAATGGTCGATGTAGCAGTTGAGTGTGGTGTTGATGCTGTTAAATTTCAAACGTTTAAGGCAGAAAAGCTGATTTCTAAATTTGCCCCTAAAGCAGAGTATCAGAAAGCAACGACTGGTACAGCAGATAGTCAGTTAGAGATGACTAAACGACTTGAATTAAGTTTTGACGAGTACTTGGAAATGCGTGATTATGCACTTACAAAGGGAGTTGATACTTTTTCAACACCTTTTGATGATGAGTCGCTGGACTTTTTGATATCAACAGATATGCCTGTTTACAAGATTCCTTCGGGGGAAATTACCAATTTACCATATCTCGAAAAAATTGGGAAGCAGCAAAAAAAGGTTATTTTATCAACGGGTATGGCAGTGATGGAAGAAATTCATCAAGCGGTGGACATTCTTCGACAAAATGGGACTACTGATATTTCTATTTTGCACTGTACAACAGAATATCCGACCCCATATCCATCTTTAAACCTAAATGTCATTCATACACTAAAAGAAGAATTCCCAGAATTGACGATTGGTTATTCTGATCACTCTATTGGTTCAGAAGTTCCTATTGCGGCAGCAGCAATGGGTGCTGAAGTTATCGAAAAACACTTTACATTGGATACTGAAATGGAAGGACCAGATCATAAAGCCAGTGCAACTCCAGAAATTCTAGCAGCCTTAGTAAAGGGTGTCAGAATTGTTGAGCAGTCGTTAGGTCGATTCGAGAAAATTCCTGATCCAGTTGAAGAAAAAAACAAAATCGTTGCTCGAAAATCCGTTGTAGCTTTACGCCCAATCAAAAAAGGCGAAGTATTTTCAGAGGAAAATATTACTGTGAAACGTCCTGGAAATGGCATATCACCAATGTCGTGGTACGACGTTTTAGGAAAAGAAGCGCAAGAAGACTTTGAAGAGGATGAAGTAATCCGTGATTCTCGCTTTGATAATCAATTGTAAGAATTAAGACAAGATTTAAGGTGATTAAAATTACTACAGCAATTAGTCAAAAAAACTATTATAGTTTGTGGTGCAGATGGTTCATTTCATATTGAGATTGAATAATTTATTATCTATCATCTATCATCTATCATTAATATTTTGCGTAAGTACCGGTCGTCTTTTTTATTGGATTGATAAACAATTTTGGAAGTATATAGGAATTTAATATGAAAAAAATTTGTCTAGTTACAGGTTCCCGTGCTGAGTATGGGATTATGAGGCCGTTGATTCAAAAACTGTTTGATGATGAAGAAATTATTCTGGATATTGTTGCTACTGCCATGCATATGGAAGAGAAATACGGCAATACTTATCGTCAAATTGAAAGTGATGGTTTTCCAATTGCCTATAAAATTCCATTGAACTTAAGAGATACTCAGAAAGAAACTGTTTCAAAAAGTATGGCAAGATTGCAACTGGCTTTGACCGATATTTTTCAAGAAAATGAGTATGATTTAGTAGTTATTTTGGGAGATCGCTATGAAATGTTACCAGTTGTAAATGTTGCTCTTATTTATAATGTGCCGGTTTGTCATTTGCATGGAGGCGAAACGTCACTTGGTAATTTTGATGAATATATTCGCCATGCGATTACCAAGATGAGTCACTTGCATCTTGTTGCAGCTGAAATGTTTCGTCATCGTGTAATTCAGATGGGAGAACAGCCTCGATTTGTGATAAATACGGGCTCATTAGGCGTCGAAAATGCTTTATCGCTTCCCTCTTTGTCAAAAGTAGAATTAGAGGAGCAATTAGCTGTTAAGTTGGAAGAATCATATGTGGTTGTATTATATCATCCCGTAACTTTTGAAGAAGACCTATCAGCTGGAGACCAAATGTCAATTGTATTGGAGGCATTAAGTCGATTTGGGCAACAATGTATTTTTATTGGTTCAAACTCCGATACTGGTTCTGATGAAATCTCCATAGCAATTGCTTCTTACCTTAAGAAACATCCAAATTGTCATAGTTTTGCTTCATTATCAACACAGCAGTATCATTCACTCATACGTCATTCAAATGGTTTAGTGGGAAATTCATCATCTGGTTTAATTGAAGTTCCGTCTTTAAATCGAGCTACTTTAAACATAGGTGATAGACAAAAAGGTAGATTGAGTGGTAGAAGTGTTTTAAATGTTTTTGTGGATAGCGATGAAATTTATACTGGATTGAAATCCTTGGAAACGGTAACAGATTTTTCAAATCCATATTATCAGGAAGATGCCTCTCAGAAAGCGTATCAAGCTATTACACAGTATCTTAATGAAACTCCTTCTATTTCACAACCTTTTTATGATTTAAACGGGGAGGGCTAATATGAAAAAAAAATTGGCATTTTTAGGGGCTGGTAGTCATGCAGATGCGATTGTTCCTGTTATTGATAGATTAAGCTATGACTTTATTGGTTTTTTTGATGATAAAGATATTAAGGAACATGATGGCTACCCTATTTTAGGCCATCTGTACGATGTCTTGAAATTTTTAGAGAATGGAACAATTGATGCTGTTTTTATTACAATTGGGGATAATGCTAAAAGACGTGAATTATTTGATTATGTTGCAAAGGATTATTATGATGCCATCATTAATATTATCAGCCCAAATGCTTTAGTACTAACTCCCGAAAGTATTTGTGGTAGAGGGATATTTATTGGATTTGGTGCTTTTATTGGCTCAAAAGTTCAATTATTTGACAACAATGTCGTGAATACTGGTGCCTTGATTGAACATCATACAATTGTGAAATCTCACTGTAATATTGCGCCTAATGCGACAATAAATGGACTTTGTAAAATAGAAGAAGAAGTTTACCTTGGTAGTGCGAGTGTCATTATTCAAACCTTAAGTATTGCTTCACAAACAACAATTGGTGCAGGTGCAGTGATTGTAAAAGACATTATAGAAAGTGGAACTTATGTTGGAGTTCCAGCAAAAAAAATTAAGTAGAGGTCAAACAATGAAACCAATTTGTATTATTCCTGCGCGCTCTGGCTCAAAAGGTTTACCTGATAAAAACATGCTTTTTTTAGCTGGAAAACCAATGATTTTTCATACAATTGATGCAGCTATTGAAACAGGATTATTTGAAAAAGAAGATATTTTTGTTAGCACTGATTCAGAATTATATCGAGATATTTGTTTAGAGCGTGGGATCTCTGTTGTAATGAGAAAACCAGAATTATCATCGGATACAGCTACTTCATATGACATGATGGAAGACTTTTTAGCTGATTATGAGGATGATCAAGTCTTCGTTTTATTACAGGTTACATCGCCATTAAGAAAGGCATGGCATATTGAGGAAGCATTAGATTACTATACATCTCATGATGTCGATAATGTAGTTAGTTTTTCTGAAGTTGAAAAGCATCCACGTTTGTTTTCAACCTTATCAGAAGAAGGCTTTGCTCAAGATATGGTAGGTGCTGATAGAGGATATCGGAGACAAGATTTACAAACCCTATATTATCCAAATGGTGCTATCTATATTTCGGATAAACAAACGTATTTAACAAATAAAAGTTTCTTCACTCCAAAAACCTATGCATATAAGATGGCGAAAGAGTACTCTTTAGATGTTGATACGAGAGATGACTTTATTCATGTGATCGGGCATATTTTCTTTGATTATGATCGTAGAGAGCAGGAAAATAAGGAACTTTATCGTCAGGGATTTAAGGAAAAAATGGATAGTAAGGCGATTCGCCTTATTCTAGGAGACTCAAGAACAGTAAACATTGACTTAGACGGCTTTGCGAATTATTCTCAAGGTGGTTTGACCCTTTCCACCCTTTTAGAAAATATTGATATCATTTTAACTGATCATGTAAAAGAAGTCTTTTTATCTATTGGTGTGAATGACTTCATTACAAATCATTCTATCGAATCAATATGTAAAAATTTTGAGAAATTCTACAATATTCTTGTTGAAAAAGAAATCAAATTAAGTATGACAACAGTTGCTTATACGCTTTTCAGAGAAACGGTTAAAAACAGTGAAGTGCAACATCTGAATAATTGGCTAAATAGCTACTGTCATAAAAACAATATTGCTTTGCTTGATATCAATGAATATGTTGCGCAGAATGATCAATTAGATTATCAAAAAACAACAGATGGATTACATTTTAAAGATGAAGTTACACAACAATTACAGATAAAATATCAAGAATTTTTATCCGAATAGAATAAATAATGGAAATTAGTTGTTTAAAAGAGACTAATTTTACATTTTTCAAACAGCATGTTCGTCATATCCGAATTTTTATGATTTTTTTTGATAAATTATGCTCTATTTTTCAAATTTTTTTGTATGATATTATTATACAAAAATTGAAAAAGGAGAATGTATCATGAGTGATATTAAAAAGCGAGTACACCGGCATATGTTTTGGATTGGCCTAGTTTCTTTAATATTAATGCTGATTGATAATATTACCTTATCTTATTTTGATATGGATTTGAGTACTAAATTAGGTCAGATAGAGCAAACTATTTGTATTATTTTAAGTATATTACTCTTTTTAGGAATATTAACCAATCAGACAGATAGAGGAGTAAAACTTTCTGGAAAGATTGATGATAAAAATTCAAGATAATATATTTTTAGGATTCGTCTAACTTTTGACATTTGGCATCATTTGCTCTATAATAATCAATAATTTAATATCCTTTAACTAAGTCCAGAGAGGCTAGGAAGGATACGCAGATCGAGGGCAGGTTCTGTCCAATTTTCGTGTACCTTGCCTCTTGGCGAGGTTCTTTTTTTGAAGTGAGGTCTGTGATGATAATGAAAGAAGAGTTGGTTATTGTGGCGCAGGAGGAGATAGCTCCTCGGATTTTTGCTATGGATTTGTCTGGTGAGATGGTGGCGGAAATGGCTGCGGGTCAGTTTCTGCATATTCGTGTGCCAGATGCTAGTAAGGTATTGCGGAGGCCGATTTCTATTTCCCAGGTAGACAAGGAAGCGGGAGTCTGTCGGATTATTTATCGGATTGAAGGTGAGGGGACGCGCCTTTTTTCACAGATGCCTGTGGGTCAGTTGTTGGACTGTATGGGTCCACAGGGGAATGGCTTTGATGCTTCATTTTTGACAGCGGGTCAGTCAGTATTGTTGATTGGTGGAGGAATTGGTGTTCCGCCATTGGTCGAGCTTGCTAAAGAGATTGTTGCGAAAGGTTGTCAGGTCACTGCTGTGATTGGTTTTGCGCATCAGGCAGCGGTTATCTTAGAAGAGGAATTAGCCAAGTATGGCCGAGTCATTGTGACAACGGATGATGGTTCCTATGGGCGTAAAGGTTATGTATCGGAAATGGTTGATGCATTTCCAGAGGATTTTGATGCTGTGTATTCTTGTGGTGCACCGGGGATGCTGCGCTATGTAGACAGCAAATTTGCGCAACATGTCCACGCTTACATGTCGCTAGAATCGCGAATGGCTTGTGGCATGGGGGCTTGCTATGCCTGTGTCGTTCATCCAAAGGAAGGACAGGAAGCAGATGCTAAGCGAGTGTGCGAGGAAGGTCCAGTCTTTCCAACAGGCAGTCTAGTTTTATAGGAGGTTAGTAGGATGTCAGAAAAAAATCGTTTAGCCGTTTCTTTACCAGGTTTGGACTTAAAAAATCCTATTATTCCAGCATCAGGTTGCTTTGGCTTTGGGCAAGAATTTGCCAAATACTATTCCTTAGATGTTTTAGGTTCAATTATGATCAAGGCGACAGCACAGAAGGCTCGTTTTGGAAATCCAACGCCGCGTGTGGCAGAAACTCCGTCAGGTATGCTCAATGCCATTGGTCTGCAAAGTCCAGGTGTAGAGGCAGTTGTCGCTCAGAAATTACCATGGTTAGTAGAGCATTTTCCAGCTTTGCCCATTATTGCTAATGTAGCAGGATTTTCCAATGAGGAATATGCTGTCGTATCCGAAAAAATCTCCAAAGCACCAAATGTTAAAGCTATTGAATTAAATATCTCCTGTCCAAATGTGGACCACGGCAATCATGGTCTCTTGATTGGTCAAGTGCCCGAATTAGCCTACGCTGCAGTCAAGGCCAGTGTCAGTCATTCAGAAGTTCCAGTCTATGTTAAGTTGACGCCGTCAGTTGCGGACATTACCCTAGTCGCAAAGGCAGCAGAAGATGCGGGGGCTAGCGGTTTGACCATGATAAATACTCTCGTCGGGACTCGCTATGACTTGAAGACACGCCAGCCAATTATTGCAAATGGTCAAGGTGGTATGTCAGGCCCTGCTATTTTCCCAGTAGCTTTGAAACTGATTCGTCAAGTTGCTCTGGCAACAGATTTACCGATTATTGGTATGGGCGGCGTAGACTCAGCTGAGGCGGCGCTAGAGATGATGATTGCTGGAGCGTCAGCCATTGGCGTAGGAACAGCTAATTTTACAGATCCATATGCCTGTCCGACAATCATTGAAAATCTCCCTAAAGTTATGGATAGATACGGTATTGAGACTTTAGAGGACTTGCGGAGAGAGGTTCGAGATAGTTTGAGAAAGCAGGTAGGACGTGGTATTTGCGATGAAACAGCAAGCCTATGATTTGCTTAGGGAGCTTGAAATTGCTTACGAGCGACACGAACATAAGGCTATTACTTCTGTGTTGGATTTGGATTTTACTTTGTCTGGGCAACAGGTAAAAAATCTGGTCTTGAAAAATAAAAAGGGCAATCAGCTCTATCTGGTCATTTTACGAGATGAAAAGCAGGCCAATCTAGCCCAGTTGGCGGAAAATTTGGGTGAAAAACGACCATCCTTCGTCAAAGAAGAAGTGCTGGAGGAAATCTTACACGTACCAGCAGGGACAGTGACACCTTTTAGCATGTTGTTTGATGTGGAGCACAAGATTGAAGTGGTTGTAGATGCGGATGTGGACCAAGCGACGACAGTTGGCTTTCATCCCTTCATCAACTCTACAACTCTGAATATTGACTTCAAAGATTTTGAAAAAATTCTAGCACAGACGTGGCATCAGTTGCGGACGATTGCTTGCTAGATTCGGCTTTTTCTTGACAAAAGCTGGGCTAGATGTTAGACTGAACTTAGTTAGAAACCTTTAAAAAAGTCCAGAGAGGCTAAGAAGGGAAGCGGTTAAAAGGGGAAACCCTGATTTTGTCGTACCTTGCCTCAGGCAAGGTTTTTTTGCTATCGTTTTAGGAGAGTATCCGATTGAGAACGGATATTAGTATGAAAAAGGAGGATAATTTGCGCGAACAAAGACCAGTTATTGCTCTGGATTTTCCAGATTTTGAGACGACAAAGGCGTTCTTGGAGCGGTTTCCAGAGGAGGAAACACTCTATGTCAAAATTGGAATGGAGCTCTATTATGCTTGTGGCAGTCAGGTGGTGACCTATGCCAAGTCATTGGGACACAGTGTCTTTTTAGACTTAAAATTGCACGATATTCCCAATACGGTCAAGTCTGCTATGGCTGTATTACGAAAATTGGGAGTAGACATGACTAATGTTCATGCGGCTGGTGGTGTGGAGATGATGAAGGCGGCGCGAGAAGGTTTTGGAGACCAAGGCACCTTGATTGCGGTGACGCAGTTGACGTCAACTTCACAAGAGCAGATGCAAAAGTTTCAAAATATCCAGACAAGTTTAGCAGAGTCAGTCCTTCATTATGCTAAAAAGACAGCAGAGGCTGGGCTCGATGGTGTGGTTTGCTCAGCTCATGAAGTAGCGGCTATCAAAGAAGCAACTTCAGAGGATTTTGTCTGCTTGACACCAGGTATTCGTCCAAGTGGTGTAGAGCCCGGCGACCAAAAGCGGGTCATGACACCAGCAGAGGCTAGAGAAATTGGTTCAGATTTTATCGTAGTTGGTAGACCGATTACACAGGCGGCGGATCCAGTCGCAGCTTATCAAAAGATTCAAGCGGAGTGGAACTCTTAAAAAAGTAAAGCGGGAATGAAGGTCATTCCTAGATAAAAAGGAGAAATCAGATGACATTAGCAACTCAAATCGCAGCAGATTTATTAGATATCAAGGCAGTTTATTTACAACCTGAGGAGCCTTTCACTTGGGCTTCAGGCATTAAGTCGCCAATTTATACGGACAATCGCGTCACGCTTTCCTACCCTGAAACACGTACTTTGATTGAAAATGGTTTTGTAGAGACCATAAAGGAACATTTCCCAGAAGTAGAAGTCATTGCGGGGACAGCGACAGCAGGGATTCCGCACGGAGCCATAATCGCTGATAAGATGAACTTACCATTTTCATATATTCGTTCCAAACCAAAAGACCATGGAGCTGGAAATCAGATTGAGGGTCGTGTCATTAAGAACCAAAAAATGGTCATCATCGAGGATTTGATTTCGACAGGTGGATCAGTACTGGATGCTGTTGCGGCGGCTAAGGCAGCAGGTATCGATGTTCTGGGTGTGGTAGCGATTTTCACCTACGAATTACCAAAGGCTAAAGAAAACTTTGAAAATGCAGGTGTCAAATTAGTAACCTTGTCCAACTATACAGAACTCATCAAAGTCGCAAAAGTACAAGGCTACATCAATGCAGATGGTTTAACTTTGC
Organism: Streptococcus hepaticus; assembly: GCF_043656315.1. Classification (NCBI taxonomy): domain Bacteria; kingdom Bacillati; phylum Bacillota; class Bacilli; order Lactobacillales; family Streptococcaceae; genus Streptococcus; species Streptococcus hepaticus. Next base: position 33,209 of record NZ_JBINIY010000005.1, read on the forward strand.
TGAAGAAATTCAAGGAAAACCAAGAAACTTGGCAGGACTAGGAGAAGATGGCTTAGTTGTCACGAAATTTTCCATGTGGAAGAAGAGTAAATATAGGTATTTCCAATTTCTAGTTTGAAGATGATAGAGGTCTGGTCGTGAATCAGCCTCTTTCTTCATATCTTACGAGGACACCAGTTCTTGAAAGTCTATTTTTATGATAAAATAGAAGAAATAATCTATGATGTAAGGGAGATAAGTGTGATTTCAATTGTAATTCCATGCTATAATGAAGAAGAAAGTATACCATTATTTTTCAAGGAGACTGAGCGAGTTCGCTTGGAGATGCAAGAAGAATTTGAGTATATTTTTGTTAACGATGGGTCTAAGGATGGGACGTTGGCTGTTCTTCGTGAATTGGCTAGTCGTGAAGCACATGTACATTTTTTATCCTTTTCCAGGAATTTTGGTAAAGAGGCTGCTCTCTATGCAGGATTACAGGTGGCAAGGGGCGATTTGGTGACGGTCATGGACGTAGATTTGCAAGATCCGCCTGAAATGTTGATCACAATGAAAAATATGCTGGATGAAAATGCAGAGTTGGATTGTGTGGGAACTCGTCGTGTAACACGGGCTGGTGAACCACCGATTCGTTCATTTTTCGCAAAAATGTTCTACCGTATCATCAATCAAGTGAGTCAGATTGAAATTGTTGACGGGGCGCGTGATTTTCGTCTCATGCGTCGCCAGATGGTGGATGCCATTCTTTCTGTAGCAGAGTACAATCGTTTTTCTAAAGGAATTTTTGCCTGGGTTGGCTTCAACACCGAGTACTTGCCTTATGAAAATGTAGAGCGTGTGGCTGGTGAGACGTCATGGTCTTTCTGGAAATTGGTCTCATACTCGCTAGAAGGTTTTATCAATTTTTCAGAAATGCCCTTGAATTTAGCTTCCTACTCTGGTATTCTGAGTTTTGCCTTATCGGTTTTAGGTATGCTGATTGTCGTTGGTAAGACTTTGATTTACGGGGATCCAGTGGGTGGTTGGCCGTCAGCCATTTGTATTATATTGTTTATCGGTGGTATTCAGCTCATGACTATTGGGATTTTGGGCAAGTACATGGCAAAGATTTTCCTAGAAACCAAGAAACGTCCAGTTTATATTGTGAAAGAACGAGATGAAAATTAAGATGGAGCATTCAAGTTGGCATCAGGCCATTCAGGAACAACTTCCTGAGCATTATTTTGGTCGGATTAATGCCTTTTTAAACCAAGTTTATGAACAAGGGACTGTTTATCCTCCACGAGAAAAAGTTTTTGTGGCCTTGCAAAAAACAGTATTAGAAGAAGTCAAAGTGGTGATTTTGGGACAGGATCCTTATCATGGTCCAGGTCAGGCCCAGGGACTGTCTTTTTCGGTGCCAACTGACTTTCCAGCGCCACCTTCTTTGCAAAATATCTTAAAAGAGTTGGCAGAAGATATTGGTCACAAGCCTCAGCATGATTTGACTTCATGGGCAGAACAAGGTGTTTTATTGCTCAATGCCTGCTTAACGGTGCCAGCTGGCAATGCCAATGGTCATGCAGGAATTATTTGGGAGCCTTTCACAGATGCGGTGATAAAAGTGGTGAATGCGCAAGAACAGCCTGTGGTCTTCATTCTTTGGGGCGCCTATGCTAGAAAGAAAAAGTCCATGATTACCAACTCACATCATCTTGTGATTGAATCGGCTCATCCAAGTCCTTTGTCTGCCTATCGTGGCTTTTTTGGCAGTCGTCCTTTTTCAAAAACCAATGCTTTTTTGCGGGAAAATGGCAGAGCTGAGATAGATTGGTTGAGGTAAGTTATGGTGAAGTTAGCAACCATTTGTTATGTGGATAATGGCAAGGAATTTCTCTTATTACATCGCAACAAGAAGCCGAATGATATTCATCAAGGCAAGTGGATTGGTGTCGGTGGTAAGCTAGAAAAAGAAGAAACTCCTGAAGCTTGCGCTCGTAGAGAAATTTTGGAAGAAACTGGATTGACAGCTGAAAAAATGGAATTTGCAGGTGTCATCACCTTTCCAGAATTCACACCAGGACATGACTGGTATACCTATGTTTTTCGCGTGACCGAGTTTTCAGGAGACTTGATAGACTGCAACGAGGGCACCTTGGAATGGGTACCTTACGACCAAGTTTGGCAAAAGCCCACTTGGGAGGGAGACCATACCTTTGTTGGCTGGTTGTTGGATAGAAAGCCCTTCTTTTCAGCTAGTTTTAGTTACCAAGGTGACCGATTAGTGGACCAGTCAGTAGAATTTTATGGAGAATAAGATGCTTACATTAGAGGCCATTCAGTCTGCACATGCGCAATTTACAGGGCCAGATTTCCCAAAACTCATCCAATCTTTTAAGGAAATGGGAATGAAAACCAATACAGTAGAGATTGATAGCGGTTGTGTTTTTTATACCTCAGACAGTCACGTTTTACAGACAGAGGGAGTTAGGGCACAGATAGCTGTGGCAACAGAGGCGGATAAGGTACAAGTTCAGTCTAACCTCGCTCGTCACCAAGCTGGTCAATCAGATTTTCAGACTTTTTGTGATGATATGGCGCGTGCTGGTATTTACAAGTGGATCATTGACTTGGAAACTATGACTTGTAGTTATTACGATAAGAATGAAGAAATCGTCATCTCAGAAGTCATTCCAAGCGGAGTGTGAGCCATGTATGCATTGATTTTGTGTTTTGATCAAGAAATGGAGAAAGCTATTTCCCAAATTTGGCAAGTATTGGAAGAGTAGGGGATTTCGGATTATGCACGACAGGTCCAAAATCGTAAGCCACATGTTACATTAGCTTCGTATGAAATAGTAGATTCTCAGTCGGAATTTATAGAAAGTCTAAAACAGTTCTGTGAGCAGAGATCGCAATTTACAGTTACTCTTTCATCTGTAGGTTCTTTTTTACAGTCTGGTACAGTCTTTTTCAGCCCAGTCTTGTCTGGAGAGTTACAAAAACTTCATGCAGAGCTATACCAACAATTCAAGGCATGGAAGACAGATAACTTGTACAGCCCAGGAAAATGGATTCCGCATCTGACATTGGCTAATTATTTGTCGGTGGAAAAATTGCCTCATGCTTTTGCTTTGTGCCAGCAATATCCAACCTTATCTGGTCAAGCAAGGGGAATGCAACTGATAGAGATTGACAAGAACAAACAAGTTTCAGTCCTTTACCAAGGGGAGTTTCAAAAATAAAGGAGATAGTATGCTTTTAATCAAAAATGGTCGTGTAGTGGATCCACAGTCTGGTTTGGACCAGCTTGCAGATGTCTTGATTGATGGGAAAAAAGTGCTACAGATTGGGCAAAATCTGTCTGCTGAAGATGCACAAGTGCTGGATGCGACTGGTTTGGTCGTGGCACCTGGCTTGGTAGATGTCCATGTGCATTTTCGCGAGCCTGGTCAGACTCATAAGGAGGATATCCATACGGGCGCGCTAGCTGCTGTTGCAGGTGGGGTGACTTCCGTTGTCATGATGGCCAATACGACACCAACTATTTCTACAGTTGAAACTTTGAAAGAAGTCTTGGAATCAGCTGCCAAGGAAAAGGTCAAGATTCACACGGTAGCGACCATTACCAAGGATTTTGACGGAGAAACTTTAACAGACTTTGAAGCTTTGTTGGCAAATGGAGCAGTCGCTTTTTCTGATGACGGTATTCCATTGACAAATGCGGGTGTTGTCCGTGATGCCATGAAGCTAGCTAAAAAGCATGGTAGTTTTATTGCCTTACACGAAGAAGACCCGAATTTGAATGGGGTACTGGGCTTCAATGAACATGTCGCAGAAAAGCATTTTCATATCTGTGGCGCTACAGGAGTAGCTGAGTACAGTATGGTGGCGCGTGATGTCATGATTGCTTATGCGATAGAAGCTCATGTGCATATCCAGCACTTGTCAAAGGCCGAGTCTGTTAAGGTTGTCGAGTTTGCACAACAATTAGGAGCACAGGTCACTGCAGAAGCAGCACCTCAACATTTCTCACGAACAGAAGATTTACTGATCACTAAAGGGGTCAATGCTAAGATGAATCCTCCGCTTCGGATGGAGTCGGATCGCTTGGCAGTTATTGAAGGACTCAAGTCGGGTGTTATCTCGGTTATTGCGACAGACCACGCTCCTCATCATGCCGATGAAAAAAATGTCGCCGATATGACCAAGGTGCCTTCTGGGATGACTGGTTTGGAGACCTCTTTGTCACTTGGTTTGACTCACTTGGTGGAAGAGGGGCACTTGGATTTGTCCGACTTTTTGGCTAAGATGACCATCAATCCTGCTCGCCTTTATGGTCTGGACGCGGGTTATTTAGCAGAAAATGGTCCAGCTGATATTACGATTTTTGCAGATAAGGAAAAACGGGTTATTTCAGACCACTTTTATTCAAAAGCAGCGAATTCACCATTTATTGGCGATGAGTTGGTTGGTGTAGTCAAATATACGATTTGTAACGGAGAAATTGTCTATCAAGATGGCCAATAAAAGAAAGAAACAGCACCGGTCTTATCCTAGAAAACCTTCTTCTTCCAAGCCCTTATTCCAAAGGATTAAATGGAAAAAAATTCTGATTCAATTGGGATTGGTCTTAGCGATTTTTTTAGCCTTAAAGGGCTATCAAACGTGGAAAATTCAGACAGAACAGAAAGCGTTTGAGCAAGCGGATAAGACGGAATTTATTCAGATTGTCGGAAACTCTGCTGAAAATATAGCCCAAGAACATGACCTATATGCTTCTGTGATGGTAGCGCAGGCAATTTTGGAAAGTGATTGGGGACAAAGTCGTCTTACACGGGAGGCGAATAATTTGTTCGGGGTAAAAGGCGATTTTGAAGGACAGTCTTATGAGATTGAGACACAAGAAGATGATGGAACAGGGAAGTTGTTTACCATCGTTGCACATTTTCGTCAGTATCCGACCTACCATGATTCCTTACGGGATAATGCTAAACTGCTGTCCCAAGGGGTATCTTGGGATAGAAACTACTATGCGGGTGTCTGGAAGAGTCGCACGCAATCCTATAAGGAGGCAACGGCCTATTTGCAAGGTCGTTATGCAACAGATACCAATTATGCTAAGAAATTAAATGCCTTGATTGCACAATATCACCTAACACGTTTTGATTAAAAAGTCTTGTTTGAGAGTAGTGAACTAGTACGATCAGACAAGACTTTTTTGCTTTTTGAGATCTTCTAGACAGATAGAGAGAATTTGTCAAAAAAGTCAGAAATACCTTTTATTTTGTAGGCATTCTGCTATAATGATGACAGCAAATTTATCACATCACACTATTAGAAGAAGCAGGAGATGTCAAAATGCAGGAAGTTCATACTGGCAATTTTGACCGAGCAAGCCGTTCAGGTTTTCTCATTGCACTAGGAATTGTTTATGGTGACATCGGTACAAGCCCTTTATATACGATGCAGTCCTTGGTGGAAAATCAAGGTGGCTTAGGACAAGTAACGGAGTCCTTTATCCTTGGTTCCATTTCCTTGATTATCTGGACGTTGACCTTAATGACGACGATTAAGTATGTTTGGATTGCTCTAAAGGCTGACAATCACCATGAGGGAGGTATTTTTGCCCTCTATACCTTGGTGCGAAAGATGGCTAAGTAGCTGATGATTCCTGCGATGATTGGTGGGGCAACTCTTTTGTCGGATGGTGCTTTGACGCCTGCTGTGACGGTAACGACGGCTATCGAAGGTTTGAAGGCTGTCCCTAGTTTGAGCTCGATTTATAGCCATCAGCACTATGTTATCTTGACTACTCTTTTGGTATTGGCTGTCTTGTTTGGCATTCAACGCTATGGCACTGGCTTGGTTGGTCGGATTTTTGGTCTAGTCATGATTGTTTGGTTTAGCTTTTTGGGACTCAGTGGTTTGTTCAATAGTTTGACCTATTTGGCAGTATTTAAGGCTATCAATCCTTATTATGCCTTGCAGTTACTGATGAGTCCTGAAAATCATCGCGGAATCTTTATTCTAGGCTCCATTTTTCTTGCTACGACAGGGGCAGAGGCGCTTTACTCAGATCTTGGACATGTAGGACGTGGCAATATTTATGTCAGTTGGCCCTTTGTCAAACTGTGTATTATCTTGTCCTATTGTGGTCAAGGGGCATGGATGCTTCACCATCAAGGAAGTAGCAGTCATCTCAATCCATTTTTTGCGAGTTTTGCCAACAAATCTAGTCGTTTATGCTGTTTTATTAGCTACATTGGCCGCGATTATCGCTCCTCAGGCTCTGATTTCAGGTTCATTTTCCTTGGTATCTGAGGCCATGCGTTTGAAGTTCTTTCCGCTGTTTAAAATGAATTACCCAGGTCAAAATATGGGGCAACTTTATATTCCAGCGATTAACTGGCTACTATTTGCAGTGACATCTGCCATTGTTTTATTGTTTCAAACTTCTGAACGGATGGAAGCTGCCTATGGTTCAGCCATTACGATTACCATGTTAATGACCACGATTTTATTGACCTTTTATCTCATTCAAGTAGGAGTCAAGACATGGCTGGCAGCTTTACTGATGGCTTTCTTTGCCTTGATTGAAGGGATTTTCTTCTTAGCCTCTCTCGTAAAATTTATGCATGGTGGCTATGTGGTTGTCTTTCTAGCAATGGCTATTCTCTTTGTCATGTTTATCTGGTATGAAGGCAATCAAATTGTTTTTCGCTATATTAAATCCTTGAGTATTCAAGAATACAAGGCTCAGTTAAATCGTCTGCGGAAAGATGACCGTTATGAGCAACAGCAGGCCAACTTGGTCTACTTGACAAATCGAATGAAGGGTTCTAAAATTGATCGTTCCATTCTTTACTCTATTCTCAATCGTCAACCTAAACGTGCTCAAGTCTATTGGTTTGTGAATGTGAAAGTAACAGATGAGCCCTACACAGCTCGTTATAAGGTGGAAACAATGGGGACAGATTTTTTAGTCAGAGTTGAGTTGTACCTAGACTTTAAAATGCCACAGACGGTTCCACGTTATATGAGGACCATTATTCGAGATATGATAGCTGATGGTCTCTTGCCAAAACAAATACAGGAATATGGGCTGTACCCACAAAAGGAAATTGGTAATTTCCGCTATATCATTTTAGATGAGAAGATTTCTAACTTGAGTCAAATGTCTCCGTTTGAACGGTTTGTGATGCAGACAAAAGCAGCGATTAAACATGTTACTGCGAGTCCAACGCGTTGGTTTGGCCTGCAATTTTCTGAAACACAAATTGAGACCATTCCATTATCTTTTACTGAGTTACCTGATTTACCAATTCAAGCCATGAATTGCGAATAAGGAGAAAAAAATAAGAACTTGGGTCCAAGCTCTTATTTTTTAAATTGATTTGACAGATCTCCTGCGGATAAGATGATTATATTTAGTACTATTTTTTAGGTTCTTGTTTAGACAAATTAAGTCCCCAAGGAACAAGATTTTCAGTACGGTGTAGAATTCTCTTGATGTTGTCTTGGTGTCGAAGGATAATGACGGTGGCAATCAAGAAAATCAAGGCTGAAAACAGTAAATCGTATTCATTCAAGATAAAGTGGAATGCTGGGAAAATCAAGAGGGATAGCACAGCCACTAGAGCACATGTGACACTGGAAAGTGAGATCATACTGAAAAGATAAAGTGTCACGACGAAGATGACGGCGAGGTAGAGCAGAAAGAGAGGGGCAAAACCGAGAAGGACTCCTGCACTCGTCGCGACAGCTTTACCACCTCGAAAATGGGCAAAAATCGGAAAAGTATGGCCTAAAATGGCAAAAAATCCGATGATAAGTGGAGAAAGTAGACTGCCGCCAAACCAGATAGGAAGCAGCACTGCCAAAGTTCCTTTGAGCATGTCCACAAGTAAGGTAATCGTACCTGCTTTTTTTCCTAAAATCCGAAAAGTGTTGGTTGTACCCGTATTACCAGAACCATGCTCGCGCAAATTGACATTAAAAAATCGTTTTCCAATCCATAGACCGGTTGGAATAGAACCTAATAAATAAGCAATTAAGATAAAAAGAATCGTTTTCATAGATTTCATTATATCATAAAAAAGGCTAGATTCATTGCCAGATATGTAACCTCCGAATGAGGTCCTTTTTCCTCAGATATATTTAAAAACTTGCTTATTATCCCTATTTTCTGTTAAGATAGAAAAGATGAATACAGTGGAGGTCAGTTTTGGCTAAGAAAGAGATTACGATTAACAATTATAATGATGATGCCATTCAGGTACTAGAAGGGTTGGATGCGGTCCGTAAACGTCCGGGGATGTATATTGGGTCAACGGACGGAACAGGTCTGCACCATCTAGTCTGGGAAATTGTCGATAATGCGGTCGATGAAGCCTTGTCAGGATTCGGGGATAAGATTGACGTCACGCTCAACAAAGACGGTTCAGTTAGTGTATCGGATAGCGGCCGTGGGATGCCGACAGGTCTGCACGCCATGGGGATTCCAACTGTTGAGGTTATTTTTACCGTTCTCCATGCTGGTGGTAAATTTGGTCAAGGTGGCTACAAGACATCAGGTGGTCTCCACGGGGTGGGTTCTTCCGTCGTAAATGCCCTGTCCACCTGGCTGGAAGTAGAAATTACTCGTGATGGTGCTGTTTATAAACAACGTTTTGAAAATGGTGGTAAGCCAGCTGGAACGCTGAAAAAAGTGGGAACTGCTCCCAAGTCAAAAACAGGAACAACCGTTACTTTCTTACCAGATAGCACTATTTTTTCAACAACGGATTTCAAGTTTAACACCATTTCAGAGCGTCTTAAAGAATCAGCTTTCTTGTTAAAAAATGTCACAATGACCTTGACAGATGCGCGTGGAGAAGAGGAAGTTCATGAAGAATTCCACTATGAAAATGGGGTTCAGGATTTTGTTGAATATTTGAATGAAGACAAGGAAACACTGACGCCTGTTATTTCTATTGAGGGACAGGACCAAGATTTCCAAGTAGAGATTGCCCTCCAGTACAATGACGGCTTTTCTGACAATATCTTGTCCTTTGTCAACAATGTCCGTACCAAGGATGGCGGTACCCACGAGACAGGCCTCAAGACGGCCATTACTAAGGCCATGAATGACTATGCACGTAAAACGGGTCTTCTAAAGGAAAAAGATAAAAACTTGGAAGGTTCTGACTACCGTGAAGGGCTGTCAGCTATCCTATCGATTCTTGTTCCTGAGGAGCATTTGCAGTTTGAAGGCCAGACCAAGGATAAGTTAGGTTCACCTCTAGCTCGTCCTATTGTTGACGGTATTGTTTCTGAAAAGTTGACCTATTTCCTCTTGGAAAATGGGGAACTGGCAACTAATCTGGTCCGCAAGGCTATTCGTGCCCGTGATGCCCGTGAGGCGGCTCGAAAAGCGCGTGATGAAAGCCGAAACGGCAAGAAAAATAAGAAAGATAAGGGCATTCTTTCGGGTAAATTAACCCCTGCCCAATCAAAAAATGCCGCTAAAAATGAACTCTATCTGGTCGAGGGGGATTCTGCCGGCGGTTCTGCCAAACAAGGTCGTGACCGTAAGTTCCAAGCCATCCTGCCTTTACGCGGTAAGGTGCTCAACACTGAAAAAGCCAAGATGACGGACATTCTCAAGAATGAAGAAATCAACACCATGATTTACACCATCGGTGCTGGGGTTGGGGCGGACTTCAAGGTAGAGGACATCAACTATGACAAGGTTATCATTATGACCGATGCGGATACCGACGGTGCCCACATTCAGACCTTGCTTTTGACCTTCTTTTACCGTTACATGCGTCCATTAGTTGAAGCAGGACATGTCTACATCGCCTTGCCACCACTTTACAAGATGTCTAAAGGAAAGGGCAAGAAAGAAGAGATTGCCTACGCCTGGTCTGACGGCGAGTTGGAAGATTTGCGCAAGCAATTTGGCAAAGGTGCTATGCTACAGCGCTACAAAGGTCTGGGTGAGATGAACGCAGACCAGCTCTGGGAAACGACTATGAATCCTGATACCCGCACCCTCATCCGCGTAACCATCGATGACCTGGCGCGTGCCGAACGCCGCGTCTCCGTCCTCATGGGCGACAAACCCGCCCCACGCAGACAGTGGATTGAAGATAATGTCAAGTTTACATTGGAAGAGAATACGGTGTTCTGATGATTTGTCTTGAAACAGAACGATTGTATCTTCGCTCATGGCAATCTACTGATTTAGATGAGTTTGTAGCTATGAATCAAGACAAAAAAGTTACAAGGTTTCTAACTAATCCATACACAACTGAGCGAGCAAGAGAAATATTTGGATTGATTCAGAAAGAGTTTGATGAATACGGATATGGGTTATTTGCTGTTGAAGGTAAAATAAGTAAACGATTTATTGGTTATGTTGGACTACACCATACTAAATTGGATTTTATGGAAGATGAAATAGTAGAAATTGGATGGCGATTGAAAAAAGAATTTTGGGGTAAGGGCTATGCTACAGAAGCGGCATAAGCTTGTTTAGATTATGCCTTTGACGAATTGTATCTACAAGAAGTATATGCCTTTACTGCTCAAATCAATCAAGCTTCTAAGAACATTATGGAAAAATTAGGAATGTCATTTGTGCAAACCTATCTAAGCTCTGAAGTGGAAGAAGGACATCCTTTACAGGAACAAGTGCTTTATAGGATTTCCAGATTCAACGAACGTTTGTAATATCAGCTCCATCATCAGACGAACGGTGGATTTGACTTAAGCTATTTCATGTCGTGGGTCTAGAAATTGAGTTGTGTAATGTGATTCAAAAAACACGAGATATTGTTAGTCATCTGTAATCGTAAATTACTCATTGATCGTATATGGGAGGATAAAATGTCAGAATTACAAGTTTTAAAAAACAAATTAGCTTCCTTGAGGCCGCTTAATCGGGCGGAGTTAACGCGATTGCGTGAGGAATTTATCATAGAAAACACCTATAATTCCAATGCGATTGAGGGCAATACCTTGACCTTGCGAGAAACAGCTTTGATTTTACAAGAGGGTGTTACCATCGCGGGCAAGCAGATTCGGGAACATCTGGAAGTGGTTGGTTACAAAGACGCCTTTGATTATATCGTGACCTTGGCAGAGCAGGATGAAATATTGGATGCGCGTCAGTTCAAAGATATTCATTCATTGGTCCTGATGAATGATAATGCTAACCGTGGCCGTTATCGAAAAGTTCCTGTGAAGATTTTAGGCAGCCAATATCAGACAGCACAACCTGATGAGATTGAAAATCGCATTGAGCAACTTCTGAAAGAGTATCAGCAGCGTCTTTCAGAGGACATTGTATCTGCTATTTGCTTCCTTCATCTGGAGTTTGAGAGTATTCACCCATTTATAGATGGTAATGGACGTACAGGGCGACTCTTGCTCAATCTTGAACTCATCAAACACGGTTATTTGCCAGTCAATATCAAGTTTACTGACCGTGAGAAGTACTATGATGCTTTTGACCACTATCATCAAGGGCAGTTGGAGTATTTTGTGCAAATGGTTAGCCAATATGAAAAGGAAGAGTTGGAAAAGTATATCGCCATACTAGAGGGAATAGAACATGAGTGAGGTCAATCACTCGTGGAAACTACAAATCTGGGATGGGAAAGCTATGGACAGCAGTATCTCTTGTCATATCAAGTACAAACGGGGGTTGTGAAGTGAGAGCATTTCCGTATTCAATATCAGTGCAACAAGAAAAATCCTAGTCGCCGTGGTGAAAAGATGAGTTGCAACTTGCTACTCATCGAGGGAGTCTTTGAGACCTTAGGTTCAAAGGTTAGTAATGGAAGGACGCAGACCTTCGCTTGCTTCCCCACCACCCAAGTCTAGGAAAAATAAAAAATATTTAAAATAAGCCACTCCGGCTAGGAGAAAAAATAAACATGAGTAACATTCAAAACATGTCCCTTGAGGACATCATGGGAGAGCGTTTTGGTCGCTACTCCAAATACATTATTCAAGAGCGGGCTCTGCCTGATATTCGTGACGGTTTGAAGCCTGTTCAGCGCCGTATTCTTTATTCCATGAATAAGGACGGCAATACTTTTGAAAAAGGCTACCGCAAGTCGGCTAAGTCTGTCGGAAATATCATGGGTAATTTCCACCCGCATGGTGATTCTTCGATTTATGATGCCATGGTGCGTATGTCCCAGGACTGGAAAAACCGTGAAATTCTGGTAGAAATGCACGGAAACAACGGTTCTATGGACGGTGATCCACCGGCTGCTATGCGTTATACGGAAGCTCGCCTGTCAGAAATTGCTGGCTATCTCTTGCAAGATATTGAGAAAAAGACAGTACCTTTTGCATGGAACTTTGACGATACCGAAAAAGAGCCAACTGTTTTACCAGCAGCCTTTCCAAATCTCTTGGTCAATGGTGCAACGGGGATTTCGGCAGGTTACGCCACTGATATTCCACCGCACAATTTGGCGGAGGTTATTGACGCGGTTGTCTACATGATTGATCACCCGACGGCTAAGTTGGACAAGCTCATGGAGTTCTTGCCTGGACCAGACTTCCCAACGGGAGGCATTATCCAAGGGACAGATGAGATTAAGAAGGCTTATGAGACTGGTAAAGGTCGTGTCGTTGTCCGCTCGAAAACGGAGATTGAACAATTAAAAGGCGGCAAAGAGCAGATTATCATCACGGAAATTCCCTATGAGGTCAACAAGGCTGTCTTAGTGAAGCGCATTGATGATGTCCGTGTCAATAACAAGGTTCCTGGAATCGCAGAAGTGCGTGATGAGTCTGACCGAACAGGTCTTCGGATTGCCATTGAGCTCAAGAAAGATGCGGATAGCCAGACCATTCTCAATTATCTGCTCAAATACACAGATTTGCAGGTCAATTACAATTTCAACATGGTGGCTATTGATAATTTCACACCGCGCCAAGTTGGTTTGCAGAAGATTTTGTCTAGTTATATTGCTCACCGTCGTGATATTATTGTGGCGCGCAGCCGATTTGACAAGGACAAGGCTGAGAAACGCCTTCACATCGTGGAAGGTCTCATTCGTGTGATTTCCATTTTGGATGAGGTCATTGCGCTGATCCGTGCTTCGGAAAATAAGGCTGACGCTAAGGAAAATCTCAAGGTCAGCTATGAGTTTTCAGAGGAGCAAGCAGAGGCTATCGTGACCTTGCAACTTTATCGCTTGACCAATACGGATATTGTTACTCTGCAAAATGAAGAAGCAGAACTCCGCGATAAAATTGCCATGTTGACAGCTATTATTGGTGACGAACGCACCATGTTCAATGTCATGAAACGTGAATTACGTGAGATTAAGAAGACCTTTGGCAATGTTCGTCGTTCTGAATTGCAAGCGGAAAGTCAGACGATTGAAATCGATACAGCTAGCCTGATTGTGGAAGAAGATACCTTCGTCAGCATCACGCGTGGCGGTTATCTCAAACGGACTAGTCCACGTTCTTTCAATGCTTCAACACCAGAAGAATTAGGTAAACGTGATGATGATGAGCTAATCTTCATGGCACAGGCTAAGACCACTCAGCACCTCTTGATCTTTACCAATCAAGGAAATGTCATCTACCGACCAGTTCATGAGTTGACCGACATTCGTTGGAAAGATGTGGGTGAGCACTTGTCACAGACCATTACCAATTTGTCAGCAGATGAAGAAATTCTCTATGCAGAAATTGTAGATGATTTTGAAACGGGTGTTTACTTCGCAGCTACTCGATTGGGGCAAATCAAGCGTTTCGAGCGTAAGGAATTTAGCCCATGGCGGACTTATCGTACCAAGTCGGTCAAGTTTGCTAAGCTGAAAGACGACAGCGATGTGATTGTAGCGGTAGCCCCAATCTTGCTGGATGATGTCATGATGGTGACGCAAAATGGTTATGCTTTACGTTTCAACATCGATGAGGTTCCTGTTATTGGCGCCAAAGCGGCTGGGGTAAAAGCGATTAATCTCAAGGATGGTGACATGCTTCAGGCGGCTTTCATTGCCAACACTAAGTCCATGTTTATCCTAACCCAGCGTGGTAGCCTCAAACGTATGGCAGTGGAGGATATTCCTCTTGCCAAGCGGGCAGGTCGCGGCTTACAGGTTTTACGTGAGCTCAAAGCCAAACCGCATCGTGTCTTCATGGCGGGGCCAGTTCTTTCGGAAAATGGCGGAGCTGACCTGGATTTGTTTGCCACAGAAGTGGAAAGTAGCGACCAGCAAATTCTCCAAGTCATGTCTAAAACAGGTGATGTGACTGAGGTCAACCTTGCTAATCTGACCTTGTCAGAACGTACAAGCAACGGCAGCTTCATTGCCGATAAAATTTCAGACCAAGAAGTCTTCACTGCTAAGATGAAATAAATAGAAACTGTTACTTCGGTAGCAGTTTTCTGTATTTTATAGAATTTTCTGACTATTTCTTGATTTTTTCATGAAAAAAGACTAGAATAGATACAAATAAAAGGAGAAATCTTATGACAGTAAATCTTGATTGGGAAAACCTCGGTTTTTCCTATATGAAATTACCTTATCGTTATTTAGCTATTTATAAAGATGGTCAGTGGCAAGAAGGTGGCTTGACGGAAGATGCTACCTTGCATATTTCAGAAAGTTCACCAAGTTTGCATTATGGTCAGCAGGCTTTTGAGGGATTGAAAGCCTATCGTACCAAAGACGGTTCCCTTCAGCTTTTCCGCCCAGACCAAAATGCGGAACGCTTGCAACGGACAGCAGATCGCTTGCTTATGCCACAAGTGCCTACCGAGATGTTTGTGGAAGCTTGTAAGAAAGTTGTTGCAGCCAATCATGAATTTGTTCCTCCATACGGTACTGGTGGCACTCTCTATCTTCGTCCGCTTTTAATCGGTGTCGGTGATATTATCGGGGTTAAACCGGCAGATGAGTATATTTTCACGATTTTTGCCATGCCGGTTGGAAATTATTTTAAAGGTGGTTTGCAACCGACGAATTTCCTTATCCAAGATGAATACGATCGGGCTGCGCCAAACGGTACAGGTGCTGCTAAGGTTGGAGGAAACTACGCAGCCAGTCTCCTTCCTGGTAAAAATGCTAAGTCAACAGGTTTTTCTGATGTGATTTATTTGGATCCTGCCACTCACACCAAGATTGAGGAAGTGGGCTCTGCCAATTTCTTTGGAATTACTGCAGATAATGAATTTATCACACCAATTAGCCCATCCATCTTGCCATCTATCACCAAGTATTCACTGCTTTACTTGGCGGAAAATCGCTTGGGGATGAAAGCTATCGAAGGGGATGTTTTTGTAGATGATTTAGCCAAATTTACAGAAGCAGGAGCTTGTGGCACAGCAGCTGTTATTTCACCAATCGGCGGTGTACAGCATGGTGACGAATTCCACGTGTTTTATAGTGAAACAGAGGTTGGTCCTGTGACGCGCAAGCTTTATGACGAATTGACAGGGATTCAATTTGGCGATGTGGAGGCACCAGAAGGCTGGATTGTCAAGATTGACCTGTAAAAATAGAGCTTGCGCTTGCAAGCTTTTTCCTTTTTTTGTACAATGGAAAGAGTGAGTAAAGAGAGGAAGGGTCAATAAATTATGAGTAAAAAAGATAAAAAAATTGAAATTCAAATCGAAGACAGCCAAGTAGTGGTGAACGGAGATACATTTTCTGGTTACCGTTTGACAATTGGAAAAAAAGCAATTGGTGAAATTGCAGAATTGGGAGAAGCTCAATTTGCAGTGGTAAAAAATGGAAATGCCGAAAGTTTCTACAAAAAATTGGAACAAGCAGTCGGAAATATTATTGAAAATTACAATTTGAGCAATTAAGGTCTTGAATTAGCCATTATTTTATGATAAAATAGTGGCTGTTAGTATTGGAAAGATAGCGAAGAGGCTAAACGCGGCGGACTGTAAATCCGCTCCTTCGGGTTCGGGGGTTCGAATCCCTCTCTTTCCATTATGATACGAGAGATGGTCTGGCTTGCCAGAAATTTCTGTAGAAAATTAGGAGATAGACGCAGAGTGTTTACATTCAAGGAAATCTATCTATTTTCCTAAGAAATTAATCTCAAGTTCAATTTCTTTTATCGTTAAGCAATAAAAAGATTGAATAGTATCC
Source organism: Streptococcus hepaticus (assembly GCF_043656315.1). NCBI lineage: Bacteria > Bacillati > Bacillota > Bacilli > Lactobacillales > Streptococcaceae > Streptococcus > Streptococcus hepaticus. The sequence continues at coordinate 49,318 of NZ_JBINIY010000005.1, forward strand.
ACTTTGGGGTATAGCCAAGCGGTAAGGCAAGGGACTTTGACTCCCTCATGCGTTGGTTCGAATCCAGCTACCCCAGTCAAGGTATTAGAGGAAACTCTAATTCGTCAAAGCTGCTGAGTCTGTCCTTGCGTGTGCCTTAAATAAAATATATTTTTAGTCAGTTGGCAATGGGGCCTACTGACGTCGGAGGTTTTTTTAATGAACGAATTTGAAGATTTGTTGAACAGTGTAAATGAAGTTGCAACTGGTGATGTGGTAACTGCTGAAGTATTGACAGTTGATGCCGGTCAAGCTAACGTAGCTATCTCAGGTACTGGTGTTGAAGGTGTATTGACTCTTCGTGAGTTGACAAACGACCGCGACGCTGATATCAACGACTTGGTAAAAGTTGGTGAAACACTTGAATTGCTTGTACTTCGTCAAGTTGTAGGTAAAGATACTGACACTGTTACATATCTTGTATCTAAAAAACGCTTGGAAGCACGCAAAGCATGGGACAAACTTGTTGGCCGTGAAGGTGAAGTTGTTACTGTTAAAGTTACTCGCGCCGTTAAAGGTGGTTTGTCAGTTGAATTTGAAGGACTTCGTGGTTTCATCCCAGCTTCAATGATCGACACTCGTTTCACTCGTAACACTGAGCGTTTCGTAGGTCAAGAATTTGATGCTAAAATCAAAGAAGTTGATCCAGCAGAAAACCGTTTCATCTTGTCACGTCGTGAAGTTGTTGAAGAATCAGCAGCTGCAGCACGTTCAGAAGTATTCTCAAAAATTGAAGTCGGTTCAGTTGTAACTGGTACTGTTGCACGTATCACAAGCTTCGGTGCTTTCATCGACCTTGGTGGTGTTGACGGATTGGTTCACTTGACTGAATTGTCACACGAACGCAACATTTCACCAAAATCAGTTGTAACTGTTGGTGAAGAAGTTGAAGTGAAAGTTCTTGCTATCGATGAAGAAGCAGGTCGTGTATCATTGTCATTGAAAGCTACAACACCTGGACCATGGGATGGCGTTGAGCAAAAGTTAGCTGCTGGCGATGTAATTGAAGGTAAAGTTAAACGCTTGACTGACTTCGGTGCTTTCGTTGAAGTATTGCCAGGTATCGATGGACTTGTTCACATCTCACAAATTTCACACAAACGTGTTGAAAATCCAAAAGATGCATTGACAGTAGGTCAAGACGTTACAGTTAAAGTTCTTGAAGTGAACGCTGCTGACGAACGTGTATCACTTTCAATCAAAGCTCTTGAAGAGCGTCCAGCACGCGAAGAAAATGCTTCTGAAGAAGGTGAAAAACGTCAATCACGTCCAGCTCGTCGTCCAAAACGTGAAGCTAAACGTAACTACGAATTGCCAGAAACACAAACAGGTTTCTCAATGGCAGACCTTTTCGGTGATATCGAATTGTAATAAAACATGAAGCTAGGTTCTTACCTAGCTTTGTCTATCCACCCTTAGTGTAATGGATATCACGTAAGATTCCGGTTCTTGAGATGGGGGTTCGATTCCCTCAGGGTGGATTAACTATACTTAAAAAGCCCGATTTAATGGGCTTTTTAACTTGCTTGCCCCAAATTCGTCCTAGATAATTTATCGTTTTTAACAGAACTCTTATTTTGGGGACGTTGAAAACTTTCTGAAAAGTGATATACTAATCTTGCGAGGTAAATTATGTTACATTTTGAAAATGATTATAACAAAGGTGCACATCCAGCACTCTTACAAGCGCTTGTGGAAACAAATGACCAAGGTTTATCTGGTTATGGGACGGATGTCTATACCCAGTCAGCGATTGAAAAAATTCGTCTAGCATGTGAGTGTCCGCAGGCTCAGATTACATTTTTAGCGGGTGGGACTCAGACCAATCAGGTCGTCATCGACGCCATGCTTGCTTCCTATGAAGGAGTTGTGGCGGCTGAAACGGGGCACATTGCAGTCCATGAAGCAGGGGCTATTGAATTTTCAGGGCATAAGGTACTGACTCTTCCTCATGAGCAAGGTAAAATTGCAGCAACAGATGTGAAGCGGTTGTTAGAGGATTTCTATGCGGATGGTAATCATGAGCACATGGTTTTCCCAGGCATGGTCTATATCTCTCATCCTACCGAGTATGGTACGCTTTACAGTCGGTCAGAATTGGAAGAACTGTCTGCAGTCTGTCTAGCATACAAGATACCACTTTTCTTAGACGGTGCTCGTCTGGGCTATGGCTTGGCTGCTCGTGATACGGATGTGGACTTGCCAACGCTTGCTGAGTTGGTGGATGTTTTCTATATTGGTGGAACAAAAATGGGTGCTCTCATGGGAGAGGCAATCGTTTTTACCAAAAATAATGAGCCAAAACACTTTGTCCCTATTGTCAAGCAGCATGGTGCACTTTTAGCTAAGGGTCGTCTCAACGGTGTACAATTTGACCGTTTCTTTACGGATAATCTTTACGTTGAAATTGGAAAACATGCTGTGGAGTTGGCAGAAACGCTTAAGCAGATTTTAGAAGAAAAAGGCTTTGAATTTTATCTCAAATCCCCAACCAATCAGCAATTTGTCATCGTTGACAACGTCGAACTAGCACAATTGACCGAAAAAGGAATTGTCTACGGTTTCTGGGAAAAATATGATGCACATCGAACAGTTATCCGCTTTGCGACTAGCTGGTCTACGACAAAAGAAGACTTACAAGAATTAAAAAATAGACTGTAAAACTCTGCCTAGTGGAGTTTTCGTCTATTCTTGGACTTAAATTTTTGGTATAATGAAGGGTAATGTAGAAAAGGAAAATGGTATGATTTACTTCGACAACTCAGCTACGACTCAGGTCTATCCTGAAGTCTTGAAAACATATACAGAAGTGGCAACGAAGATTTGGGGAAATCCATCTAGTCTGCACAATCTCGGTAGTCAAGCGACACGTATTTTAGAAGCTTCTCGTCAGCAAATTGCGGAGCTTTTAGGCAAAAAATCGGAAGAAATCCTCTTTACTTCTGGTGGTACGGAAGGTGATAATTGGGTCATTAGGGGAATCGCTTTTGAAAAAGCCTATTCAGGGAAACACATTATCGTATCCTCTGTAGAACACCCAGCGGTCAAAGAGTCGGCTCTTTGGCTGAAAAGTCAAGGATTTGAAGTGGACTTAGCTCCGGTTGATGAAGCAGGTTATGTGGACTTGCAAGCTTTGGAAGGTCTCTTGCGAAAGGATACCATTTTAGTATCTGTCATGGCTGTTAACAATGAAATGGGAGCGGTCCAGCCAATCGCAAAAATTTCCGAATTTCTAGCGGACAAACCAACAATTTCCTTTCATGTGGATGCGGTTCAGGCTGTAGGTAAGGTTCCAGTGGAAACTTACTTGCCTGAGCGAGTGGATTTTGCGACATTTTCAGGACATAAATTCCATTCTGTGCGTGGGGTTGGCTTTATCTATGCCAAGGCAGGCAAAAGATTGCAGCCTCTTTTGACAGGTGGGGGACAAGAGTCAGATCGCCGTTCGACAACGGAAAATGTGGCTGGCATTGCAGCAACTGCCAAGGCATTGCGGATGACCTTGGAAAAAGAGGAAGTCGGACAAAAGCGGTTGCGAGCGATGAAAGAAGTCATTGTGGAAGGGTTACAGACTTATCAAGATGTGACGATTTTTTCTCCTATGGAAAATGCTGCGCCCAATATTATCACATTTGGAATCAAAAATATCCGCGGTGAAGTCATTGTTCATGCTTTTGAAGAACATCAGATTTACATCTCGACAACATCAGCTTGCTCTTCTAAAGCAGGAAAGCCAGCTGGTACCTTGATTGCGATGGGGATTCCTCAAAAATTAGCCCAGACAGCTGTCCGAGTGAGCCTCGATGAAGACAATGACATGGGTCAAGTAGAACAATTTTTAACGATTTTCAAACAGATTTACAACCAAACTAGGAAAGTGAGATAAATGCAATACTCAGAAATCATGGTACGTTACGGTGAATTGTCAACCAAGGGCAAAAACCGTATGCGCTTTATCAATAAATTAAAAAACAACATTCAAGAAGCCTTGTCTATCTACCCAGATGTGACAGTTTACTTTGATCGTGACCGTGGGCATGTTTACCTTAACGGGACCGATTATCAGCCAGTAGCGACTTCTTTGCAGAAGATTTTTGGGATTCAAAACTTTGCGCCATCTTATAAGGTGGAAAAATCCGTTCCTGCTCTTCGTCAGGCTGTTCAAGAGATTATGAAAGATATTTACAAGGATGGTATGACCTTTAAGGTGGCTGCTAGACGAAGTGATCATAGTTTTGAGTTGGATAGTCGTGACCTCAATCAAGAGCTTGGTGGAGCAGTGTTTGAAGCTATTCCCCATATTCAAGTACAGATGAAGTCACCAGACATTACGCTGCGTGTGGAAATTCGTGAAGATTCAGCCTATATTTCCCATGAAGAAATCAAGGGAGCAGGTGGATTGCCGGTTGGAACAGCTGGAAAAGGAATGCTCATGCTATCTGGTGGGATTGACTCGCCAGTTGCGGGCTATCTTGCCCTCAAACGTGGTGTGGATATTGAGGCGGTGCATTTTGCTAGCCCACCTTATACTAGTCCAGGTGCTCTGAAAAAAGCCCACGATTTGACACGGAAATTGACAGCTTTTGGTGGAAATATCCAATTCATTGAAGTTCCATTTACAGAAATCCAAGAAGAAATTAAAAATAAGGCTCCAGAAGCCTATCTCATGACGCTGACACGTCGCTTTATGATGCGGATTACGGACGCTATTCGTGAGAAACGTGGGGGGCTGGTCATTGTCAATGGTGAGAGTCTAGGGCAGGTTGCTAGCCAGACTTTGGAGTCTATGCAGGTCATTAATGCTGTGACTAATACGCCGATCATTCGCCCAGTGATTACCATGGACAAGTTGGAAATCATTGATATCGCGCAAGCTATCGATACCTTTGAAATTTCTATTCAGCCATTTGAAGATTGCTGTACAATTTTTGCACCAGATCGTCCAAAGACCAATCCAAAAATCAAGAATGCAGAGCAGTACGAAGCACGCATGGATGTCGAAGGCTTGGTGGAACGTGCTGTGGCAGGAATCATGGTGACTGAAATTACGCCTGTCGAAGAAAAACAGGATGAAGTGGATAGCTTGATTGAGACCCTTCTCTAGAAATGCATCCCGTTCTCCTTGATTTTTTGACGGACTATTTGTAAATTATACCTTCTTACCCAATCTTGAAAATCTAGTTTATGGCCGTCTTCCTTATGCTACCTACTATTTAGGGCAATTATCTGGTTTGTTGCTTCTAGTTTTTCTGCTCAAAAAGAGTTTACAAGAGTAGAAGGCAAACTTGGGATTCAAGGAGTGGAGGATGATTATTTCCACTCTTTGGAAAAAGGGAGTGTCTGGACAAGGTCAACTTGTATTTTGCGGTTTGATTCTTTCGGCCATTCTTTACTTAGGGACATGGACTATTATCAGTGACCTTCATTTTGTGACGAGCTATTCTAACCCAGTAGCAAAATCTGTGGAAGGGACAGTTGAGATTGTGACTGTTCGCCAAGGACATGGGAAGTCATCCTATGATCTTGTTTTTTGGGGGTATAGGTGAGGATGCTAGTGTACATTACTTCCATATCATTAATGCAAACCGACGTTTGGCAAACGCTATTCTTCAAAAAGGTTATCTTTATGAAGCTACACTCTATCTAGATAAGCAGAATAGGGAGTGGGAAAGAACTCATAGCAATTAAAAAAGAGTTCCCTTCGCTCCCTTATTTTTTAAGCTCAGGCAGAAAACGTCCACTGGATCTTTTCTCTCCCACCCCCGCACAGTTGATTAGGCTATCTTTGAAGCTTGAAAAGCGAACAAAGATGCCAATCAACCACTGCGTCTTGCAATTTTAGCTTAAATAAAATTAGGAGTTGGACTTGAGCCCAGTTCTTTGTAGACTGATTACTAATTTTTACTACGAACGAATAAATAAATATTTTTTGAGGTTTTTATGACTGAATTATTCCCTTATCAACCAATGAACCTATATGCGAACTACAAGGAAGCAAGTCAATTGTTCCCTGATTGTGAAATTGTTTTTGATCAACCTTTGGTAGCCTATCCTGAGCTAGGGGTAGAAACGACTTATCGTCTGAGTCATGAAGCGATTGTGGAGCGTGCAGGCCAACTGGCTGCGAAGGGTGTTAAAAAAGGTGACAAGGTGATTATTTTTAAGGCACAAGCATTTGATACCTATATGCTAGCTGTATCTGTTACCTACCTAGGTGCCGTTCCGGTGATGGTTTCTTATCATTTCCCTCAAGAAGTGATTGAGGTTTTTGCAGAGCGGTTAGAAAATCCCTATATCCTTTATGATGACTTTACATCCACTATTGTTGAAAAGGCAGTAAATATTTCTCCTGAGTATAAGATTGCGATTGAGGCTTTACTTCAAGAAACAGCCCAGAATGTTCAGATGGATGCCTTGGAGCATGATGAAATTGCTTATATTACTCACACTTCAGGGACAACTGGTATTCCAAAATTGATTTGTCACTCGGCCAATAGTATGGGCTGGCGAACAAAATTTCAAAAGACAATTTTGAATTATTTGCCAGAACGTCGCATTGTTGGATTTCATATCTCACCAGTTCATTCACGTTTCAATATCGGAATGTCTTCTTTGATGTTGATGGGATTCCCTCTTTTACCGCTTTCAACTGCTCAGAGTGATGTCGTTGAAAGAATGTTTCTCAAATACCAGCCACAAGCAGTGGAAACACATCCAAATCATTTTGTGCAATGGGCAGATTTGGCACGTCAAAAACCAGAAGTTTTCGCCAATATAAATTATTATCATTCCACATTTGATGCTATCAATAATGCGACAATGGCAGCCTTCTTGAAAGCCTCGAATTCTGACAAAGCTATTTTCCTTCAAATTTATGGGCAAAGTGAATGTGGTCCAATGATTTTGAAACCTCATACCTTGGAAAGTTTGAAATCTTCCAATGCGCGTGATATGGGAGTGGGACTTGGTGATTTAACCAAGGCACGGATTACGGATGCTGAGGGAAATCCAGTTGCTCCAGGTGTAGATGGTCATATTCAATTGTATTCGCGTGGTCGTGCTCTGACTTATTTCAAGGAAGATGAGCGTTTTGCTGCAAATGTTTACGATGAATGGTGGGATAGTGGCGACTATGGTTCTATGGATGAAAATGGTCATCTCTATCTCAAGGATCGCCAAGTTGACTTGATTGAGACGATTCAAAGTAATTTGGCTTTGGAAGATATGCTTTTAGATAAATTGGACTTTTTAGCAGAAGCGGTCTTGGTACGCGATAAGGTTGGGAAACCACAACCTATCTTAGCAGTACGTGATCAGTATGAAATGGATATGGACGCTTGGTGGCAGGCTATTTCTAATCTTCCCTACTTGAATTTACCGATTATTTTGCCTTACGACCAACTACCAAGAACTGCAACTATGAAAATTCAACGTTTAACCTTGGAAAAAATGCTGAAAGAAGGAAGTTTGTTGTAGTTGATAACGCTTCCATTTCTTCATCAGTCGGTTTGTCAGATTTTCTCTTAAAAAAACTAGCATTTCTCTTGTCAAACGTCGGTTGGAGTGCTATACTAGGAGTGTTGACTATGCACACCCTGTGCAACCGCACGACTACCGTTTTAAGTGGTTCGCCCCACGGTACTAGGCGAGTCTTCACAAAAATATAGGGGAAACCCAAAAATCCATAGGAGGTGCATAATGAGCACATACGCAATCATTAAAACTGGCGGTAAACAAGTTAAAGTTGAAGCTGGTCAAGCTATCTACGTTGAAAAATTGAACGCAGAAGCAGGTCAAGAAGTTACATTTAACGAAGTTGTTCTCGTTGGTGGTGACAAAACTGTTGTTGGTACACCACTTGTTGAAGGCGCAACTGTTGTAGGTACTGTTGAGAAACAAGGTAAACAAAAGAAAGTTGTTTCTTACAAATACAAACCTAAAAAAGGTAGCCACCGTAAACAAGGTCACCGTCAACCATATACAAAAGTTGTTATCAGCGTTATCAACGCTTAATTGCGTCGCTAAACAACTGTCATCACAGAATTTTGGAGGAATAACATTATGTTAAACTTGAATCTTGCTCAATTGCAATTGTTCGCCCACAAAAAAGGTGGAGGTTCAACGTCAAACGGTCGTGACTCACAAGCTAAACGCCTTGGTGCTAAAGCTGCTGACGGCCAAACTGTATCAGGTGGTTCAATCCTTTACCGCCAACGTGGGACTAAAATCTACCCAGGAGCTAACGTAGGTCGTGGTGGAGATGATACTCTTTACGCTAAAGTTGAAGGCGTTGTACGCTTCGAACGTAAAGGTCGCGATAAGAAACAAGTATCTGTTTACCCAATCGCAAAATAATGCGCTAAACCCGCATAACATAAGGCTTTCCGAGTTTTCGGAGAGCCTGTTTTTTTTGAAAGTTTGAGTTCTGTAGGCAAAATCCGAACAAATAATATTTTTTAAAAAGTATTTTCAAAAAAACTATTGACGAAATATGGCTTACATGCTAAACTTAAGAAGCTTAGAAAAGATGTTTTCTAGCAAATATAAACCCGAGTAAACAAAAGCCTACGGACAGGCAGGGTTGAATGCCGAAGCGTGGTCGAAAGATCACATTATTGATAGGGTTAAAAGCCTACATTTTATAAGTTGATTCTAGGAAGAGAGTTTCCTAATATCCAAATTGCAGTGTGGTAAAAGCACACGTCATCTTGTGAAACGGTCAATAAAGTACGTAATATTTGCAACTAGAGAGTTAGGAAACATCGGGAACGGAATACTCAACAGAAACAAAGACAAAAAACGTCATACGATTGTAGAGCAGGTGAAAACCTGCTCTTTTTTCATAAAAGATGAACACTTGAAGAAGTTGTTTGTTAATTTTGCTTGGTCAGCTAGGACTGATAGCGCTCATTGAAAATCAAAATTTAATTTTTGATATTTTCTAACGTAGCAAGTTTATCAATGATTAAAAACACTGATAAACTACGGTAATCGCTATAGCGACTTACCTTGCTACCTTACTAATTCCATTTTCAAAATAGTGTTGATTTTGAAAATTCCATGTCGTGGAGTAGTGCGGACGGAAGCAAACTCCTACGGAGTTTCATTCCTAAGAGTGAGCCCCCTCGCGTCTCAATTTTAAGGCTCGGGCAGAATAAGTCCACTGGACTTATTCTCTCTCAAAAATCCCGTTATCAGTGACTTTGTCACTGATAATTCCACTACAGCGAAAATATCAGAGTTTGGCTCACTTCGTTCGCTCTTATCTATAAAGTTAATTTTCCTGCAGTTGAGTTGAGTACTGCTAGAGAAATCCTAATGTGATGAGTGAGAAGAAGTCCGGTCTGCAAAAGTGCTAGAAAACCGAGAATAATTTTCGGAATCTTCTGAAAATATTATTTTTATAAGGAGTGTATCATTGAATCGATTAGATCAATACAGTGCCCCTATTTATCAGGGGTTGGTCAATTTGCGCAAACAGCGTGTTGTTCCTTTTGATGTGCCTGGGCACAAACGGGGACGTGGCAACCCAGAATTAGTAGAGCTTCTGGGAGAACAGTGTGTAGGAATTGATGTCAATTCCATGAAGCCTTTGGATAATTTGGGGCATCCGGTGTCCATTATTCGGGAAGCAGAAGAATTGGCAGCAGATGCTTTTGGTGCTCAGCATGCCTTTCTCATGGTTGGAGGAACTACTTCAGCTGTTCAAGCGATGATTCTTGCGACTTGTAAGGCAGGAGATAAGATTATTTTGCCGCGTAATGTGCACAAGAGTGCCATTAATGCCCTCGTTCTCTGTGGAGCCATCCCGATTTATATTGAGATGAGTGTGAATCATCGTATTGGAATTGCTTTAGGTTTAGAGAATGAACGGTTTGCTCAAGCTATCAAGGAGCATCCTGATGCAAAGGCTGTTCTCATCAATAATCCAACGTATTATGGCATTTGTTCTGACTTAAAAGTGCTGACAGAAATGGCTCATGAAGCAGGAATGAAAGTCCTTGTAGATGAAGCGCATGGTGCTCACCTATTTTTCAATGAGCATTTACCAATGTCAGCCATGGAAGCAGGGGCTGATATGTCAGCAGTTTCTATGCATAAATCAGGTGGTAGTTTAACTCAAAGCTCGATTTTATTGTTGGGAGAAGGACTCAATCCAGAGTATGTCCGTCAAATCATCAACTTGACACAATCAACAAGTGCTTCTTATCTACTCTTATCCAGTCTAGATATTTCTCGCAGAAACTTAGCATTGCGTGGTCGGGAGTCTTTTGAAAAAGTAATTGAGATGTCCGAGTATGCTCGCCGTGAAATCAATGCTATTGGTGGTTACTATGCTTATTCTAAAGAGTTGATTGATGGGGTGACGGTTTGTGATTTTGATGTGACCAAGTTGTCTATCTATACCCAAGGCATTGGTCTGACGGGGATTGAGGTCTATGACCTGCTCCGCGATGAGTATGACATCCAGATTGAATTCGGGGATATTGGCAATATCTTGGCCTATATTTCTATTGGTGACCGTTTACAGGATATTGAGCGTTTGGTGGGGGCCTTGGCTGATATTAAACGCCTCTATGCGCGTGATGGTAAGGACTTGATGTCGGGAGAATATATTCAACCAGAAATGGTGCTGAGTCCTCAAGCAGCTTTCTATGCAGAGCGTCAAAGTTTGTCCTTACAAGACACGGTTGGTCGTATTTGTGGTGAATTTGTCATGTGTTATCCGCCGGGTATCCCAATTTTAGCACCAGGTGAACGCATTACCCAAGACTTGATTGATTACATCATCTTCGCTAAAGAGCGTGGTTGTTCTCTCCAAGGGACAGAAGATCCTGAGGTAAACTTTATCAATGTTATAAAGGAGGTTGATTAAGAATGGAAATGTGGTTCTCAGAAGTTCATACACCAGATGTAAAATTTTCCCTCCGAACGTCCAAACAATTGTACGCTGGCAAGAGTGAGTGGCAGGACATTGCTGTCCTTGACACCCCAGCTTTTGGTAAGATTTTGACCCTCAATGGGCATGTGCTTTTTTCAGACGCAGACGATTTCGTCTACAATGAGATGGTAGTTCATGTGCCCATGGCTGTTCATCCTAATCCCAAGAAGGTTTTAGTTCTTGGTGGTGGTGACGGTGGGGTTGCTCAAGTGTTGGGCATGTATCCTGAATTGGAACAGATTGATATTGTTGAGCCAGATGAGATGTTGGTGGAGGTCTGTCGTCAATTTTTCCAAGATTTCTCAGCAGGTTTGGATGACCCTCGCGTCAACATTTATTATCAAGATGGTCTACGTTTCTTGCGTAATTGTGAGGACGAGTATGACATCATCATTAATGACGCGACAGACCCATTTGGGCACACTGAGGGGCTCTTTACCAAAGAATTTTATGGCAATAGCTACCGCGCCCTCAAGGAAGATGGGATTATGATTTACCAGCATGGTAGTCCCTTCTTCGATGAGGATGAATCAGCTTGCCGAAGCATGCACCGCAAGGCTATTCAGTCTTTCCCGATTAGTCGTGTTTACCAAGCCCATATTCCAACAAGCCCAGCAGGTTATTGGTTGTTTGGCTTTGTGTCTAAAAAATACCATCCCATTGATGATTTTGATAAGGACGGCTGGAAAGCGCGCCAGCTATTTACCGAATATTACACTGCCAATTTACATATCGGCGCCTTTATGTTGCCAAAATACGTTGAAGACATTTTAGAAGCAGAGGAGAAGAAAAAATGAGTCGTTTACTAGTTATCGGATGTGGGGGCGTTGCCCAAGTTGCCATCAGCAAAATTTGTCAGGACAGTGAGACTTTCACTGAAATCATGATTGCGAGCCGTACCAAGTCAAAATGTGATGATTTGAAAGCTAAATTGGAAGGTAAAACAAGTACCAAAATCGAGACAGCTGCCCTTGATGCTGACAAGGTGGAAGAGGTTATCGCCCTTATCGAAAGCTACCAACCAAAAGCAGTGCTTAATGTTGCCCTTCCTTATCAAGATTTGACTATTATGGATGCCTGCTTGGCAACTGGTGTGCACTACATCGATACTGCCAACTATGAAGCTGAAAACACTGAAGACCCTGAGTGGCGTGCCATTTATGAAAAACGTTGTGAGGAACTTGGTTTCACTGCTTACTTTGACTACTCATGGCAATGGGCTTACCAAGAAAAATTCAAGGAAGCTGGTTTGACAGCCCTACTTGGTTCAGGTTTTGACCCAGGGGTGACAAGCGTCTTCTCAGCTTATGCCCTCAAACACTACTTCGATGAAATCCACTACATCGATATTTTGGACTGTAACGGTGGGGACCATGGTTACCCATTTGCGACTAACTTCAACCCAGAAATCAACCTTCGTGAAGTGTCAGCACCAGGTTCTTATTGGGAAAATGGCAAGTGGGTGGAAGTGGAAGCTATGTCAATCAAACGTGAGTATGACTTCCCAGAGGTGGGGCAAAAAGACATGTACCTCCTTCACCATGAAGAAATTGAGTCTTTGGCTAAACACATTCCAGGTGTTAAACGCATTCGCTTCTTCATGACCTTTGGCCAAAGCTACTTGACCCACATGAAATGCTTGGAAAATGTTGGCTTGCTCCGCACAGATACCATCAACTTCCAAGGCCAAGAAATCGTTCCGATTCAATTCCTTAAAGCCCTTCTACCAGACCCAGCAAGCCTTGGCCCACGCACGGTTGGTAAGACCAATATCGGTTGTATTTTCACTGGTGTTAAAGACGGTGTTGAGAAAACGATCTACATCTACAATGTCTGCGACCACCAAGAATGCTATGCTGAAGTTGGCTCACAAGCTATTTCTTACACCACAGGTGTCCCAGCCATGATTGGAACTAAATTGGTCATGGACGGCACTTGGCAAGAAGCTGGTGTCTTCAACTTGGAACAATTGGATCCAGACCTATTCATGGAAGCTCTAAATGAGTACGGTCTTCCATGGGTTGTGGTTGAAAACCCTCAAATGGTGGACTAATGAAGATTCACGATCTACCAACACCCAGCTATGTCATTGATGAGGCGAAACTGGAAAAAAATCTCCAGATTTTAGACTGGGTTCAGAAGGAGACAGGTTGTAAAATTTTGCTGGCGCAGAAGGCTTTCTCCATGTTTGCCACCTACCCTTTGATCAAAAAGTACTTGGCAGGCACAACAGCTAGCGGCCTTTATGAAGCCAAGCTGGGCTATGAGGAGATGGGGGGAGAGGTTCATATTTTTGCCCCAGCCTTCAAAGACAGCGAGATTGACGAGATTTTAAGTATCTGTGACCACTTGGTTTTCAACTCGGGGCGTCAGCTGGAAAAACATTTGCCAAAGTGTCAAGCAGCTGGGAAGAGCATCGGCTTGCGCATCAATCCTGAATGTTCAACGCAGGGCGACCATGCCATTTATGACCCTTGTGCCTACGGTTCTCGTTTTGGCGTGACGGCAGATAAATTTAATCCGGCTTGGTTGACAGACTTGGATGGCTTGCACTTCCATACCCTCTGTGAACAAAATTCCGATGATTTGGAGACAACTCTCAAAGCTTTTGAAGACAAGTTTGGTCAGTATTTGCACCAAGTGTCTTGGTTGAATTTGGGTGGTGGTCACCACATCACACGAGAGGACTATGACCTAGACCGTCTGGTCAAATGCATTCGTCACTTGCAGGAAACTTACGGTGTTCAGGTTTATTTGGAGCCTGGCGAAGCCATTGCTCTCAATGCAGGCTACTTGGTGACTGAGGTGCTGGACATAGTGGAAAATGGGCTGGAGACTCTCGTTTTGGATGCGTCAGCCACTTGCCATATGCCAGATGTCTTGGAGATGCCTTACCGTCCGCCATTGAAAGATGGTTTTGAGGCTGGTGACAAAGCACATACTTATCGTTTGTCATCCAATACTTGCTTGACAGGGGATATCATTGGCGATTACAGTTTTGAAAAGCCAGTAGAGATTGGTGATAAGTTGTATTTTGAAGACATGGCCATCTATTCTTTTGTTAAAAACAATACTTTCAACGGGATTGGCTTGCCACATTTGGCCCTCATGGAGGCCCAAGGAGATTGCCGTATCGTCAAATCCTTTGGTTATCAAGATTTCAAGGGGAGGTTATCTTAATGCAGACACCTAAAGCTATGGGCTATCGCATGCCTGCGGAGTATTTTCCCCATCATGGTACTTTGATGATTTGGCCGACTCGTTCGGGCTCTTGGCCCTATGACGGCAAGGCTGCCAAGGAGGCCTTTACCCGCATTATTACAGAAATTCTCAAGAGTGAGCGGGTTTATCTCTTGGTGGATGAGGCGCATTTGGCTGAGGCAAAGGCTGCGCTGGGGGACCGAGTGACCTATCTGGACATCGCAACTAATGACGCTTGGGCACGTGATACGGGTCCGACCATTCTGGCTCATGCTGATGGCAGTCGTCTAGCAGTTGATTGGGAATTCAATGCTTGGGGCGGTGCTTTTGATGGCCTTTATGAAGACTATGAGGATGATAATTTGGTAGCGTTAGCTTTTGCTCGTCAGCTTAGTCTTCCTGTCTATGATGCCAAACCTTTTGTCCTAGAAGGCGGAGCCATTCATACAGATGGCCATGGAACGGTTATGGTGACGGAAAGCTGTCTGCTTAGTCCTGGGCGCAATCCTCATATGACTAAAGAGCAGATTGAGGACCAGCTCAAGGAATGCTTGGGGGCTGAGAAGGTTATCTGGTTGCCTTACGGCATTTATGAGGATGAAACCAATGAGCATGTGGATAATGTGGCGGCTTTTGTGGGGTCAGCTCAGGTAGTGCTGGCTTGGACGGACGATGAGAGCGACCCGCAATATGACATGTCTCTGGCCAATCTCAAGGTTTTGGAGCGAGAGACCGATGCCAAGGGACGCCCTTTGATGGTCCACAAAATGCGTATCCCAGATAAAACACAAGTGATTGAAGAAACTGATTTGGCGGGTTATTGCTTTGCGGAAGGGGAAGATGAGCGTCAGCTTGGCGAGCGTTTGGCGGCCAGCTATGTGAATTTTTACATCACTAACGATGCGGTTTTGGTGCCGCAATTTGATGACCCCCAGGATAAGCCAGCCCGTGATTTGTTGGCGGAACTCTTCCCTTTTCGTCGTATTGTTGGTATTCCGGCGCGTGATATCTTGCTTGGTGGTGGCAATATTCACTGTATTACCCAACAGATTCCTTTATAGATTGGAGACTTATGAGACAAGTTAGAGTAGCTGCCATTCAGATGCAGTGTCAGTCTGAGGTGGCTGAAAATCTTAAAACAGCAGAGCGCTTGGTGCGTGAGGCGGCTGGTCAGGGAGCTAATGTCATCCTCTTGCCAGAATTGTTTGAGCGTCCTTACTTCTGCCAAGAGCGTGATTATGACTTTTACAGCTTTGCCAAACCTGTTGAGGAGAATGATGCGGTGCGTCATTTTGCGCCTATTGCGCGTGAGTTGGGTGTGGTTTTGCCGATTTCCTTCTATGAGCGTGATGGCAATGTCCTTTATAATTCTATTGCTATTTTGGATGCGGACGGGACTTTGTTGGGCGTTTACCGCAAGATCCATATTCCCGATGACCATTTCTACCAAGAGAAATTCTATTTTACCCCTGGGGACACTGGGTTTACCGTTTGGGAGACCCGTTTTGGTAAGATTGGGATTGGCATTTGTTGGGACCAATGGTTCCCAGAAACCGCGCGTTGTCTAGCCTTGAATGGTGCTGAAATGCTGCTCTACCCGACGGCTATTGGGTCAGAGCCCGTTTTGGACACGGATTCTAGCGGCCACTGGCAACGTGTCATGCAGGGCCACGCCGCAGCCAATATCATGCCAGTCATTGCGGCTAACCGCGTTGGTTTGGAGCGCGTGTCACCAACTGAGGGCAATAATCAGCAGAGTTCAGAGCTTAATTTCTATGGCTCGTCCTTTATTGCCGATGAGACAGGTTTGAAAGTAGCTGAAGCGGACCGAACAAGCGAAACCATTTTACTAGCCGACTTTGACCTTGATAAATGTGTCAAAGAGCGCCTAGATTGGGGCCTTTTCCGAGACCGCAGACCACAAATGTATGGGCGGATTACCAAGTAAAGATATCGCTAAAATTGTTCGTTTAGTAGCAAATAGAAGAGTCAATTCATTCTCCCTAGGGTTGAAGCGGTAGTTATTGCTAATCTTTAATTGCTAAACTCTTATTGATAACGGACCTAGAGCTGTTTTTCTAGGTCCCTTTTTGATAAAATAATAAAAAGGAGTAGAAAGATGAAAATTAAGCAGTATCAAAAACCAGGCCCGTCAAGTGTAGAAGCCATGCGAAAACTAGTGAAAATTTGCCAAGGATATGACAAGACTTTTCGAGAACCGTATTTGTCCAATAATCTGAATTTTGATGTGACAATGCCAGTTTTTTTCTTAGCTTATGAAGACAAGGAATTGTTGGGGTTTTTAGCGGTGTACGCTGACGATACGGAGCCAGAATTGTCCATTTATGTGCGACCAGATGTCCGCAGACAGGGGATTGCTCGAAAACTGTATCAAGCATATAAAAATGCAACAGCTGCTTTTGATTTGCAAACCGAATATTTTGTGACGGAATCGATTTTCATAGAGAAACATCCAGATTTTCTGAAGGCTTGGGGCCTAGAGCCAACAGGGGATGTAGAGATTCTTATGGAAAGACAACGCCAGCCATTTTCCATAGAAAAAAGAGAAGACTGTATGGTGACTTTAGCTAGTATGGACCATGTGGAAGCTATTGCTGATTTCCAGGCTCAGGCTTTTGGTCAGGGAGAAAGCGATGATCGTGTGCGTTACGCGAGGGAAGCAGTGGAGAACCCAGAGCAGCAACTCTATATTGTGATTCGTCACGGTGAAGTGGTGGCCTCTTGTACTGTGGACACGGCGACGGATGAGGACTATCTTTTTGGCTTAGCAGTGGCTGAAGAATGCCGTCATCAAGGTCTAGGCACCTATCTGGTTCAGACCGTTGTAAATGACCGTATACAAAATGGCGATAAGCGAGTCTTCCAGTTAGCAGTTGATGAGGAGAATACACCTGCCAAGTCTCTTTATCAGCATTTAGGTTTTCAAGCTTTGACCGAAATCACTTACCTGTCAGTTTAAGTAAAAAATATCAAAAAAGTTTCAAGAAAGCCTTTTCTTTTTCTGAAATTTTGATATACTAGTACGGTACGTGATGAAATTCACAATTAAAATGTGAGGTAATAAAAGTGGCAGATTACACAGAAAAAGGGAGTCCATTGTTAGCAACTTTGGACAAGAGTATCAAGAAAAAAGCAGAGTTAATTGAAAATTGTTATGGCGCTTATGCAGTTCGAGCTATGTTAGCAACTTTATATCTGACGCTTGGTTATGCCATTTCTGTTTATGTGATGGACAAGCTCAATCATGTCGTTGATGGCATTGGTAAATTTGGCTATGCCATTATGTTTGGTTGGGGCTTGACGATGATTGTCTATATGAATGCAGAACTTGGAACATCCAATATGATGTACATGACTAATGCCATTCATCGAAAGGTGATTCCTACCAAAACGGCCTTGAAAATTCTGTTTTCTTGTATTTTCTTTAATTTTGTTGGTGCTGTCATTGTCTGTTATTTCTTGTCTCTGACGAGTCCTTTCCAAACAGGTCATGTGGACGCCCATAGTGCCATTCTTGAAATGGCAACCCTTAAGTTGAGCAAGACACCGCTGACACAGTTTGTAGAAGGAATTTTTGCCAATATTGTGGTCAATATTTCCGTTTTAGCTGCATTGCGTATGAAGGATGATGCTGGTAAAATCATTGCAACGATTTTCATCATTTTCATCTTCGCCTTTCTTGGTTATGAACACGTTATTGCTAATTTCTCTACATTTTCATTAGCTTATTTTGTCAATGGAGGCCCTGTTGAGGGGATGACACTAGCCTCTGTACTGTCTAATTTCCTTTTCTCAGGTCTTGGAAATTATGTCGGTGGTGGTGTAGTGATGGGAGTTACCTATAGTTGGCTCAATCAAAAAAGTAGTTTATACTTAGATTAAAGTTCCTAACGAGATTCCTTGTGAGTCTCGTTTTTCTATCATTTTATGGTATAATAAGGAGGACTTTATAAAGGAAGAATGCTATGAATATTCAACAATTACGCTATGTTGTAGCGATTGCCAATAGTGGAACTTTTCGTGAGGCAGCTGAAAAAATGTTTGTTTCTCAACCAAGTCTTTCTATTTCAGTTCGTGATTTGGAAAAAGAATTAGGTTTTAAAATTTTTAGTCGAACAAGTTCAGGAACTTTTTTGACGCGCCGTGGTATGGAATTTTACGAAAAAGCACAGCAGTTGGTCAAAGGATTTGATAGCTTTGAACATCTTTATTTGCAACCTGAAGAGGAAAGACCAGAGTTTTCCATCTCTAGCCAGCATTATGATTTTTTGCCACCATTGATTACAGAGTTTTCACAGAATTTTCCTGAATACCGTAATTTCCGTATTTTTGAATCCACAACGGTGCAAATTTTGGATGAAGTCGCACAAGGGCACAGTGAGTTAGGAATCATTTACCTCAATCCACGCAATACCAAAGGGATTATGCAAAAGTTGAGTAAGTTGCATCTGGATGTGGTGGAGATGATTCATTTTCAAACTCACATTTATATCCGTAAGGGGCATCCATTAGCTAGTCATAAAGAGATTAAGTTGGATGATTTAAAGGGCTTACCGACTGTTCGTTTTACTCAAGAAAAGGAAGAGTACCTTTATTATTCTGAAAACTTCTTTGATACATCGGATTCGTCAGTGACCTATGATGTGACAGACCGGGCGACTTTAAATGGTATCTTGGAGCGGACGGATGCTTACGCGACTGGTTCAGGTTTCTTAGATAGCGAGAGTGTGCATGGGATTACGGTTATTCCTTTAGTCGATGAGTTGGAAAATCGGATGGTCTATGTCAAGCGAGAAGAAACAGACTTGAGTCAGTGTGCACAAGATTTTGTAGCTTCTATGCAGGCCTATTTTGATAAGAAGAAGGGATAAGATGAGAAAAATTACTTTTCCAGTTTTGATGGCAGGTTTAATTGGCCTGGATCAGCTGGTAAAATGGTGGACGGTAAGTAATATTGAGCTAGATACCAGTCGAGAATGGATTTCAGGTTTTATGAGTTTGGCTTATTTGCGAAATTACGGTGCTGCCTATTCTATGCTGCAACATCAGCAGTGGCTCTTTACCATTATTACCATTGTCGTCATGACAGGTGCGATTTGGTATTTTGTGA
The DNA here is from genome assembly GCF_043656315.1 of Streptococcus hepaticus. NCBI lineage: Bacteria > Bacillati > Bacillota > Bacilli > Lactobacillales > Streptococcaceae > Streptococcus > Streptococcus hepaticus. Next base: position 68,631 of record NZ_JBINIY010000005.1, read on the forward strand.
AAAATATCAGGGGCAGTTTGTGGCAGTTATTTGCTCTGTCCTTGATCATTGCGGGTGGTCTTGGAAATTTCATTGATCGCTTGAGACTTGGATATGTGGTGGATATGTTCCGCACGGAATTTATTGATTTCCCAGTTTTTAACGTAGCAGATGCCTGCTTGACGGTTGGTGTGGCACTATTATTTATTTGTATATTGCGAGAGGAGGAATATGGAAGTAAGAATTAAACAAGGTGGAGTTCGTTTGGACAAGGCTTTGGCGGATGAGACAGAATTATCACGCGCCCTTGCCAATGAACAGATCAAACTTGGTCAGGTTTTGGTAAATGGTCAAGTCAAAAAAGCCAAGTACAGTGTGCAAGAAGGCGATGTGATTACCTATCAAGTACCAGAAGTAGTAGAGATAGAGTACCTGCCAGAAGACTTGCCTCTTGACATCATCTATCAGGATGCGGATGTTGCTGTGGTCAATAAGGCGCAGGGCATGGTGGTTCACCCATCAGCAGGTCACCCATCAGGAACCTTGGTCAATGCTTTGCTTTATCATGTTAAGGACTTATCAGGTATCAACGGTGTCATGCGTCCAGGTATTGTGCATCGGATTGATAAGGATACCTCAGGCTTGCTCATGATCGCCAAAAGTGATGAGGCACATACTAAGTTGGCGGAAGAATTAAAAGCGAAAAAGTCTCTTCGTAAGTATGTAGCTATCGTTCATGGAAATCTACCAAATGACCGCGGTGTGATTGAGGCGCCTATCGGTCGTTCAGACAAGGAGCGTAAGAAACAGGCAGTCACTGCAAAAGGCAAAGAAGCAGTTACTCGCTTCCAAGTTTTGGAACGCTTTGGAGATTATACCTTGGTTGAGTTGACTTTGGAAACGGGGCGGACGCACCAGATTCGTGTCCACATGGCTTATATCGGTCATCCAGTGGCTGGCGATGAGGTTTACGGTCCACGCAAAACCTTGAAAGGACATGGTCAATTTCTCCATGCGCAGACGCTTGGATTCACGCATCCAAGAACTGGTGAACTGGTAACTTTTACTGCTCCAGCGCCAGCTATTTTCCAAGAAACCTTAGAAAAATTACGTCAATAAATAGAAGTTGGGACAGATGTGCCCAGCTTTTTTGCTATAGTGAAACAGAGGGTGTTCCACCTACCAAGGCATTTCTGCCAGTTCAAGCTAGATATCCGCCTAAAGACTGAGGTGCTTGTCCTATAGCTATGATACAATGAAATTATGAAAAAAGTAAGTATCTTAAAATCCGAAGAAAAATTAAAGAAAATTCGTCTAGTTGTGAAAATAATTGGCTGGGTGATGCTGCTTTTGACGACCTTACTGGTCTTGCATCTCTTTTTCCAAGGGTACTTGACGGATGCTAAAAAATTGCAAGCAGTTGTCAGCAGAGCAGGGATTTTGGGGCCATTGCTCTTTTTAGCGGTGCAAATTGTCCAAGTAGCCATTCCCATTTTACCAGGAGGTGTGACAACCTTAGCTGGCGTCATGATTTTTGGTAATTTTTGGGGCTTCGTCTGGAATTACATTGGTATCTGTATCGGTTCTATTTTAGGATTTCACATTGCAAAGGTCTTTGGTCGACCAATTTTACATGCTTTTTTCAAACCAGAAACTGTTGCAAGCTATGAAAAACATACCAATACAGAGAGCAACTTTACCAAGTATTTTGCTTGGGCGATTTTTCTACCCATAGCGCCAGATGACCTGCTGTGCTATATAGCTGGGACGACTAGTATGAGCTACAAGACCTTTACGTGGATTATTTTACTTGGAAAACCTGCTTCACTCTTAATTTATAGTCTGGGTTTGACCTCGCTATTGAAACATTTTTTAGGAATTGGCTAAGATGAAAACATTGTCATCTTGCTCAAAGAGCCCCTTCATGCTATACTATAACCTGTATTATTTATTTAAGGAGATGACATGGAACATTTACCAAATTGTCCAAAATGCCAATCAGAATATGTATATGAAGATGGCGCCCTCTTTGTTTGCCCAGAGTGTGCCTATGAATGGAACCCAGCTGAGGTCGTTGAAGAAGAAGGTGTCGTTGCCATTGACGCTAATGGAAACCGCTTGGCTGATGGTGACACGGTAACACTTATCAAGGATTTGAAAGTAAAAGGTGCACCTAAAGACTTGAAACAAGGTACGCGTGTGAAAAACATCCGTATCGTAGAAGGCGACCACAACATTGATTGTAAAATTGATGGATTCGGTGCTATGAAACTCAAGTCTGAGTTTGTTAAGAAAATTTAAGTTGAAGAGGCTTCGCCTCTTTCTTTTTAAGGAGAAATACTATGAAATTCAAACTATTATTTCTGTCGAGATGTCTTTTGGCATTTTTGGCAGCATTAGGAACGTCGTTGGAAATTGCGAAGCACGGTATCGGCATGCTCATGTACTATACCGTTCAGTCTAATCTTTTGGTATCCATTTTTGCCCTATATATGGTTTACGCTATGTGGCAGAAAAGGGATTTGCAGTCACCGAATTTTTTACGCTTGAAGGCAGCGGTGACCATGTCTATTATGATTACCTTTGTGATCTATCATTTGTTGTTGGCACCGATTGCGACTGATTTTTGGCGTGTGGAAAATATCCTCTGCCACTATATCGTTCCTCTTTACTTTTTTGCGGATACCCTTTTTGTCGATAAACAAAAACAATACAAGTGGTTTGACCCTTGTTGGTGGACAGCACTGCCCTTGTTTTACATGGCTTTTGGCTTGATCAATGGGCTCTTTATCAAAATTCCAATTCCAGATGCCAAAGATAGTCCCTTTGCCTATTTCTTCCTGAATGTGACCAAGTATGGCTGGAAATATGTATTAACCTACGCTGGAAGTATCTTTGTGGTGTATCTCTTAGCAGGTTTTGCCTTGCTAGGCCTCAAATCAATTTCTTTTAAGAACATACAAAAATGAGAGCCAGAGACGCTCTCATTTATTATGGCGTGGAGAAGATAACCGCAAAGGTTAGGAAGAAGGAAAGTAGAAATAAGATGCTAAAGAATGCTAATAATTTCCTACCTGTTACTATAGATAGAATGAGGCAGGCAGCTCCATAGACTGGTAGAATCCTAGTGACAACTGTTAGAAACCAGTCCCAGTTTTGTTGAGAAAAGAGGCTATTGGGAAAGAAGATAGCAGATAGCCAGATAATGAGACCGAGTCCAATTAGATAATTGGCATAGTCTTGACCAAGTTTTCTGATGTTTTGCATACTGTAACCTCCTATAGAGTCCTTTTTCTTCAGTATAGTAAAAGTCAAATGGGATGTCAAATTATTATCTAGAGCAAAATCCGAATATTTTTCTTATTTTTAGGAAAATATTTGTCATGGCAGAAAACTTCTGCTATACTATAGTCAATAAAATCCTTTAAGAGCTGTCCCGTGAGACAGGCAAGGAGTATCCTGTGGAATAGGGAGACTTTTTCGTCTGCCTAGATTTTGCTGAAATCTCCTTGAAAAGGGAGATTTTTTTCTTGCTTTGCAGGAGAAGTGGAGGAGCAGATGAAAACAAAGGAAATTGTCGACGAAATGACAATGAAGCGCGCCATTACTCGCATTACTTACGAGATTATTGAGCGTAATAAACAGCTAGACAATATTGTGTTAGCAGGAATCAAGACACGAGGTGTCTACATCGCTCGCCGTATTCAAGAACGGCTCAAGCAATTAGAAGGCATTGATGTTCCGATTGGTGAACTGGATACCAAGCCTTTCCGTGATGATATCAAGGTTGAAGAAGATACAACGCTGATGGAAGCGGATGTCAATGACCGAGATGTGATCCTTGTAGATGATGTACTCTATACTGGACGGACCATTCGAGCGGCCATTGATAATGTGGTTTCGCTTGGGCGACCTGCGCGTGTGAATTTAGCGGTTCTTGTGGATCGTGGTCACCGTGAGTTGCCGATTCGAGCAGACTATGTTGGGAAAAACATTCCAACCAGTCGTTTGGAAGAAATCGTGGTTCACGTTGCTGAGGTAGATGGACAAGATCAAGTCCTTCTAGTAGAAGCAGCACAGTAAAAACAGTTCATTTTCATCAATAAAAAGGGTAGGTATTCATCATGACAGTTACGAATGGTAAAGTTTCACTCAAGCACTTGGTTACAATGGAAACACTCTCCAATGAGGAGGTTCTAGGTTTAATTCAACGTGGATTGCAATTCAAACGTGGTCAAGCTGATTTCAAAACAGACAGACAGTACTTTGCTTCCAATCTCTTCTTTGAAAATTCAACTCGTACACACAAGTCATTTGAAATGGCTGAGTTGAAATTGGGGATGGGGATGATTGACTTCGATGCCAAAACTAGTTCAGTCAATAAGGGTGAAACCCTCTACGATACCATTTTGACCATGAGCGCACTCGGTGTAGATATCTGTGTGGTACGTCACCCGGATGTAGACTACTACAAGCAGTTGATTGATAGCCCAACCATTCAGACTTCTATTGTCAATGGTGGTGATGGTTCTGGTCAGCACCCGAGCCAATCCTTGTTGGACTTGATGACGATCTATGAAGAATTTGGTGGATTTGAAGGGTTAAAAGTAGTCATTGCTGGCGATATTACCCATTCGCGCGTGGCTAAGTCCAACATGCAGATTCTCAAACGTCTTGGAGCAGAGATTTACTTTGCAGGTCCATGCCAATGGTATTCTGAGGAATTCGATGTTTACGGCCAACACATTGCCATTGATGATATGATTGAGGAAGTGGACGTGATGATGCTCCTGCGTGTGCAACATGAGCGCCATGATGGAAATGAAAGTTTTTCAAAAGAAGAATACAATAGTCGCTATGGCTTGACAGATGCTCGTTATAAACGCTTGAAAGATAGTGCCATTGTCATGCACCCTGCACCGGTTAATCGTGATGTGGAGATTGATGACCACTTGGTGGAAGCTCCTAAATCTCGGATTGTTCGTCAGATGACAAACGGTGTCTTTGTCCGTATGGCCATTCTGGAAGCGGTTTTGAACGGAAAAGCCTAGCACATTCAACGTTAAAGAACTCCAGAGAGGGTTTACGAAAGGAAATACATGACCAAACGATTATTGATTTTAGAAGATGGGACCATTTTTGAAGGGCAGGCCTTCGGTGCCGATATTGATGTGACGGGTGAAATCGTCTTTAATACGGGTATGACAGGCTACCAAGAATCGATTACGGACCAGTCTTATAATGGCCAGATTCTAACCTTTACCTACCCTCTGATTGGGAATTATGGTATCAACCGTGATGATTATGAGTCGATCAAGCCGACTTGTAAGGGTGTGGTCGTTGCTGAGAATGCGCGTCGCGCGAGCAATTGGCGCAATCAGATATCCTTAGATGAATTTCTCAAAGCCAAAAATATTCCAGGGATTTCAGGAATTGATACGCGGGCACTCACTAAAATCATCCGTCAGTACGGTACCATGAAAGCAACCTTGGCAGATGAGGGAGATAGTTTGGAGCACTTGAGCGATCAGCTCCGTGCGACGGTTCTTCCAACCAATAATATTGAACAAGTTTCGACAAAAACAGCCTATCCAGCACCAGGTGTGGGGAAAAACATTGTCTTGGTGGACTTCGGACTCAAGCACTCTATCCTGCGTGAATTTTCGAAGAGAAATTGCAATGTGACGGTGGTGCCATTTGATACGACAGCCCAAGAAATCCTCAATCTCAATCCGGATGGTGTCATGTTGTCAAACGGTCCGGGTAATCCAGAAGATGTACCAGAGGCCTTGGACATGATTCGTGGTGTACAAGGCAAGATACCGATTTTTGGTATCTGTATGGGGCACCAACTCTTCAGTTTGGCAAATGGGGCAACCACCTACAAGATGAAGTTTGGACATCGTGGTTTCAACCATGCAGTACGTGAAATTGCGACTAGTCGTGTTGACTTTACCAGTCAGAACCATGGTTATGCAGTTGACCGTGCGACATTGCCAGAGGAATTGATTGTTACCCACGAGGAAATCAATGATAAGTCTGTTGAAGGTGTACGTCACCGTTACTTACCAGCCTTCTCAGTGCAATTCCACCCAGATGCTGCACCTGGTCCACATGATGCTTCTTATCTCTTTGATGAATTTTTGGAAATGATCGACGCTTTTCAATTAGAAAAGATGAACAACTAAATACTCAGCTTAATCAGAGACATAGACTAACAAAAGCACTGACCAAGACTTTCACTTGCTAAAGCAATTTGTTAGTTGCTGCAAAGCTCGATTGAGCCTTTGCTAACTCATACACTAGATAGTTATAGTGAAAAATATCGTTTCGCTATAACTATCGTCGGAGATTTATTTAATGCCATGCAGAGACATGGCGAATAGAAAGGAGTGGATACAAGTTCAAGTAACATTCAGTTAGTTTGTCTATTTGAACACAGGCTAAAATCCTAGTAAAAAAGATAGATTTCCTCGTGTCATCGACACAGCGTCAATCTCCTATTTTTATATGGATTTTTTAACGCCTTTTGTATCATAATATTATGCCCAAACGTTCTGATATTAAGAAAATTATGGTGATTGGGTCTGGTCCGATTATTATTGGTCAGGCTGCTGAATTTGATTACGCTGGGACACAAGCTTGCCTTGCTTTGAAAGAGGAAGGATACAGTGTTGTTCTTGTAAATTCAAACCCAGCAACCATCATGACCGATAAAGAAATTGCGGATAAGGTTTATATTGAACCCATTACCATTGAGTTCGTGACACGTATTTTACGGAAAGAGCGGCCTGATGCTCTTCTTCCAACGCTTGGTGGTCAAACTGGTTTGAATATGGCCATGGAATTGTCTAAAGCTGGCATTCTTGATGAGTTAGGTGTTGAACTCCTAGGAACAAAATTATCAGCTATTGATCAAGCCGAGGATCGAGACCTCTTCAAGCAACTCATGGAAGAGCTTGAGCAACCTATTCCAGAATCTGAAATTGTCAACACCGTTGAAGAAGCGGTGGCTTTTGCGGCAAGTATTGGCTATCCAGTCATTGTTCGTCCAGCCTTTACCCTTGGTGGTACGGGGGGCGGGATGTGTACCAATGAAGATGAGCTGCGTGAAATTGCTGAAAACGGCCTCAAGTTGTCGCCTGTAACCCAATGTTTGATTGAGCGGTCTATCGCTGGTTTCAAGGAAATTGAGTACGAAGTTATGCGTGATGCAGCCGACAATGCCCTGGTCGTTTGTAACATGGAAAACTTTGACCCAGTTGGGATTCACACAGGTGACTCAATCGTCTTTGCACCAACACAAACCCTTTCCGATATTGAAAACCAAATGCTGCGTGATGCCAGCTTGAAAATTATCCGTGCCCTTAAAATCGAGGGGGGCTGTAATGTTCAGTTGGCTCTTGACCCACACAGTTTCAAATACTATGTTATCGAGGTAAATCCACGCGTGTCTCGTTCATCAGCCCTTGCTTCCAAAGCAACAGGTTATCCTATTGCTAAGTTGGCTGCCAAAATCGCTGTTGGTTTGACCTTGGATGAAATGATTAACCCTGTTACTGGTACAACATTTGCTATGTTTGAGCCAGCCCTTGACTATGTGGTTGCCAAAATTCCTCGCTTTCCATTTGATAAATTTGAACATGGTGAACGCCGTCTTGGAACACAGATGAAGGCGACTGGGGAAGTTATGGCTATCGGTCGTAACATTGAAGAAAGTCTTCTCAAGGCTTGCCGTTCCCTTGAAATCGGTGTTCATCACAATGAGATGCCTGAACTGGTTGAGCTAACAGATGATGCTCTTGTTGCTAAAATTGTCAAGGCTCAAGATGATCGCCTCTTCTATCTATCAGAAGCTATTCGGCGAGGGTTTACTATTGAAGAATTGGCTGAGCTGACTAAGATCGACATTTTCTTCTTGGACAAATTACTGCATATCTTTGAAATTGAGCAAGATTTAGCTGGTCATCCAAAAGATGCTTGGTCTCTTAAACAAGCTAAGCGCAATGGCTTTTCAGACCAGAAAATTGCAGAGCTCTGGCAGACGACAACGAAAGAAGTTCGTGTCTTCCGTCATGCTCATAAAATTTTACCAGTCTACAAAATGGTAGATACCTGCGCGGCTGAATTTGAATCAGCAACACCCTATTTCTATTCAACTTACGAATGGGAAAATGAATCCATCAAATCTGATAAGGAATCAGTCATCGTGCTTGGTTCTGGTCCCATCCGTATCGGACAAGGAGTGGAATTTGACTACGCAACGGTTCATTCGGTGAAAGCCATCCAAGCTGCTGGTTACGAAGCCATCATCATGAATTCAAATCCTGAGACAGTTTCAACGGACTTCTCGGTGTCTGATAAACTCTACTTTGAACCACTAACCTTTGAAGATGTCATGAATGTTATTGAATTGGAACAACCAAAAGGTGTGGTCGTCCAATTTGGTGGACAGACAGCAATCAACTTGGCTGAAAGTTTGTCAAATGCAGGTGTCCCAATCTTAGGTACACAGGTGGCTGACCTTGACCGCGCTGAAGACAGAGACCTCTTTGAACAATCCCTTAAAGAATTGGATATTCCACAACCACCGGGTTATACAGCAACTAATGAAGAAGAAGCGGTTGAAGCGGCTCGTAAGGTTGGTTTCCCAGTGCTTGTTCGTCCGTCATACGTGCTTGGCGGTCGTGCCATGGAAATCGTGGAGAATGAAGAAGACCTTCGCTCTTATATGCGCACCGCTGTTAAGGCAAGCCCAGATCACCCGGTCTTGGTTGACTCTTACATTGTTGGTCGCGAGTGTGAAGTAGATGCTATTTCAGATGGCAAGGATGTTCTGATTTCGGGCATAATGGAACATATCGAACGTGCTGGTGTGCACTCAGGTGACTCCATGGCTGTCTACCCACCGCAAGGTTTGTCTCAAAAGGTGAAGGATACCATTGCAGACTACACTAAACGCTTGGCAATCGGACTGAACTGTATCGGTATGATGAATATCCAGTTTGTCATTAAGGATGAAGTGGTCTATGTGATTGAGGTGAATCCACGAGCCAGCCGTACAGTCCCCTTCCTTTCTAAGGTTACTAATATCCCAATGGCTCAAGTTGCGACGAAGTTGATTTTGGGTGAAACTTTGGCTGAACAAGGTTACGAAGATGGTCTTTATCCAGAAAGTAACTTGGTTCATGTCAAGGCGCCGGTCTTCTCCTTTACTAAATTAGCCAAGGTTGATAGTCTTTTGGGACCTGAAATGAAATCAACAGGGGAGGTGATGGGAACCGATACGACTCTTGAAAAGGCGCTTTATAAAGCCTTTGAAGCTACCTATTTCCATATGCCGGAATTTGGAAATGTTGTCTTTACGATTGCAGATGATACTAAGGAAGAGGCATTAGCTCTAGCTAAACGCTTCGATACCATTGGCTATGCAATCTTTGCTACAGCTGGAACAGCAAGATTCTTCGCAGAAAATGGTTTGGAAGCCCATCCGGTTGGGAAAATTGGCGAAGGTGAAAATGATATTCCAGGCCTTGTCCGTAGCGGTCAAGTACAGGCTATTGTCAACACAGTCGGTACCAAAAGAACAGCCGATACGGATGGACAAATCATTCGAAGCTCAGCCATTGAGCAAGGTGTGCCACTTTTTACAGCGCTCGATACTGCTGAAGCCATGGTGCGTGTGCTGGAAGGGCGTAGCTTCACAACTCAGGCTATCTAAGATAGTCAATAGAAACCCCATTAAAACGAGTCTAATCAGGCTCGTTTTTTGTCTTTGCCAAATCTCTGAAAAATTTTTGTATCTGTGTTAGAATAAAGGAAGAATTAACGGAAATAAAGGAGAAAAAATGAATTCTGTAGCTCGTTTAATTGAAGCATTTGTCCCTGAAAACTACAATCTTTTCTTGGATTTAAGTCGTGCAGACAAGACTTTTTCAGGTTTGGTGAAAATTTCTGGTCAAGCCTTGAAGGAAACTGTAGCTCTTCACCAACGTGATTTGGAGGTTTCTGCTGTTAAGGTTGCTGGTCAAGAAGTGCCTTTCCAAGTGGACAATGAGTTGGAAACCGTCAGCTTTGAAGTAGCTTATCTTGGTGAAACTGTTCTCGAAGTTGCCTTTTCAGGTAAAATCACTGACAACATGGATGGTATTTATCCGTCATACTATACACTCAATGGTGAGAAGAAGGAGCTCTTGGGGACTCAGTTTGAAAGTCACTTTGCACGCCAAGCTTTCCCGTCAATCGATGAACCAGAAGCAAAAGCAACCTTTGACTTAAGCTTGAAATTTGACCAAGCAGAGGGAGAAATTGCCCTGTCAAACATGCCTGAAATCAATGTAGAAAACCGCAAGGAAACAGGTATCTGGTCATTTGACACGACACCACGCATGTCATCTTATCTCTTGGCCTTTGTCTGCGGAGAATTACAAGGTAAGACAACTCATACTAAAAACGGTACCTTGGTTGGGTCATATTCTACCAAAGCCCATGCCATGGAAAGTCTTGATTTTTCATTGGAAATTGCCGTTAAGTCTATCGAGTTCTACGAAGACTACTTCGGCGTAGCTTACCCAATTCCTCAATCACTTCATGTCGCTTTGCCAGACTTTTCAGCAGGTGCTATGGAAAACTGGGGACTCGTGACCTACCGTGAAGTTTATCTAGTGGTTGATGAGAATTCAACCTTGACGAGCCGTCAACAAGTGGCACTTGTTATTGCCCATGAAGTTGCTCACCAATGGTTTGGTAACTTGGTAACCATGCAGTGGTGGGACGACCTCTGGCTCAATGAATCATTTGCCAACATGATGGAATATGTCTGTGTCAACAGTATCAAGCCTGAATGGGAAATTTTCGATGATTTCCAAATGTCAGGTGTGCCATTGTCTCTCAAACGTGATGCGACAGACGGTGTCCAATCTGTTCACGTAGCGGTTCATCACCCTGATGAAATCAATACGCTCTTTGACCCAGCCATCGTTTATGCGAAGGGAAGCCGTCTCATGCACATGCTCCGTCGATGGTTGAGCGATGCGGACTTTGCCAAAGGTTTGGCTGCTTACTTTGAGAAACACAAGTACGGAAATACAGTCGGTACAGACCTTTGGAATGCTCTCGGTGCAGCTTCTGGTCGTGACGTAGCAGGCTTTATGGATTCATGGTTAGAACAACCTGGTTATCCAGTCCTGACTGTTTCTCTTGAAAATGATACGTTGAAAATCAGCCAAGAGCAGTTCTTCATTGGTGAACACGAGGAAAAAGGTCGTATCTGGCAAGTTCCTCTCAATAGTAACTGGACAGGTCTTCCAGATACCTTGACAAGTGCAAGTTTGGAGATTCCGAACTATAGCCAGTTGGCTGCGCAAAATACAGGTGCACTGCGTTTCAACACAGAAAATACAGCTCACTATATTACCAACTATCAGGGAGAGCTTTACCAAGCAATCGTTGATGAATTAGCTGAATTGGACAAGGTTTCTAAGATGCAAATTGTCTTAGAACGCAATCTCTTGTCACAAAGTGGTCGTGTTTCAGTAGCTAGTCTTTTGGAACTCTTACCGAGCTTGGAAAAAGATACAGAAAATATCGTCATTGTTGCAGTAAACAACATTTTGGGTGCAGTTGAAACAGTGATTGACGAAGATTCAGCAGAAGAAGCAGCCTACAAGGAATTGGTCAAATCAACTCTACGCTATAATTATGAACGCTTAGGATTTGAAAAACGAGAAGGCGAAGCAGAAGAAGATGAAAAATCTCGTCAAACAGTTTGGTCATGGATGATTTATGCTGGTGAGCAGTCAGCCATTGATGCAGCGGCTAAATTGTACCAAGAATACCAAGAAAACTTGTCTAAATTACCAGCTGCTCTTCGTGCTCTAGTTCTCTCTAACCAAGTCAAGAACTTTGAAAGCAAGGAAGTGACAGATCGCTATGTAGAAGAGTACATTGCCACAAATGACGGTAACTACCAACGTCAACTCATGGCAGCCTTGTCAAACACCAAAAATCAAGAAACAGTTGAAGGTCTTTTGGTCAATTGGCAAGACAAATACGTAGTTAAACCGCAAGATTTGTCTATCTGGTATGTAAACTTCCTCCGCCATGACTTTACGCAAGGAACAGTCTGGTCTTGGGCGCAAGAAAACTGGGACTGGATTAAGTCTGCTCTTGGTGGGGACATGAGCTTTGATAAATTTGTCATCTATCCAGCGAATATGTTCAAGACAGCTGAGCGTTTGGCAGAATACAAGGCTTTCTTTGAACCACAATTGTCTGATATGGCAATTAGCAGAAATATCAACATGGGTGTTAAGGAAATTGCGGCGCGTGTTGATTTTATTCAACGAGAAAAAGCAGCTGTTAGCCAAGCACTTTTGAAATAAGTCAAAAAACCAGAGTCAATCTCTGGTTTTTTAAGGCCACTTTTGGTAGACTATTGCAATGGAGGAAGTTTTATGTCAATTATTACAATTGTTTTGGGAAGCCTAGTGACTCTCGAGTTTTTCTATATTTTTTATTTGGAAACTATTGCAACAACATCAGAAGCGACTGGTCGTGTCTTTAAGATGAGTCAAGAAGAGTTGCAACAAAAAAATGTGACGACCTTGTTTAAAAATCAGGGTGTTTACAATCTGTTGATTGGCGTTCTGATTTTAATAGCCATTTATATTTTTCCAAGTGCGACTTGGTTGGGGCTTTTAGTATCCTATGTTATTTTAGTTGCTATTTATGGTGGGATAACAAGTGACAAGATGATTATTTTGAAGCAAGGTGGTCTGGCAATTTTAACCTTGTTAACGCTTTTATTTTAGATTGATTTTCTAGCAAGATGTACTTGCTAGTTTTTTTATTTATATTAAATTAAGAAAAGATAAATGTTTTAAAAAACATGATATTGTAAAGATTTTTGAGAGCTTATTTGTTTGACTTTGTTCTTGTTTAGTGTTAATATACCCAATTAAGTATACTAATTGAAATTAGGGAAATGAACACAAAAGAATTAAAATTTTTACGAAGAGCACAATTGTTAGAATTGATGCTGGAACAGCAAAATGTGATTGAAGAGCAGCAGGCTCGGATCAATGAATTAGAAAAAGAGCTAGAGAATCGTCATTTTGAGAACCAGGTCTCTACCTCCTTGTGCAGACAAAGGCGGTAGACGGATTTGAACCGCTGAGCCCACTTTTACTCAGTTTACCGACAGATGACAACTATCTTCTGACAGTTACTGAAAAGATGAATCGTAAACAAGAAGGAACTCCACCTCAAAATATAAGCGAGAGTAAGATAGAAAAACAAAGAGTCTTACCATTTACAGGACAACTGTGGTGGCCAATACCGCTTTTGTTTGTTGTAGGAATTATTTGTATCTACCTATCTCGTAAGAGTCAGAAAAGAGGTTAAGGTGAGGAATAATCTAAAAAGTCGGTGCTTGTTGCTTATTGGACTTGCCTGCATCTTGGTTTCAATTAGTTGGTTGGTTTGGAATGTGAGGGGAAACTACATTGCCAAGCGGGCTTCAGACCATATTTTATCGCGTTTGACCTTGACTGAAAAACAAGGCTTTCAATTGGAAGAAGACCAGCTGCCTGTTGAGACTATTGACAAGACAAAGTATATGGGCGTTTTGTCTATCCCTACTGAAAATCTCTATCTTCCGATTGCTGCAGATTACAGTTTTGAACAGATGGATAAGACACCAACTCGCTATCTAGGTTCCTATAAGACAGATGATTTGGTCATTTGTGGTCACGATAGCTTTGCTCATTTCTTTGCTTTGCAAAACATTTCTATTGGAAGCAAGTTGACTTTGGAAACTGTAACTGGTGAGAAAATTGACTACGTGGTGACCAACCGTGAAGTGATTGAACCGGCAGCAGTAGACAAGGTTTATAAAGGGGCTGGTCAGGATGATGACTGGGACTTGAGTCTCTTTACTTGTACACAAAGTGGTTTGGCGCGTGTCCTTGTTCGCTGCCAACGGATTTGATAAAACAACAAAACCCACTGGAATTCCAGTGGGTTTTGTTGTTTTATTTGCGGTACAATTTATCTTGTTCGTAGACTGGGTCAAAGGTTACATGAATGCCCAATTTACGGAAGACATTTTTGTCTTCTTCTGGTAAAGTCACTGTTGAGTGGACTTCGCTGCCTTTGAGGTGAGCAAGTTGGTTCATAGCCAGTTGTGCTTCATCGTTGTTCATAGCAGTGATAGCCAATGCCATGAGAATTTCATTTGAATGGAGGCGTGGATTTTTACTGCCAAGGTGCCCAATCTTGAGGTTTTGGATTGGTTTGACATATTCTGGCTCAATCAAGTGAGTTGATTTGTCGATATTTGCCAAGCGTTTAATCGCGTTGATGATGACAGCGGCAGAAGGACCAAAGAGTTCGGAGGTCTTACCTGTTACAATATCTCCATTTGGTAATTCCAAAGCGAGAGCAGGATTACCCGTCACTTCTTCTTTTTCACGAGCTGCAACGGTCACCTTGCGGTCAGCTGGCGTGACGTTGATGTCGTTCATGAGAAGTTTGATTTTCTTAACGGCATTTTCAGAAACACGTTCTGCCTTGAAATCAACAACGGTTTGGTAATAACGGCGAATGATTTCTTGCTTAGAAGCTTCGATAGCAGCTTCATCGTCTACAATGGCAAAGCCTACCATGTTGACACCCATATCTGTTGGAGAAGCGTAAGGTGATTTACCAAGAATACGCTCTAACATGCGTTTCAAGACTGGGAAAATTTCGATGTCACGGTTGTAGTTGACTGTTGTTTTGCCATAGGCGTCCAAATGGAATGGGTCAATCATGTTGACATCGTCCAAGTCAGCAGTCGCAGCTTCATAAGCCAAGTTGACGGGGTGGTGGAGAGGTAAATTCCATACTGGGAAGGTTTCAAATTTGGCATAACCAGATGTGACACCGTTGATTTGATCGTGGTAGAGGTTAGACATACAAGTTGCCAATTTACCTGAACCAGGTCCAGGAGCTGTCACAACAACGAGGTTACGGCTAGTTTTGATGTAGTCATTTTTCCCAAGACCGTTTGGAGAAATGATATTGTCCATATCGGTTGGATAGCCGTCGATTGGATAGTGGAGATAAGAAGCGATACCATTTTTCTCTAATTGCTTACGGAAGGCGTCAGCAGCCGGTTGACCGCTATATTGAGTGATAACAACAGAGCCAACAAAAATATCCAAGTCCTTAAATTTGTCAATCAGACGGAAAACTTCTTGGTCGTAAGAGATGCCGAGGTCACCACGAGACTTAGAATGTTCGATATTGCTAGCATTAATGGCAATGACAATCTCGACTTGCTCTTTTAATTCTTGGAGGAGTTTGATTTTATTGTCTGGCTCATAACCTGGCAATACACGAGCAGCATGGAAATCTTCCAGCATTTTTCCACCAAATTCAAGATAGAGTTTCCCTTCAAATTGGCTGATGCGTTCCAAAATGTGGTCACGTTGCAAGTTCAAATATTTGTCTGAGTCAAATGCGAGTTTTTTAGTCATTGGAAAATAGCTTTCTGTTTTGTTTGAGGCAATTGAAGTAGGAGCTTGAGCTGGGGTATTGTTTTTGTCAAAAATCTCAGGACGTAGTCCCAAAATTTTGCAAATCTTGAAGACTGTATCAGCCTTGGCATTAAGAATACCTCGTTCAAGAATAGATCGCACAGTTGTGTAGGGAATATCATTTTCAATTGAAAACGCTCGAACACTACCATATTTTTCTTCTATCAATTTTTTTAATTCTAGTTCGTTCATGACGTCCTCCTTTATAAATAGTATACTATACGAAAAATCATTTGTAAAACAAAAATATCCAAAAATATATACGAAAAAACGTAAAACACATTTTCTTCCTATTACCCGTAAGAATTATTTTCAACGAAAGAAGGAGCGCAAGAAAAAAGGCTTGGCTACCAAAACCAAACCTCGTATTTTACAGATCCATGCCCCAGTCAGTTAGCACTTCTTCGTGATAGACATGTAGAACTTTTATTTTTTTAAGGAGATAGTTGCCAGTTACCCCGACCAAAAATCCTGATAGAATTCCGCTGAAAGCGAGAATAGGAAGGTAATTCAAGACCATCCAAGATTGAGCAATAAGGGAGAAGACAATCAATTGGCCGAAATTATGACTGATCCCTCCAAGAGTTGAGATACCAATGACACTGACTCGTTTTGGTCCCAGTAATTTTGTGAGTGACATGACCAGATAGCTGACAATAGTCCCAGATAATCCATATAGAAAAGTAGAGAAAGTCCCGCTCAGAAATGTGGATATGAGAAGGCGGAGACCGATGACTTTTATATTATCCTTTGGAGGCAAGGTGAAAATTGAGATGATTGTAATCAGATTTCCCAAACCGAGTTTTGCACCAGGTGCAAAAGTAAACGGAGAAGGGATAGCACGTTCAATAACAGAGATTACAATTGCTTGAGCTGCCAACATGGTGATAAAGGTCATCTTTTGATAATGTTTGTTCATAAAGAGTCCTTTGTATGAAAATATACCATCTTATTGTATCATATTTCTGATTATTTCAGAAGATTTAGTAAAAATTTACAAAACATCTTGCGAAAATTCTCACAATCCATTATACTAATAAATAGTGAGATAAAAAGGAGAACACTATGTCACAGGAAATTGTTATTGTTGGTGCTGGCTATGCTGGTATTTCAGCAGCTCAGACATTAGCAAAAAAATATAAAAAAAATCAAGATGTAAACATCACCTTGATTGATAAAAATTCCTTCCATACTTATATGACGGAATTGCATGAAGTTGCTGCGGGTCGTGTTGAACCAAATGCGATTAAATATGATTTGCAACGCATCTTCAAGAAATATCCAAAAGTACAATTGGTAACAGATAAAGTTGTCAACATCGATTACGATAAAAAAGAAGTTGTTGCTGAACACAATACTTTGAAATTCGATTACCTTCTCTTAGCAATGGGTGGTGAAGCAAATGACTTTGGTACACCTGGAGTTAAAGAAAACGGCTTTACATTATGGTCAATCGAAGCAGCTGAACGGTTGCATGACCATATTTTGGAAGCTTGTCAACGTGCAATGAATGAACACGATGAAGCAAAACGTCGTGCTCTCTTGACATTCACAGTTATTGGTGCAGGTTTCACTGGTATCGAGATGATCGGTGAGTTGATTGATTGGGTGCCAATTCTTGCCAAAGAGTTCAAGTTGGATGAGAAAGAATTCTCACTCAAAGTCGTTGAGGCTATGCCAAACATCTTGAACATGGTTACTGAAAAAGAACAAGTCAAAGCTCGCAAATACCTTGAGAAAAAAGGTGTTGAATTGGTCTTGGCTGATGGTGTAACAAGCGTTGATGAACATGCTTTGAACTTGGCATCAGGTCGTGTCATTCCAACTTATACTTCCATCTGGACAGCTGGTGTGAAAGCCAATACCGATGCAGCTGATTTTGAAATCGAACAAGCGCGTGCTGGTCGTTTAGTTGCCAACGAATTCATGGAAGCCAAAGGCAAAGAAAATGTTTACGTGGCTGGTGACTTGGTTTACTTTGAAGAAGCTGGAAAACCAACTCCACAAATCGTTCAAGCCGCTGAGCAAACGGGACACACTGCAGCTGCCAATATCATTGCAGCTATTTCAGGTGGTGAAAAACACAGCTATAAAGGTAAATATGACGGCTTTATGGTTTCTATCGGTTCTAAGTACGGGGTTGCCTACTTGAACGATAAATTCCATATGTCAGGTTTCCTTGCAATGGCAGTGAAACACTTTGTCAACTTGATTTACTTCTTCGGTATCCGTAGCTTCTACAATATCGGCGCTTACATCCGTCATGAATTCTTTGACATTAAAGACAAACGTAATATCTTTGGTGGAATGACATCAAGCAAAGGAAATAATCTCTGGATGATTCCACTTCGTGTTTACTACGGATCAATGTGGCTCTTTGAAGGGTTGAAAAAAGCCTTCGGTCTCTTTGGTACAACATCATGGTTGGGAGACGAGATTGTTTTCCCATTTGAATGGTTGAAAGAGCCTGTATCTGGTGCATCAGCATCAGAAGGTACTACAGAAGCTGTAAAACAAGTCTTCTCATTGAACTTTACATATGGTGAAGAGCCAATGCAAGTTATTGGTAAAATGCCAGGTTGGTTTGAAGCCATTATGAAAATCATGATGCCAAACCAAGAAGTTGCCCTCTTCATGCAAAAAATGATGACTTTCCTTGAAATTGCGATTGGTTTAGCATTGATTGCTGGTCTCTTCGTATGGCTTGTAAGTGCCTTGACAGTTGCATTGGTTGCAATGTTTAGCTTGTCAGGTATGTTCTACTGGGTAAACATGTGGTTTGTACCAGCTGCCATCGCTTTGATGAACGGTGCTGGACGCGCCTTCGGTTTGGACTATTGGGTAATGCCTTGGATTGGAAACAAACTGGATCGATGGATTTATGGGAAACCGAATCATATCTATCGATTGAAAAAATAAGCAGAAATTGCTATAATACGTGATAAAGTTAGGATTAACCTTGATATTAACTATTATGGTTAAGCCTAACTTTTTTTGAAGGAGATGAGGAGTTACGGTGGTTCACCCAATTTGGAATGATAATCCCACAGTGCAAAGTGGATTAGAAGAAGTAAGAGCAATCATAAAAAGCGAGTTACGTATACCGCATCCCCAGGTAAAAGAAAAAATCGATGAATACTTGGACGCTTCGGGAAAATATTTACGGGCTGGTTTATTGCTCATGTTGGCACAGGCTAAAGAAACAGACATTCAGCCAGCCAAGCTCTATTTTGCAGCGTCAGTAGAAGTTTTACATTTAGCAACCTTAATTCATGATGATGTTATTGATGAGGCGGACACACGGCGTGGTATCGTAACCATGCATAAAACACAGTCTAATCGCATTGCTATCTATGCTGGTGATTATTTATTAGCGTATTCAAGTCGCTTGCTAAAAAAAGGAATTTCCTTAATGGAGGCGTCAAAAGAAGCAGAAGACTTGTTTGATAATAACATTATTGAACGCATCCTTGCTGGAGAATTAGCTCAATTGCTCAACCAAGGACGTAAGGACATGCGCTTAAAAGATTACTTGAAGCAAATTAAAGGAAAAACAGCTTTTCTATTTGCCTTATCTTGTCAGTTAGGTGCCTGGACCAAGCAGGAATCAAAACGCAATGCACGTTTGGCCTTTAATTTTGGTCAAGCTATTGGCATGGCTTTTCAGTTGTCAGATGATTTACTTGATTACCAAGTACCAGAATCACAAATGGGCAAGCCTCGGTTACAGGATGTTCAAAATCGCATCTACACAGCACCGCTCTTATTTGCGATTGAAGAAAATGCCAGTTTGAGAGAATATTTGGGCAAAGAATCATTTAGTGTAGATGAATTGGATAGGCTTCAAAAGGAAATTTCCCAGACAGCTGCTTATCAGCGAACCAATCAACTGATTGAACGTTATTTAAAAAAAGCAGGAAATTTTGCAGAAAAAATGCAGCTTCCTAATCAGTCGCATTTGCTTATTTTTCTGAAAAAAACCATGGAACGAAGCTTCTGAAGTGAAAAAAGTCACAAAAAATGTAGACATTATCAATAAATAGTAGTATAATAAAATCAATCAGCGGAAAACGCTTTAAAAAGGAGAATGTTTCATGAAAATGAAAAAAGTCTTTGCTGGACTTGTATTGTTCAGCGCAACTCTTGCATTGGTAGCTTGCGGAAACAGCGCTTCTAAAACAGAAAGCTCTGCATCTTCAGAAGCTAAAACTGAAAAAGTTGAAACAACTGATATCAAATGGCAAGACGGTACTTACACGGGTGAGTCAGCATTTGATGATAAAGGCTACAAAGTTGTTCACTCAATTACTATCGAAAACGGTAAAATTACTGCTTCAAACT
This sequence comes from Streptococcus hepaticus, assembly GCF_043656315.1. Taxonomy (NCBI): domain Bacteria; kingdom Bacillati; phylum Bacillota; class Bacilli; order Lactobacillales; family Streptococcaceae; genus Streptococcus; species Streptococcus hepaticus. Next base: position 88,532 of record NZ_JBINIY010000005.1, read on the forward strand.
TCAACTATGAAGATAAAGATGGTAAATTGAAAGCTGACAATGAAGAATACAACAAAATGATGAAAGAAAAATCAGGTGTATCTTCAAAAGAAGCTACAGAACAATTGAACAAACAATTGGTTGATACTCAAGATGCAGCATCAGTAGAAGTTGTATCAGGTGCAACTCATACATCAGAAAACTTTGTTAAAGCTACAGAAGCTCTTCTTGCAGCTGCTGCAGAAGGTAAAACTGACAAAGTTATGTTTGACTTCAGCAAATAATCGTTGATTTCTAAAACGATGTGTGGTTTCGGTCACATATCGAAAGAAATGCTAGAACATAAAAAGAGAAGCTGTTGACGATGGTCCCAGCTTCCTTTTTCGTTGAAGGAGAAAAAAGTGAAATATTTTCATAAACTAATGGCTTGTGTGGTGCTCCTTATTACAGTGGCTCTTCTAGGAGCATGTCACAAGTCAGCACAGAAAACAACAAGTCTTCCTGTCGTAAAAACTCCCTTGATGAGGACCGAATCACTCTTGCATACTGTTGTACAGTTAAGTATTTATCATGAAAATCAAGAGAAAACGATAGAGGATGCGATTGCCTATATCAAAGAAATGGAACGCCTTTTATCAGCGAATGAAGAGGGGGCAGATGTTTATAATATCAATCAAGCCGCAGGTAAAGAAGCTGTAAAAGTTGACCCTAGAACCTTTGAACTCATCGAACGTTCTATTCAAGTTTCTAAAGAGAGTCAAGGTCGATTTGATGTCTCAATTGGCGTGATTAACCAGCTTTGGAAAATTGGTTCCGAGGATGCACGTAAACCTGCTGAGCAAGAAATTGAAACGGCCCTACCACATGTAGATTATAAAAAGATTCATTTAGACAAGGAAAAAGGAACTGTCTATATTGAAAAAGGCATGAGTTTAGAACTTGGAGCAATTTCAAAAGGCTATATTGCAGATGGTGTCAAAGAAGTGTTGAAAAAAGACGGCGTCACAACTGCCATTATCAATCTTGGTGGAAATGTCGTTGTTATGGGAACTTCACCAAATCATTCTAAGGGCTGGAAAGTTGGTGTTCAGGATCCTGATGAGACACGAGGCGCAACCGTTGGCTACGTCTTCAAAAAAGATAGTTCTATTGTAACTTCTGGAATTTACGAACGGTTCTTTGAGCAAGATGGAAAAATCTATCATCATATTTTGAATCCCCACACAGGTTATCCTGTTGAGAATAGCATTTCAGGTGTGACCGTCTTTACCAAGACCTCTACTCAAGGCGACAGCCTATCAACCACTCTATTTATCTATGGAATAGAAGACGGACTAGCATATGTCAATCAGTTAGATGGTGTCGAAGCAGTCTTTATTGACAAAGACCACGGTGTTCACCTCAGTCAAGGGTTGAAAGATACATTTCAATTAACAAATAAGGAGTATCATCTTGCAGAATAAATTAACTCTTCCAGTTTTTTTAGAATTTGTAGAATTAAAAACAAAAGTTGCTAGTGTTTTTCCCATGATGATCGGTTTGTTATGGTCTAGCTATGCTTATGGACCATTGAATTGGGTCAACACTTTTTTGTTTATTATAGCTGTTCTCTCTTTTGATATGTGTACAACAGCTATCAACAATGCGATGGATTACCATAAAGCGGTTGATGCGGAGTACAAGGCGCAAGAGAATGTCATTGGAAAACATGGCTTGGACTTTCAACAGATGATGCAGATTATTTTTATCCTGTTGGGAATAGCTGTTCTCTTTTCAGTTTTTCTTGTGTTCAGAACGGATTTATTGCTACTGCCAATCGGAGGACTTTGCTTTTTAATCGGTATTTTCTATACCTTTGGTCCCATGCCCTTGTCACGACTGCCACTTGGTGAAATTTTTTCAGGTGTGACAATGGGATTCGGTATTTTCTTCTTAGCGGTCTATATCCAGAATCCAAGTGCTATTTTAGCAAGCGGCTGGGATTTGAGACTCGGCACAGCAGCGATTGCTTGGAATTGGTTCGAAACAATCAAGATTTTCTTTATGACCATTCCATTGATTTGTTTGATTGCCAATATCATGTTGGCCAATAATCTTTGTGACTATGAGCAGGATTTGCGGAATCACCGTTTTACATTAGTCCACTATATCCGCCCTAAGCTGGGCGTCGTGCTGTATACAGTCTTAAGCTGGCTTCCTTGGGTACTGTGGGTAATCTATGGTTTGACAGGTTTGTTGCCAATCTGGACGCTGATTGGATTTATTGGTCTTGTGCCATTTACAAAGAATCTGAAGAATTTTCAGGCCAAACAAATCAAACGTGAAACCTTTATCAACTCTATTAAAAACTTTGTTCTCTTTTCGGCGATGTATCTGATGGTACTTGTTTTCGCCTTGTTATTTAAGTAGAGGGCAATCAATAGAAAAAAGGAGCTGGGCCAAAAGTCCAACTCTAATTTTATTTGAGCTAGAATTGCAAGACGCAGTGGTTGGGAGAAAGCCTTGCTATTTTAATAGTATAGTCTTTCCCCTGCACAGTTGACGGGGTGCTTTAGCACCGACAACCACTGCTGATTGGCATTCAAAGATAGCCTATGTTGACGCGAAAATTTCGCTTCATTTCCAGCCTCAAAAGGTTCACTGAACCTTTTGAGCTATGCGGGGGTGGGAGAGAAAAGGTCCAGTGGACGTTTTCTGCCTGAGCTTATAAATAAGGGAGCGAGGGGAACTCTTTGTTGATTGCTATGAGTTATTTCCCACTCCCTTTTTCTATATCTTGTTAAATAGGTAAAATTAACTCGTCTTCATCGTCTTCCTTATCTTGGTCTTTATCATTTATCTCACCTTTACGATGAATTTCAATGACAAATTGATGGGGAAGACAAACTAGAATTTGTCCTTCTTTATTGATCCAGCCTGTATTGACAGCAATCTGATCAGGGCTATTATCTTCTTTCACACGAATCCATCCGCTGTTGGTTTCAACAATATTGTATTGACCTTCGTTGGGATAGTAGGTCTTTAATTTTGAACCAGCATTTTCATCAAGGAGAAGTTCGTCTATAATTTCTCCATTAATTTTGACAATAGCTACTAACCGACTCGTATCCTTTGCAAGGTCTTGTTGGTAAAAATAGGTGGAGATGATCATAGGAGTGAAAGAGAAGAGGATGGCTAATCCAATCAGAATATAGTCAAAAGGCCGAAATAATTTTAAAATATTTTTCATTACTCGCTCATTTCCAAACATAATTCCTACTATTATAACATATCTAGACTTGCTTGTGAAATTTCCTATTTAAGAGATTGATTACAGAGAGTTCGAGATTTTTGTATTCTCTGTTGCTGCTTTTTTCGTATGGAAGGCTATTAAAAGTTAAAAATAGACTTGTATCCTTGTCCATTTCCGTCCTCTTTTGAACTGTTAATGAGCTCCCTGTATTTCGAGTTATTTTATTTGACCTCAATAATTCTATATGGTAATATATGTCTAATTAATAGTTCTATATAGAAATAAGTGTGGCATATGATTGAAAAAAGTAAGGGTGGATATTTGAACATGCAAGTCCACTTGTTGAATGGACGGCTCTTTCAAAGTTTATTGAACAAGGAACCAGATGTTTTGTACCGTAGTGAGCAAGGAAAAATCTTGTCGGCTCTGTGGTCCAATGAAGGCTGTCTGACAGCAACAGACATAGCGCTTAAGACAGGTTTGGCCAATAATACATTAACCAACATGCTCAAGCGTTTGGAAGAGCAGAAGTTGCTAATCTTTCAAGAACATCCAAATGATAAACGTAAGAAATTTGTTACTTTAACAGAACTTGGTTGGTCTCAGGAAAAGATTGGCGACAAGGTTAGTCAAGAGTTGGCAGACATTTTTTACACAGGATTTTCAGAGCGAGAAATAGCTGACTTTGAAGCGTATATGGAGCGGATTTTAAAAAATCTGCAAGCAGCTTCTAGAAAATAGGGAGTGACGATGATTGAATTTAAAGAAGTAAAAAAGACCTATGGTGAGGGAATTATTCTCAAAGAAATCAACTTACGAATCAAGTCAGGTGAGTTTATGGTTCTAGTCGGTCCTAGTGGTTCTGGTAAAACGACCTTACTGAAAATGGTGAATCGTTTAATTGAGCCAACGGGTGGTCAGATTTTTCTAGACAAAAAGGAGTTGACCAGTCTACCCCTGCGTGACCTCCGCCTATCAATCGGTTATGTTTTGCAACAGATTGCACTCTTTCCAAATCTTACAGTTGCAGAAAATATTCTCTTAATTCCTGAGATGAAAAAGTGGAAGAAGTTAGAAGCGCAAGAGAGAATGACCGCCTTAATGGAACGCGTGGGATTACCATTTGCTGAATATGGTCATCGCTATCCCAAGGATTTATCAGGTGGTGAGCAGCAACGGATTGGGATTTTGAGGGCGATTATTGCCCAGCCTAGCATACTGCTCATGGATGAGCCTTTTTCAGCCTTGGATGCTATTTCTAGGAAGCAATTACAGGTCTTGACCAAGGAGTTACATGAGGAATTTGGGATGACGACTATTTTTGTGACCCACGACACGGATGAGGCCTTGACTTTGGCGGATAGGATTGCTGTACTTCATGAGGGAGAAATCGTCCAGCTGGCCAGTCCGAAAGAAATCTTAGAAGCGCCAGCCAATGACTTTGTGAAGGACTTGTTTGGAGGTGGCTGTCATGACTAGTTTGTTGTCGACTTTTGAGAGCCGATTGGGCGATTGGCTGACAGCCCTCGCTCAGCATTTGCAGCTATCTCTTTTGACGCTTCTCTTGGCTATATTATTGGCTCTTCCCTTAGCGATTTTTCTTAGTCCTCATCGGAAAATAGCAGAGCTGATCTTACAGATCGCAGGTGTATTTCAGACCATTCCGTCTTTAGCGATTTTGGGTTTGCTTATTCCGATAATGGGGATTGGAACCTTACCTGCTCTAACAGCTTTGGTCATTTATGCCTTATTTCCTATCTTGCAAAATACCTTGACAGGACTAGCTGGGATTGACCCGAGTTTGAAAGAGGCCGGAATTGCCTTTGGGATGAACAGGTGGGAGCGTCTCAAAAAATTTGAATTGCCTCTTGCTATGCCTGTTATTATGTCTGGAATTCGGACGGCAGCTGTCATGATTATTGGGACAGCAACCTTAGCGGCTCTTATCGGTGCAGGTGGACTGGGTTCCTTTATCTTGCTAGGGATTGATCGTCATAATTCTAGCTTGATTTTGATCGGGGCGATTTCGTCAGCGATTTTAGCAATTGGTTTTAACTTTTTACTCAAATTTTTAGAAAAGGCGCGACCTCGGACTATTTTTGCGAGTTTTGGGGTCTTGGTACTGGGACTGTTTCTATCCTACGCGCCAGCTATTTTCCCAAAAATGCAAGCCAAAGAAACTATTACGGTTGCAGGAAAGCTGGGTCCTGAGCCAGAAATCCTCATCAATATGTACAAGATATTGATCGAGCAGGATAGCGATTTGCAGGTGGAATTAAAGCCGAATTTTGGGAAGACAACCTTCCTATATGAGGCCTTAAAGTCTGGAAAGATTGATCTTTATCCAGAGTTTACGGGTACGGTGACATCGTCCTTACTCCAGTCGTCGCCAGTGGTGTCAAATGATGCCCAGCAGGTCTATGAAGCAGCGCGTGATGGTATTTTACAACAGGATAAGTTGGTCCTCTTAAAGCCAATGGCCTATCAGAATACCTATGCGCTTGTCCTTCCTCGGAAAATAGCAGAGCAGTATGGCGTGAAAAGCATTTCTGACTTAGCAGGACTTGAAAGTCAGCTCAAGGCAGGTTTTACTTTAGAATTTAATGACCGTGAGGACGGAAATAAAGGGCTTCAGTCTATCTATGGCTTGAACTTACAGGTTTCCACTATGGAGCCAGCCTTGCGTTACCAAGCTATCTCTTTAGGAGACATTCAGTTGACGGATGCCTACTCAACGGACCCCGAAATTACCCAGTATGATTTGCAAGTCTTAAAAGATGACAAAGAACTCTTTCCGCCCTACCAAGGCGCTCCGCTCTTATCTCAATCCTTACTGAAAAAACATCCAGAACTGAAGAAAATTCTCAATCAATTAGCAGGGAAAATCAGTGAAGCGGATATGAGCCAAATGAACTACCAAGTCGGTGTAGAAGGAAAATCTGCAGCGGAAGTTGCTAGAAATTATTTGGAAAAAGAAAATCTCATCAAGAAATAAGGAGAAATTATGATTGCTATTACAGGTGTAACAGGAAATTTAGGCAGTTTTGTTGCTGAAAAGCTAGCCCAAGTAGGCATCACCAGTCGTCATCTTGCCAGAAGTCCAGAAAGAGCGAAAAAATATGAATCTGCCCAGCTAGTCCGTGCCGCCTATGAAAATTCAGAGGAAAGCCGTCAAGCCTTGGCAGGAGTAGATATTCTCTTTATGGTATCAGGGAAGGAGCATCCAAACCGCCTGCAACAGCACTTGGACTTCATTGATGCAGCCAAGGCAGCGGGGGTGCATCATATCATTTATACTTCCTTTTATAATGCTAGCGAGACCGCAACCTTTACTTTGTCACGAGACCATGCCAAGACTGAAAACTATATCAAAGAACAGGGTTTTACCTATACCTTCTTGCGGGATAATTTTTACATGGACTTTTTTGTAGAATTGTGCCTAGCATATGATGAAATTCGTGGTCCAGCTGGAAATGGAAAGGTATCAGCTGTCTTGAGGCAAGATGTTGCCCAAGTGATTGTTGAAATTTTGAAAAATCCTAGCCAATGGGAAAATCAAATTCTAGACATGACTGGACCAGAAAATCTCACCATGCAGGAAATTGTAGACCTCATGGCTAGCAAACTTGGTCGCAACATTGCCTATATCCGTGAAACAGTAGAAGAAGCCTATGAATCGCGCAAGGTCTGGCCAGCAGAAGCCTGGGAATACGACAGCTGGGTATCGACCTACACAGCCATTTCAGTCGGTGAACAGGAAGGTGTCTCATCAGACATTGAGCGTGTTTTAGGATGTCCAGCGACCTCCTTGTCAGAATACGTCAAGACTCTTGACTAGAATAATCAAAACACAACGGACTTTTATGAGGTCCGTTTTTTAGTACGATTTGCAAGCGAAAATCTATTTTTTGAGTCGATATTTACATAAATAAAAATATTGTGAAATAATGAGCATATTTTTTGTAATCGGTAACAGAGTAAGTTATAATGTATGGTATAAAATAATATTTTGAAAGCGAGATTTTTCTATGGCAAAAATCGTTGTTGTTGGTGCAAACCACGCCGGTACTTCAAGTATCAATACACTTTTGGATAACTACGGTTCACAAAATGAAGTAGTTGTCTTTGACCAAAACTCTAACATTTCTTTCTTGGGCTGTGGTATGGCTCTTTGGATTGGTAACCAAATTTCTGGTTCAGAAGGTCTTTTCTACGCAAACAAAGAAATGCTTGAAGCAAAAGGCGCACGCATTTACATGAACTCACCAGTTCAATCAATTGACTATGATGCAAAAACTGTTACTGCCTTGGTTGACGGTCAAGAGCATGTTGAAACCTACGACAAATTGATTTTGGCAACAGGTTCACAACCAATCTTGCCACCAATCGCTGGTGCAGAAATTAAAGAAGGTTCACTTGAATTTGAAGCAACTCTTGAAAACCTTCAATTCGTTAAATTGTTCCAAAATGCACAACAAGTTATCGATAAATTGGAAGACAAATCACAAGATATCAAACGCGTAGCAGTTGTAGGTGCTGGTTATATCGGTGTTGAACTTGCTGAAGCCTTCCAACGTCATGGTAAAGAAGTGATCTTGATTGACGTTGTGGATACTTGCTTGGCTGGTTACTATGACCGCGACCTTTCAGACATGATGAGCAAAAACATGGCTGACAACGGTATCGAATTGGCATTTGGTGAGACTGTTAAAGCTATCGAAGGTGACGGTAAAGTTGAACGCATCGTAACTGACAAAACAAGCCGCGATGTTGATATGGTCGTTCTTGCAGTAGGTTTCCGTCCAAATACAGCTCTTGGTGCTGGTAAATTGGAAACATTCCGCAACGGCGCTTACCTTGTAAACAAAAAACAAGAAACAAGCATCAAAGACGTGTACGCAGTTGGTGACTGTGCGACAGTATTTGACAATGCTATTAACGATGTGAATTACATCGCTCTTGCATCAAACGCTCTTCGTTCAGGTGTGGTAGCTGGTCACAATGCTGCTGGTGTTGAAGTTGAATCACTCGGTGTTCAAGGTTCAAACGGTATCTCAATCTACGGTCTTAACATGGTTTCAACTGGTTTGACAGAAGAAAAAGCAAAACGCTTTGGCTTCAATCCAGTTGTCGTTGAGTCAACTGACTTTCAAAAAGCTTCCTTCATGGAAGAAGATAACCACGAAGTAACAGTGAAAATCGTTTACGATAAAGATACTCGCAAAGTGCTTGGTGCACAAATGGTATCTCGTGAAGACATGTCTATGGGTATCCACATGTTCTCATTGGCAATCCAAGAAGGCGTAACAATCGACCGCTTGGCTCTCCTTGACTTGTTCTTCTTGCCACACTTCAACCAACCATTGAACTACATTGCTAAAGCAGCTATCTCAGCTAAATAAGCAAGATAAAAAATCGACTACAGGTTAGTCGATTTTTTTAATGTATTTATCAGGTGAATAAGCTTGTCGGTCGAATTCGTTTTCTAGTTGTTGAATTTCTTGAGCAATTTGCCAGCCGATAAAAGGTCCAGAAGTCAATCCAGAAGAGCCTAGTCCACTTGCTACCCAGATGTGTGACTGGTCAGATAGATTACCATAAAATGGAGCGTAGTCTGAAGTATAGGCTCGTGTTCCAATTCGCGTAGCAGAAATAGGAAGTTCAGCAATTTGCGGAATAAATTCAGCAGCTGTTTTCTTCATGTGGGAGATGATTTCTGTATCTAAATTCAAGTCGTACCCAATATCATCTTCGTGACTAGCACCAATGACCAACTTGCCATTTTCAAAAGGAAGAATATCAATTTCGCCGTGGAGCATACAGCCTGGCCAGTCCTCTGTGGCAAAGTCAGTTTCCACTTCCAAGAGCTGTCCTTTTTGCGGACGAACATCCACTGAATAGCCTAGAGGAGTAAGCAAGTTTGGCAACCATGCGCCAGCAGCTAGAATAATCTGATCCGCCTTGAGAACTTGTTCTCTCAGAGAGACAGTGTGCGTATCTATTAAATTTGCTTTTCCTTTCAGCAGTAGCCCGCCATTTTTCACAAAAGCAGTCTGCAAATGTTCCAGCAGTTTATTACCATCTACCCGTCCGCCACCACTAGCTAGGATGGCACCTTGGTCTGTTGAAAGTTGGGGAATGAGCTGCTGGACTGTTTGACCAGTAAATAGACTTAATTGCCCAATCGTTGGAGCATTTTCTCGTCTATCTAAAGCGATTTTTTCCAGTTTTTGCAACAGTTTATCTTTGTTTTTGAAGACAAGAGTACCTGTTTGTTTGTAAGCTGATTCGGAAAAGCCAGCCTTTTCTAAATCCATCATGAGCAGAGGATAAAAGGCGGCACTTTCGGAGGTCAGTTTGTACCAATCTTGGTTGCGACGTTGCGACAGCCAAGGGCATATGATACCAGCCGCGGCACGAGTTGCTGTTCCGATTCCTTCATCAATCAAAGTTATCAGAAATTCTTGTTTTTGCGAGAGGTAAAAAGCAGCAGTAGAGCCAACAATCCCTCCTCCGATAATGACGATATCTTTTTTCATAGGACAATTATAGCACAAATCAAGTCGGTTTTCTTATCTGGCTGAACATGGTACAATAAAGAAAAGGAGAGAAAAATGGCAGAAGAGTTGTACCCTCAAGTTTTAGTAAAAGGGGCTGGCGCTATAAAGGTAGCAACGGTTGGCGATAGTTTGACCTATGGATATGGATTAGGGAATCGAGAAGAAGATGCCTACCCATCTATTTTAGCGGATTTGCTAGGAAGTCATTATCAAGTTAGCAATTTTGGGCTTAGCGGTCGTTCCTTGCAATCAACAGCTGATTTTCCTTATTTTAATGAAAAAAATGCGCAACTTTCTTTAGAAAGCGATGCGGATATTGTTATCATTATGATTGGCAGTAATGACAGTCGAGGTCCCTATTGGAATAAGGAAAGATTTGTCAGCGAGTACCGAAAAATGGTAGAGCGTTACATAAACTTACCAAGTCATCCAGATGTTTTTTTGGTAGTTCCACCATTTGTACCAACCAGTCGTTTTGGGCTTAATAATGCGATTATTCGAGATGAACTGCAAGTACTTATCCCAGAAATTGCAGAAGAATTTGGTGTGACAGCCATCAATCTTTATCCTTTAACAGAAGGAAGAGAAGAATATTATAGTGACGGCCTTCATCTGACTCCCCTAGGGAACCAACTAGTAGCGCAGACCGTTTTTTCTCATCTATTAGGGTAAAGGGTCAAGGATTTTTTTGGAAAAATATGCTATAATTGTAGGAAAGAGATTGTTTAGGAGAGTTTGATGGTAAAGCGAGATTTGATTGCGCAGATTGTGACGGGGATTTTAGTCGTCATCGGTCTAGTTGCATTGCGGATATGGTTCTTTGAACCGGTAACAGTAAATAGCCAAATGGCTAATCAGTATTTGGAAAAAGGCAGTCTAGTAGTTGCTTCTAAAAGTTCAAAATTGACTTATGGTGATTTTGTTCTGTATCAGGTAGATGGTAAAAAATATGTAGGACGAATTATTGCTGCTCAGAGTGATACTGTGACCTATATGGATGATGTCCTCTATCGGAATAATAAAATCATTGATGAACAGTATTTGAAGACAGAAAGCCCAGAAGAGTACTTCACAGAGGACTTAACCATTGCCACCTTAACAGAAGGAGAGCATGTCTCTGTTCCTAAAAATGAATTTTTGCTCCTCAATGATAACCGTTCAGACAAACGTGATAGCCGCCAATTCGGACTGATTGCAAAGAAAGATATTATTGGCCAAGTCTTTTTCAGACTTAGCCCGCTTAAAAAATTTGGATTTATCGAAACCGGACTAGCTCAGTAGAGCTAGTTTTTTCTATGCCCCTTAACGATTGCGAAGCAGAGCTGGGGCTGGTCAGAAGAGTTATTGAACTTATATTTTTATATGTAAGATGGACTGCCGTATCTGTCTTTATGTAGACAACTTCCTAATAGACTATACCAATTTATTTCTTGACAAGTAAAAAGACTTGTAATATACTGTACACATTGAGGTTTTTAGTTGGAAATATAACTAGACCAATTTCTAATTTATAGATGAAAGTAATCGAAAGGTTAAAGGTATTACAGTATGTGTGGAATTGTTGGTGTTGTAGGAAATACAAGTGCAACCGATATTTTGATTCAAGGGCTTGAAAAGTTGGAGTACCGTGGATATGATTCAGCAGGTATTTTCGTAACAGGAGCTGGAACAGGTCGCTTGGTGAAGTCAGTTGGTCGTATTGCAGACTTGGCAGCAAAAGTTGGCGAGCACACAGAAGATACAATTGGTATTGGTCATACTCGTTGGGCAACACATGGTAAACCAACCGAAGATAATGCTCACCCTCATACATCTGAAACAGGTCGTTTTGTCTTGGTTCACAATGGCGTGATTGAAAACTATTTGGATATCAAAAACACCTATCTTGCTGGTCATACTTTGAAAGGTCAAACAGATACAGAAATCGCTGTTCACTTGGTCGGTCAATTCGTTGAAGACGGTTTGTCTGTTTTGGAAGCCTTTAAAAAAGCTCTCCATATCATCCAAGGTTCATATGCATTTGCCTTGATTGACTCTGAAGATGCAGAAACAATCTACGTTGCTAAAAATAAATCACCACTCTTGATTGGTCTTGGCGATGGCTATAACATGGTCTGCTCAGATGCCATGGCTATGATTCGCGAAACTAGTGAGTACATGGAAATCCATGATAAAGAGTTGGTTATCGTGAAAAAAGATAGCGTTGAAGTGATGGACTATGATGGAAACGCAATCGAGCGCGGTTCATATACTGCGGAACTAGACTTGTCTGATATCGGTAAAGGTACATATCCATTCTACATGCTCAAAGAAATTGATGAGCAACCAACCGTTATGCGTAAACTCATTTCGACCTATTCTGATGAAGATGGCAAAATGATCGTTGACGCAGATATCATCAAGGCTGTTCAAGAGGCTGACCGTATTTATATCTTGGCAGCTGGAACTTCCTACAATGCTGGTTTTGCTTCTAAAAATATGTTAGAAGCCTTGACAGATACACCAGTTGAATTAGGAGTAGCATCAGAGTGGGGTTACCACATGCCACTTCTTAGCAAGAAACCACTCTTCGTTCTCTTGACCCAATCTGGTGAAACAGCGGATAGCCGTCAGGTATTGGTAAAAGCGAATGAAATGGGAATCCCAAGTTTGACCATCACCAATGTACCAGGTTCAACCTTGTCTCGTGAAGCAACTTACACTATGCTCTTACATGCTGGACCAGAAATTGCCGTAGCTTCAACAAAAGCCTACACAGCTCAGATTGCAGCACTTGCCTTCTTGGCAAAAGCTGTCGGTGAAGCAAATGGCAAACAAGAAGCAATTGACTTTGACTTGGTGCATGAATTGTCACTCGTTGCCCAATCCATCGAGTCAACTCTATCTGAAAAAGATGTGATTGCGGAGAAAGTTGAGAAACTCTTGGCAACAACTCGCAATGCCTTCTATATCGGTCGTGGCAATGACTACTATGTAACCATGGAAGCAGCCCTCAAATTGAAAGAAATTTCATATATCCAAACAGAAGGTTTTGCAGCTGGTGAATTGAAACACGGTACTATTTCCTTGATTGAAGAGGGAACACCGGTTATCGCTCTCCTTTCTGCCAATGAAAAAGTGGCAGCTCATACGCGTGGTAATATCGCAGAAGTTGTATCACGTGGTGCCCACACATTGATTATCTCAGAAGAAGGTGTGGAACGTGAAGGTGATGACCTTGTCATGAATCCTGTACACCCATACTTGTCAAGCATTTCAATGGTTATCCCAACTCAGTTGATTGCCTACTATGCATCACTCCAACGAGGGCTTGACGTTGATAAACCACGTAACCTTGCAAAAGCTGTTACAGTTGAATAAACTATCTAGGCTGGAAGAAATTCCAAGCCTTTTTAAATTTTTTAAAAGAAAGCGCTTTACAAAATAAAGCTAAGGATGTATAATTGTTATAACAACTTATCAAGAAACAAACATTTCCAAGGAGAAATAACATGAAAACGATTATTTTAGCTTGTTCAGCTGGTATGAGTACCAGTCTTCTAGTCACAAAAATGCAAGAAGCAGCAGCTAGTCAAGATTATCCAGCGACCATTTTTGCCGTATCTGTCTCGGAATTAATCTTGGAGTTAGAAAAAACAAAAGCAGATGTTATCTTGTTAGGCCCACAAGTTGGTTATATGGAATATGAATTTAAAGACGACCCACGGTTAAACGGAGTTCCATTTGCAGTCATTAATATGATGGATTACGGTATGATGAATGGGGCTAATGTTCTTAAACACGCCCGTGAATTAATGGGAGATTAAGATGACTGAAGAATTTGAGTTGATTTGTTTCCAGATTATTTCTAATAGTGGTATGGCAAAGACCTGCTATGTAGAGGCTCTAAGAGCTGCTAAAAAAGGGAATAGCGAATTAGCGGAATCCAAACTGGAAGAAGCGAGTAAATTATTTATGCAAGCTCACAAAATTCATGCCCAATTGATTCAAAAAGAAGCAGCAGGAGAGCATTTGGACTTTTCCCTTATTTTCATGCATGCTGAAGATCAGATGGCTAGTATTGAAACGATTAAACTATTTGCAGAAGAATTGATTGATCTGTATTTGAAATAGAAAATCATAACCACCCGTTAGACGGGTAGTTTGAACAGGGGCTATAAGCCCAAAATACCAGCCATCGCTAAAGACGTTGGCTTTCACGTTGTTCAAGCCTCACTGCTCTTGACTCGTCACCAGCTTCTCAAAGAAGCATTGGTACTACTTGCCATTATCCCTAAAGGGATCTTCATACTCTTTCACACTTAGTTTATCTAGTGCGATATCATGTTTTTGTATTGATTATAGATGATTTTTCGTCTATACTTAGGGGTGAACACAATGTGATATTTACACCTCCACTTTGTGTGTGATAAACTATGTGCCTTTTGTACCATATTTTTCTCCTTTCGCTTTACAATAGGCTTGAGCACCTTTATTGTACTCCGATTGGAGATTTTTTGTATAACAACCGATGCGCACCCGCATAGCGGGTGGTTTATTGTTTCGCACCTTCGGAGCGAAAACGACTAAAAGTCACATAATATCATGGTAAAAGCCTGGATTTTTTATCCAGGCTTTTACGCTTAATTTGACCATATAAAGTTTTTGTAAATAGGCTTGTTGGTTAATAATTTTTGGTGACTAATCAGTACCAGATTATTGTCTTGATCATAGACGAATTTTGTAATCGTTAAGACCTGCTCACTTTTAGAATGGTGAGCGATTTTTTCCCCTAAAGGACTAAGGGTATACTGTTCTTCAATCGCTTTGATACGGATATTTTTTTCTTTCAGAATTGTATCTAGTGTATGTTTTTCAATGGTTTCAGGAGATATGTTATGAAAGAGGTCATCTTTTAAGACGAGATCTTCAGTAGCAATGGCTGTGTCTTTCAAGTTGTGTTGGACTTTTATGCGAAGAACCTTGGCTCCCTTTGAAAGTCGCATTTGTTGTTGCAGTTTTTGATTAGCTGTTTCTAAACTATAGCCAAATACCACGGATGAAAAATCATCTTGCTTTGTATTATCAAAATGGTTTTCTAAATCTAACATTAGGAAGGTATTGGAGTGTTCATTTTTTATTTGAGAAACAAAAGAGCCCTTTCCTTGGACACGGAAGATGTAGCCCCGTTTTTCCAATTCTTTCATTGCAAGTCGAACAGTCATCCGACTAACGGCATATTCTTCTCCGATTTCTTTTTCGGTTGGTAATTTATCATTTGGTTTCAGTTCATTTTGAATATAGCTTAGCAGACTCTCAAACAATTGAAAATATAAGGGCTGCTTATTGGAATTATCTAGCATTGAATAGACTCCCTTGTATATGGTTATAACATTATTTTTAAATAAAAACAAAAAATAGTCAAGAAAAAGTTGAAAAAAGTTAAAAAAGAATATTGACACCGCTTACAGAAAGGTGTACAATCTGTCTAAAGATAAGTTGTTATAACAAATAATGAGGTGAATTATGGGAAAACGATTATTAGATTTTTCTGCTAAAGACTTTTTAGAAGTTAGTCCGATAGAATTGAAGCAAGCTATCCTTGCTTCAGAAGGCAGAACGATTATGGCCGAAAATGTTCCAACACATCCCCAATTTTTAATGGGTGTTACGAATGCAGAGTTAGAACGTGCAGCAGGAGCTGACTTGATTTTGTTTAATGCTTTAGATGTTTTGCATCCAAAAATCAATGGTGCACCAGAAGAAGCGCAACAGAATCCAATCGCTTGGGTGAAAAAAGCAGTTGGTCGTAGTATCGGGATCAATTTGGAACCGGTTGATCCGAATGCGCCAATGAACGAGAATAGGGCAGAAATTTCGATTGGAAGATTGGTATCACCTAAAACATTGAAGATGGCAAATGATTTAGGTTTTGATTTTATTTGTTTAACAGGAAATCCAGGAACAGGAGTATCTAACGACTCTATTTTCCATTCAATAGATTTAGCGAAACAATATTTTAAAGGTTTAGTAATTGCTGGCAAAATGCATGGTGCAGGAGTGGATGAACCTGTGATGAATTTGGAAATTGCTGAAAAGTTAGTGGAATCAGGAATCGATATTTTACTGGTTCCAGCTCCTTATACAGTTCCACATTTTATGGAGCAAGACTTACGAGAAATTGTTGACTATGTTAAAGAATTTAATAAGGGAAAAACGATTGAAGAAAAGGTCCTCGTCATGTCAGCAAATGGGACTAGTCAAGATTCGGCAGACATAGATACTATCCGCCAAATTTCCCTAGCTGCCAAAGCTTGCGGTGCAGATATTCAGCACATTGGTGATTCATTTAATGGGATGGCTCTTCCAGAAAATATTTTCTGCATGGGCCAAGCTATTCGTGGGCGTCGTCACCAATTAACCATGTTAGCCCGTTCAAATAGTCGGTAATTACTACACTTCAAAAATTATTTAGGAGGAAATCACATGAAGTTCAACATTGGTAAAATTCAGAAGTTTGCTGGAAAAATTTCTAATCAGCGACATCTGATTGCTCTACGTGATGGGATGGCAACAGCAATGCCCCTCATCATTATCGGTTCCGTGTTTATGTTAATTGCAAACTTCCCAGTGGAAGCTTTTGCAAAATGGCTAGAAACCATTGGTATCTCTGCCTTCTTAAACAAGGCTACCGATGCTACATTTGGTATTGTGGGATTGGTTGTTACATTTGCAGTGGCTTATCATTTGGCCAAGCACTATAATATTGACCGTATGTCAGCGGGTATGATTTCGTTAGCATCCTTTGTATTGTTAACACCTGTCTTGACTAGTGACGCTGGGAATGGTTTCCCGCTTCGCTATCTCGGTACTTCTGGTTTGTTTGTAGGTATTATTGCGGCCTTGGTATCAACAGAAATCTTTAAATTCTTTGTTAAAAGAAATATCGTCATTAAGATGCCAGATACCGTTCCACCAAATGTTGCTAAAGCTTTTTCAGCTATTATTCCTGGCGGCGCTATCATTACTATGTGGTTTGTTATTTTGATGATTTTTAAAGCTTGTGGTATCGACAATGTCCATGCACTTATTGCCAACACAATTGCAGAACCACTTAGTGTATTGACTAAAACCTTACCTGGTATTCTTGTAGTGATTTTGATTCAATGTTTCTTCTGGATGTTTGGTATCCACGGAGCTCAGGTAACAGGTCCAATTTTGGAACCACTTTTGATTCTAAATTCAGATGCCAACCGTGTAGCTTTCCAAGCAGGTCAAGAAGTTCCAAATATTATTACATATGAGTTCCTTTACAATTTCGTATTTTCTGGCGGTGCTGGTTGTGTTATGGCGCTTGCAATTCTAGTATTTTTCCGTTCTAAGAGTCAGGAAAATAAAGCACTTGGGAAACTTTCTATTGCGCCAGTCAGCTTCCAAGTTGCAGAGCCTCTTCTTTTCGGTTTCCCAACTATCTTGAATTTCCGCATGGTGATTCCATTTGTCATGGCACCAGTTGTAACAACTCTCATTACCTATTACGCAATGTACTTTGGTTGGGTAGCTAAACCAATTGGTGCTGTGGTACCATGGACAACACCGCCAGTTATTGCTGGTTACCTGGCTTCAGGAAATAAAATTAGCGGAGCGGTTATCCAAATCGTGACTATTCTTGTAAGTATGCTGATTTATTATCCGTTCTTTAAGATGGATGATAATGAAAAATTACACAAAGAGCAAGAAGTAGCAGCCCAAAATAAATAGGCGTATCCTTTCATAATAAGCTCAAAATTCATCCTATTTTTAGTAGAGTTACTGAGGATAGGGTGAATTTTTTGCAGAAATCTTGCTAAATAAGGGAAAAATTCTATGAATAAAAAGATATTATATGCTGTCTCTATTGCTTTATTGTTACTCAGTTCAGTGGCTGTATTTGCTCCAAAGGGGGGAGCGACAGAGATTGATCCTGCGACCTTACCCAAAGAAAATATCTCTGGATTAATTAATGAAGGATTAGATCTTACCCTAGAAAATGGAGAGCACCAGCTAGAATTATTAAAAGACGGAGGAGAACCTGTTGAGACCAAGGTACTGCATTTTTCAACCATCAATCATTATGTTGGAGTCTTAGCAAGTTTTGAAAAAATAAAAATATTTGCTGACAGCGGGAATGTAACGACGAGACCTCGATTTAGTATAGCTGTAGATCTACGTCAAGATACTGGCTACCATGAAATACAAAAATTTGACTATAAATTAGTTGAAGATACGACTGGGAGGTTCTATGAAATAGTTATCCCAGGAAATTATTTATCACATGCTTTTAAAATAAATTTTGCAAATACTATTTCAATCAATAAAGTTGAGGTGTTCGGACAAGTATACCGTCAGAATGTTTTTCGGGATGCTAATTTTCAAATAAATAGTCAAATAGTAGATGTTTATCCAATGTTGGATCAAACTATAAAAACGGCTGTTGAATTGCCAACGGAAACAACTCTAGAGATTACAGCACCGATAGGTCAAGCTTACGAATTGACTCAATTGGCTATCGCCTCAAACTTTTCAAATGGTCAGGGGATTAAAACAATTCAGCTATCTTATAAAGATTTACGAACCAAAGAGTGGATTAGTTTGGCTAATTATGCTCCAGAACAAGCCCAGCGACGTCAGAGTTTCATGATTCAATTGCCTAATATTTTTACAAATAAGATAAAGGCTAGCATCAGTTTTAATGGGACATGGAACAAGGGAATCATCACAGAGTTCAACGCAATTGGCCTACAGAAAACAAATTCGGTTTCTGTAGCTGATAGCATTGATCATGTCGATCAAATATTTACAGATTCAGAAAGCTTACAGCTAAATTGGTTGAAAAATGAAGGAATTCCATTAGAAAATTATCACTTTCATCTAAAGTCATCATCCAAAGAAAATGTGATTTCTCTTGATCAAAAAATCCATCATTCGACGAATGAGGAGCAAGTCAAACTTATTTATGAAGTTTCTGCCTCAGATGGTCAAAAGTCTGAGACGAATGAGATAACCGTCACTGTTCCCGCAAAGGATGACTGAAAAGTGTATGCAAAACTTATGAGCGATAGGAGAAGTTTCCTAAGAAATCCTGCAACTGGTTGGGTTGCCTATGTGGAGGGATTTGAATCTTCTGTTTATAATTTATATGGAACGACTGTACACAATCCCAATGCAAGAAATAAAGGACTGAGTTTACAGATTGACACGGCAAGCGATGCTCAAGAATATTGGCGCCAAATGGATCAACTAGTTGATGCAGGGATGCCTCTTAATATACTTTATATCCGTCAACCATGGTCGTGGTTTGAACCAACAGAAGGTCATTATGCTTGGGATAATCCAGACAGCGCCTTATCAGGGTTGATTGAAGGCGCTAGGAGGAGGAATATCCAATTAGCTTTTCGAGTTTTAACGAATTCTGCGAGTGGAGGTCGTCAGGCAACGCCCCAATTTGTTTTTGATAGTGGCGCCCGTTGGACCAATGTGGATGCAGGAGCCTATATCGGTAGAACTAATGAACCCTATTTAGATGATCCGATTTTTATAGAGAAATTTGAGCGATTTATTCAAGCATTTGCAAATCAATTTGATAACGAAGATACGGCATTTATTGATGGTCATGGTCATGGAGAGTGGGGGGAAATGAATAACCAAATGTATACCTCTACGTTTGCCGATATGAATAAAGTAGTTGCAAGACTGCAAAGTATTTATGAAAACTCCTTTCATCATGTTCTTCTTGGTGGACAACTGATGAGTCTGAAGGGTCAAAGGACTATTCAAAAATCATTCGATATAGATGGTGCAAATTTTGTGATGCGACGTGATGCTTTTGGTTCGGACCTTTATTTGAACCCCCATAAACAGGTGATTCGCGATTTGCGTAGTAAGGGAATACCTCTATTTGCTGAGAATTGTTACCACCATTTTCAATCACGTGATTTTCGATGGTCAACTGCGATTGACCTTCCGACTGGTGGAGGTCCTAGGGAGTATGGTGGTGATGATCCATTTTATACAATGCATGCTATGATGAAGAAGGTAGTGGATGACGCTGTTGATTTAAGGGCCAATACATTGGATTTACGCACCTTGGAGGATTGTAAACTTTTCACTTACTATGGTAAAGATTTATTAGATAAATTTACGAGTGAGGGAGGATATCGTATCTCCTTGCATGAATTATCATATGCGTTACACTCTGAAAATGAGAGAAATATTGCCATCGATAGTGAGTGGGAAAACTTAGGCGAGGGAATTGTCCCAAATAAAAATAAAAGATGGGGCAATAAAATAAAAATTGCGTTTGCCCTCTTGAATCAGGATGGGAGTGTAGCGTATAAGGATATTTTATCAACCGATGAGTTAAATGTTGGTGATTTTGAAAGAGACCAAATTATCAAACATAGTCATACTATGAAATTAGGTCTAGATATTGAAAATGGGCAATATAAGCTGGCGGTCGCTTTAGTAAATGAGAAGAAAAATTTTCAACCGTATATTCGGTTAGCAAATTTTAATGAACAGACAACAGATGAATGGTTTATTTTAGGAGACGTACAATTACCATAGTCATTCTGATTGTTACAGTTGAATAAAATGTAAAAAGAGAGTGACCGTTCTGTCAAGCCCCAGATAAAATGGACAGTTAAAAAAAGTTAGTTTTTTAGAAGGTATGCTTCCCTAAATTCTAAGGGAGTCATACCTTTTAATTTTTCTTGTGGTCTGTGGTCATTATACCAGTCGATGTATTTCCTGATTTGATGGACGAGGGTTTCTCTATCCTCAGGCGGAAACAGTCTCAAGGACTCACTCTTCAAGTGGGAAAAGAAATTCTCATATGCCGCATTATCATAACAATTTCCCTTGCCAGAATGAGAAATGGTTACACCATATTGATCTAATTTTCGAAGATACTGTTGATTAGTATATTGAAAACCTTGGTCAGAGTGAAGGATACAGACTTTGGTTGAATCCCAAGAATCGTGAAAAACCAGGTCTATATTGTCAAAAACTAACTTGTTATCATTGAAATCTGATAGCGTATAGGCTAAAATGGAATTGTCATAACAATCTTTTATGACACTTAAGAACCTCCTCCCTTGTTTGTGGTAAACGTAGCTGACATCTGTCGTCAGTTTTTGGAGAGGACGTTCTGCTTTAAAGTTTCGGGCAAGCACGTTGTAGTGGACATGTCTTGCCTTTTCATTTATCTCTCGTTGCGTGCAGGATTGATACCGCTTCTTCCGAATCGGAGACTGGTGACCAAGAATACGCATATAACGCAAGACAGTCTTAGGGTTAGGAGAAAGTTGATAGTGTCTTCTCAGTTGATAAGAGATGAAGCGATAGCCTTTTTGAGTGTCATGGAAGATAGCTGTAATCTTTTGGGCTAAGTTTGCATCAAACTGTTTATAGACCGGTCTCCCCTTGCTCAACCAAAGGTAGTAAGAAGACCTGGGGAAGCCGAAATAGGCGCATAAAGAGGAGACAGAGTAACAATCTTTCAACTGCTCCACGACTTGATAGAGGTGGACTCTTCTCACGGATTGAGGAGAGTCCTTAAGGTCTTTAAAATTGCATTCTCCATTCGTAGATAAGTATTCTGTTCCTCAAGGGTCATCTCTTCTAGATTCCTTGTTTTGGGACGACCAGTGGACTTTCTACCTCGTAAATCTTGGGAGAGTAAAGTAGGGTCTTCTCGGTATTTTCTTGTCCAAGTTAAAACTTGGTTGTCTGATTTTAACCCATATTTTTTGACAATAGAAGGCATCCCTCCGCTCTTTCCGCTGAGGTAGTCTTCAACTACCTGTAGTTTGAACTCGGGTGGATATTTGGTGAACTTGCTTCCTTTTTTTCCATGAGAAAAGAACCTCTTTATCCTTATAAGAGCAGTATATAACTTTTTTATACTGTCCATTATAAGCGGTTCTTTTCAGTTGTTCTCTCTTTTTTGCATATATATACAAAAAAACAAGTTGGTAGACAAAAAATGAGAGAAGTGTGATATAATAAACTTTGTATAAAATGAAGAGGTTATTATGGAGTATATTTTAGAAGTTTTACCGAGATTGTTGAGTGGTGCAAGCGTGACAATTCAAGTATTCTGCATGGTTTTGGTACTTTCCTTACCATTGGGAGCAGTTGTTGCTTTCTTGATGCGGATTCATTTTCCCCCCCTACACTGGCTACTCAATATTTATGTTTTGATTATGCGTGGGACCCCTTTACTTTTGCAGTTGATTTTCATTTACTATGTTCTGCCAACTGTGGGAGTGACCTTTGACCGTATGCCAGCAGTGATCATTGCTTTTACCCTCAACTACGCGGCTTATTTCTCAGAGATTTTCCGCGGGGGAATTGAGGCTATTCCAGCTGGTCAGTATGAAGCGGCGAAAGTCTTGAAGTTTAGCCATTTACAGACAATTCGTTACATCATCTTGCCACAGGTTATCAAGGTTGTCTTACCAAGTGTTTTCAATGAAGTGATTACTCTTGTCAAAGATACTTCCTTGGTTTATATCCTAGGTGTGGGTGACTTGCTGCAGGCAAGTAAGACAGCTGCCAATCGCGATGCTAGTCTAGCACCTATGTTTATCGCAGGAGCTATTTATCTGATTATGATTGGGATTGCAACTTTGGGCTCAAGATGGGTTGAGAAGAAATTTGACTATTATAAGTAGGAGGAAATATGTTAGAATTACGAAATCTTTCAAAAAAGTTTGGCAATAAGCAGATTTTCTCCCATTATGACTTGGTCATTCCAGAGGGAAATATCATTGCCATTGTTGGTCAATCTGGTGGAGGAAAGACGACTCTCCTTCGTATGTTGGCTGGTTTAGAAACCATTGATGAGGGGCAAATTCTTTACAATGGTGAGGAATTGTCACTGGATGAATTGGAAAAACGGAACTTGCTTGGTTTTGTCTTCCAAGATTTTCAACTCTTTCCACATTTGTCCGTGTTGGAAAATCTGACCTTGTCTCCTATTAAAACGATGGGGATGACGGTAGCAGAAGCGGAGAAAAAAGCCAAGACTCTGCTAGAAAAATTAGGTTTGGCCAATCATTCGACTGCTTATCCATTCTCCTTATCAGGCGGACAGAAACAGCGTGTTGCCTTGGCGCGTGCCATGATGATTGATCCAGAGATTATTGGATACGATGAGCCAACTTCAGCTTTGGATCCTGAATTGCGCAAGGAAGTAGAAAATCTTATCCTGAAAAATAAGGACACAGGGATTACCCAAATTGTTGTCACACATGATATGCAGTTTGCTGAAACGATTGCAGATCAAATCATCAAAATTGAACCCAAACACTAGGAGTTTGCTTATGAACATGAAAAAAATCTTATTAGGTGCTACGGTACTTATTGCGGGTATTGCCTTAGCAGCCTGCGGTTCTTCCAAATCAGCGAATACAAAAAAAGATAGCTGGGAAACTATCCAATCAGCTAAGAAGATCACCATTGGCTTTGATAATACTTTTGTTCCAATGGGCTATGAAGATAAGTCAGGTAAGAATGTTGGCTTTGATATTGATCTTGCAGAAGCAGTATTTGCTAAGTATGATATCAAGGTAAACTGGCAGCCAATCGACTGGGATTTGAAGGAAACCGAGTTAAATAACGGTAATATTGATCTTATCTGGAATGGTTATACAGCAACCGCTGAGCGGGAGAAGAAAGTTCTCTTCACTGATAATTACATGGCAAATGCGCAAGTATTGGTCACTAAAAAGTCTTCAGGCATTGATAAGGTGTCAGGTATGAAAGATAAGATTTTAGGTGCCCAAGCTGGTTCATCAGGCTATGCTGCTTTTGAAAATCAAACTGCGATTTTGAAAGACATTGTTAAAGACAATGATGCAACTCAGTATTCAACCTTTAATGAAGCTTTGATTGACCTGCAAAATGACCGTATTGATGGTCTTCTGATTGACCGTGTTTATGCAAACTATTATTTGAAAGAAGAAGGCATTCTTTTAGATTACAATGTAGCAGAAGCTGGTTATGAGAGTGAAGCTTTCGCAGTCGGTGCTCGTAAAGCAGACAAGACCTTGGTGAAAAACATCAACAAGGCTTTCAAAGAATTATATGCAGCTGGTGAGTTTCAAAAAATCTCTGACAAATGGTTTGGAGAAGACGTCGCTGCAGATGATATTAAGAAATAATAGGAAAGACTGGACTATGTCTGGTCTTTTTCTCATGCCATTTTATGACAAGATATTGTTTGGCACAAAAATTGTGACAAAGTTTGAGTGTTTTTGACAGAAAAAGCAAGCTATAATAGACTTATCAAAATGAGTGAGTTGTTACGGGCTCACTTGGGGAATTGAGTTCGCCCTAAACTCATTGGAAAAAAGATAAACCTTCCAAGTGTTGGCTGCACTGTGTCAGGTTTCCTATTTTTCCTTCGAGTTTTCACGGGCTCACATCTTATTATTTAGGAGGAGAGAAGACATGGGAAATGGTTCTTCTTGGAAAGTTCGGGTTCAAAAACTCGGAACGACATTATCAAACATGGTTATGCCTAATATTGGGGCATTCATTGCTTGGGGTGTGTTGACAGCGCTCTTCATCGAAACGGGTTGGTTGCCAAATGCACACTTTGCTGAAGCAGTTGGTCCAATGTTGACCTATGCTTTGCCACTCTTGATTGGTTATACTGGTGGTCACGCTGTTTACGGACAACGTGGTGCGGTTGTTGGTGCTATTGCAACATTTGGTGCGATCTCAGGTTCATCCGTTCCAATGTTTATCGGTGCGATGGTCATGGGACCACTTGGAGCATGGTGCATTAAGAAATTTGACGATGCTTTCCAATCAAAAATCCGTGCAGGTTTTGAAATG
The DNA here is from genome assembly GCF_043656315.1 of Streptococcus hepaticus. Taxonomy (NCBI): domain Bacteria; kingdom Bacillati; phylum Bacillota; class Bacilli; order Lactobacillales; family Streptococcaceae; genus Streptococcus; species Streptococcus hepaticus. The sequence continues at coordinate 113,168 of NZ_JBINIY010000005.1, forward strand.
TTGGTCAATAACTTCTCAGCTGGTCTGATTGGTTTCGCTCTTCTCTTGATTGCTAACAAATTGGTTGGTCCAGTTGTGGCAACATTGACTGAAGCAATCGGTCATGGTGTACAATTCTTGGTTGATCTCCACCTCTTGCCTCTTGCAAATATCTTGATTGAACCAGCTAAAGTTCTTTTCTTGAACAACGCCCTCAACCACGGTATCTTCACACCGCTTGGTACTGAACAAGTATTAAACACTGGTAAATCAGTTCTCTTCCTTTTGGAAGCAAACCCTGGTCCAGGTCTTGGTATTCTTCTTGCCTTCGCAGTATTTGGTAAAGGTTCAGCAAAATCTTCTTCATGGGGTGCTATGATTATCCACTTCTTCGGTGGTATCCATGAAATCTACTTCCCATATGTGATGATGAAACCAGCTCTCTTCCTTGCAGCAATCGCCGGTGGTATTGCTGGTACATTTACAAACGTTGTTCTTGGTTCTGGTTTGTCAGGTCCAGCTTCACCAGGTTCAATCATCGCGATTGAATTGATGGCACCAAAAGGCGCATGGCCACACGTTAATGTCTTCCTTGGTGTGCTTGTCGCAGCAGTGGTATCATTCCTTGTAGCAGCAGTGATCTTGAAAGCAGACAAATCTGAAGGCGATGATTTGCAAAAAGCACAAGCAGCAACAAAAGCAGCTAAAGCAGCATCTAAAGGTCAAGCTCTTCCAGTTTCAGCAGAAATTTCAGCTGATGCAGTAAAACAAATCATCTTTGCATGTGATGCGGGTATGGGTAGCTCAGCAATGGGGGCATCTCTTCTTCGCAAAAAAGTACAAGAAGCAGGCCTTGATATTCCTGTTACAAATAAAGCTATCTCAACACTTGAAGATACAGATTTGACCTTGATTGTTACCCAAGAAGAATTGACTCCACGTGCACAACAACGCACTCCACGTGCCATTCACGTATCCGTTGATAATTTCTTAACTTCACCAAAATACGATGAAATCGTTGCAAAATTGGCAGATAAGGTACCAGTTGAAAAAAAGTCTGAAGCAGTAGGTGGAGCGACAGCAGAAGTAAGCCTGGTTGGCGTGGAAAAAGTTGTCTTTGCCTACGATAAAGCACAAGGTTCAGCAACGATGGGTAGTGAAACATTGAAAGCTATCTTCAAAAACAAAAATGTTGCGATCCCAGTTGAAACAGTAACCTACACTGACTTGGCTCAATTGAACAACTCATCTGTCTTGGTCGTTGTAACAACTGACAAAGAAGCAGATGTCAAAGCAATCGCTCCAGCAACTCGTATCCTTGCAGTTGACAGTCTTGTGACGACACCTGACTATGACAAGTTGGTAGCTACGCTCTAAGACTTAGCAAGCAAAATATAGTATAATGTAACTATGCTATTAACAAAACGTGAAGAACAATTATTGAAAGCTTTCCTAGAAGTGGGAAAGCTTTCGTTGAAAGAAATGGCTGAAATTTTGCAAGTTTCTAGTCGGACGGTTTATCGAACCTTGTCAGATTTGACAGTGACGTTGGCAACAGAAGACATTTTTATCGTCAAGGAAGGGAAAAAATACCATCTGTCTGGAAACTTGGATACTTTACAGCTGGCTTCATCTGTAGAAGAATTTTCAGCTAGTGAACGGCAGTTGCGGATTGCCTACACTCTTCTGACTAATCCTTATCCTATGACCAACGAGCAACTTCAGGATATTTTCCTAGTCTCCAATGTGACCATTATTCAAGACATGGCGACCTTGGAGAAACGCATGGGCGATTTTGAATTGCAATTGGTTCGTGGTAAGGGCTACAAGGTTGAAGGGGGAGTTGCTGCTCGCAGACGTTTTCTAGCAAATCTTCTGACAAATGCTATCTCGGTACATGATTTTTGGCATGATGAATTTCCAAATTTTGCAGTGCTCCATCCAGCAATTACCAAACAAATTCGACAGGTATTTGAAGAACATCAAGTAGCCTTGGGAGAGTTGGATGTCAAGTTAAAAGAATTTTTGATTATTCTCTTGGCTTTAGCAGACAATCAAGGAGATTTGCATTCACAGGTCAATGTCTCCAAAGATGCGCTAGATATTTCTCAGAAGTTGTTTGCAGATTTGGCAAAGACGACCAAACATTTCTATAATATTCAGGAAATTGTCTATTTTGCTAATATCTTGGATGAAGTGATTTTGAAGCGGCAGGAAGTACCACTTTTTCGGGAGAAATTTGATAGTGAGTTTTACTACAATGTTTCTCAGCTAGTGGATTCGGTTTCTCGCTTTACCAAGATTGACTTTATCAAGGATAAGATGCTCTTTAAGCTTTTGTTCAATCACTTGAAACTCAGTCTTGCGGTACCGCAACTTTTTCCAGAGCATTCTGCTTCAAATGTAGCCTATCTAGCAACTCAGAATAATCAATTTCTGCATAGCTTAGTCAGTCTGCTGATGAAGGATATTTTTCCGCCTTTTATTCAGAGTGAATACGAGTACGAGTTGGTGACCTTGCATTTTGCGGCCAGCTTGAGACGAAGCCCAGATATCTATCCGATTCGTCTGCTCTTATTGACAGATGAACGGCCCTTGACAACCAGTGTCTTGGTCTCAAAAATTAAAAATATTGCTCCCTTTGTGGAATTGATAGATGTGAAGAGTACGACCGACTTGTCACATTTGCAGTTAAAACAGTACGATTATTGCCTATCTACTAAGCCCATCTCGCAAGACGGCATTGCCTTGATTTCTACTTTTCCGAATACACAAGAGATTTTGGACTTGCAGGAAACTTTGCAACATATTCAGGGGCATCGAACGATTTCTGCGAGGGAAGATATTCGACCAGAAATTACCTATGATTTACAAGCCTATATTCAGTCATCAAGTCATTTATTGCAAGAATTTGACTTTGTAGAGGTTGACAATCATGGAGAATTTGCTGAGACGGTTCATCAAATTTTAGAGGGATTAGCCGTTGTGACGGATAGTGATTATTTGGCTAAGAAAATTTTAGCGCGATTTGAAACAAGCCCTTTGGCGATTCCGCATACGAATCTGGCACTTTTACATACCCAGTCGAGCAAGGTGGAGAAAAGTCAATTTATGGTGGTCGAACTTCGTCAACCTGTTCAAGCCTTGTCTATGAATTATCAGCAAGAAGAAGTCAAGCGGATTTTAGTCATGTTGACAACATTGGACGAAAGCCAAGAAACCCGTAATTTGATGACGGCGATTAGCCAGTCGATTATTGAAAATAAACTTTATACCGAAATTTATAGAGCGGGGAATCGTGATATCATTTATCACTTGCTCAATACGATCTTTACAGAGAACATCAAAAAATTGGAGAACTAACATGGAATTTCAAAAAGAACTTATCAAATTAAACCAGGCTTTTGCTACAAAGGAAGATGCCATTCGCTACTGTGGACAGCAGCTCTTTGAAGCAGGTCATGTCAACGAAGCCTACATCGGAGCCATGATTAAGCGTAATGAAGAGCTATCAGTTTATATGGGCAACTTTATCGCTATTCCTCATGGAACGGACGATGCCAAGAAAGAGGTCATCTCATCAGGCATTACCATTGTTCAAGTACCAGCTGGTGTTAACTTTGGTACAGAAGAAAATCCAAATGTTGCGACTCTTCTTTTTGGAATTGCTGGACTTGGTGATGATCATTTGGAAATTATCCAAAAAATTTCTATTTTCTGTGCAGATGTGGACAACGTCGTGAAATTGGCAGATGCCCAATCTACAGATGAAGTCATTGCATTGCTCAATAGTGTTGCCTAAGAAAGAAGGAAAAATATGAAAAAAGCAGTACACTTTGGTGCCGGAAATATCGGTCGTGGATTTATCGGAGAAATTCTTTTTGAAAATGGTTTTGAAATCGCCTTTGTAGATGTCAATGAGAAAATCATTGACGCCTTGAATGAGCGCGGTTCTTACGAAATTGAAATTGCCGAAGAAGGTCAACGTCATATCGCCGTTGCAGGTGTTCGTGGCATTAATAATGCTAAAAATCCAGAGGAAGTTGTTGCAGCCATTGCAGAAGCAGACTTGATTACAACAGCCATTGGTCCAAATATCTTGCCATTCATCGCTGGCTTGGTAGCGCAAGGCATTGAGGCTCGAAAAGCGACTGGAAACAACAATCCAATTGATGTCTTGGCCTGCGAAAATATGATTGGTGGCTCAGAATTCCTTTATGAAGAAGTGAAAAAACACTTGTCAGAAGAAGGTTTGGCTTTTGCTGAAGAATTTGTTGGTTTCCCAAATGCAGCAGTTGATCGCATTGTTCCAGCCCAATCACATGAAGATCCATTGTTTGTCGTCGTTGAGCCATTTAATGAATGGGTTGTTGAGACTAGCCGTATGAAAAATGAAGCGCTACAACTCAAGGGTGTACACTATGAAACAGACTTGGAACCATTTATCGAGCGCAAGCTTTTCTCAGTCAACTCAGGACATGCGACTTCAGCCTACACAGGTGCTTACTATGGTGCGAAAACCATTCTTGAAGCCCTCCAAAATGTAACCGTTAAAAATAATGTTGAAGCTGTTCTGGCTGAAATCCGTAGCCTGCTTATCGCGAAATGGAACTTTGATGAAGCTGCCTTGGTGGAATACCACAAGGTGATCATCAGCCGTTTTGAAAATCCATTTATCGTGGATGATGTGACACGTGTTGCCCGTACTCCAATCCGTAAACTTGGCTTTGATGAGCGGTTTATTCGCCCAATTCGTGAATTGAAAGAACGTGGTCTTGGATATGCCAACCTTCTCAATACGGTAGCCTATGTTTTCCAATACCGTGATGAAACAGATGAACAGTCTGCAAAATTACAAGCACTTTTGGATGAAAAACCATTAGAAGAAGTGGTTAAAGAAGTGACAGGTTTGACAGATCAAGCCCTTATCGCAGAAATTAAGGTCATGGTGGAAGCAGTATAGAAGAAACGGGAGGAGTCTATTGGACTCTTTTCCGTTTTAATGTGGAAAAAATTGGTTTTAGGATGCATTTACAGATTGGTTTGAATAGGGTATGATAGAGTTAGAAATTGCCCAATAGAAAGGATGATATCATGCCACAATTAGGTTTTTCTCTTTATCCAGAAGGATATCAATTTGATGAATTGAAGGCTTATATTGATCTACTCAAGTCCTATAACAGTAAGCGCGTTTTCATTAGTCTGCTGCAATTATTGGACGCAGAAGAGACGATTTTTGACCTCTATCGCTGGGTCGTGGCTTACTGTAAGGAAATCGGTCTGGAGGTGTTTGCGGATTTGAATCCAAAATTGATTAAGCATTTAGGATGGCAAGATCATCTCTTAGAGTCGGCGGAATCCTTTGGGCTTGCCGGAATTCGCCTTGATGAAACAGATGAAGACCAAACATACTTGGTCAATTTGACACGTCAATCATCCCCTATCAAGATTGAAGTAAATATGAGCGGAGAGACAAGTCTAATCAAGGATTTGGTAGCAGCTGGAGCTGACTTATCCAAAGTAACAGCATGCCATAATTTCTACCCTCATGAATTTACAGGACTTTCAAAAGACTATTTTTTGAAAGTTAGTCAAGTCTATCGTGAACTTGGAGTGGAAACAGCAGCTTTTATCAATGCACAGTCTGCAGATATTGGACCATGGCCCCTGTCAGAAGGATTGTGTACTCTGGAAGAACATCGTCATCTGAGTCTGAACGCTCAATATAAATGGCTGGCAGCAACCGGACTTATAGATCATATTATCATTGCCAATCAATTTGTATCTCAGGAAGAGCTAGCTAGTCTTAGGCAGCAACCATCTATTGAATTTGATATAAAGATTAATAGGGAAATTAGTTCCATCGAAAAAGAAATTATTCAGGAATCTCACAATTATCGTGGAGATATTTCAGAATACGTCGTTCGTTCTACAGGGCATCGTGGCAAATATAGTCAGAAAAAAATACCTCCTATTCAGCAAAAGAAGTGTGTGAAACGTGGACATATTTTGATTGATAACCAACTCTACACCCGCTATTGCGGAGAGTTACAGATTGCTTTGTGTGATTTCACGGTTAGTGAGAAGGTCAATATTGTTGGTCATATTATCGAGGAGGACTATCCTTTATTGGATTTATTACAGCCATGGCAAGATTTCATATTGCACATAGTGTGATAGTGACAGGCATCTTAAGAGATGCCTGTTTTTCAGTTTTTTTCCGCCTTAGTTTGGAAAAAGTTAGTCTTTGTAAACCTTTACATTACAGGAAGAATGCTATATAGTTAATATACAAATTATTTGAGTGAAATAGGAGGATACTATGATTCATTTCCCTGAAAACTTCCTCTGGGGTTCTTCGACTTCTGGCCCTCAGAGTGAAGGACGTCTAGCAGGGGACAAGAAAGGTGATAATACTTGGGATTATTGGTTTTCTATTGCACCTGAAAAGTTCCATAATCAAGTCGGACCAAAGGATACTTCCACTTTCTATACCAACTTTGAAAAAGACTTGGACTTGCTGGTCCAAACAGGGCATACAGCCTTTCGGACTTCAATCCAGTGGTCTAGGCTCATTCCTGATGGTGATGGGGAGGTCAATCCACTAGCTGTTGATTTTTATCGGAAAGTTTTTCAAGGTGTCAAGGACCGAGGTATTGAGCTCCTCGTCAATCTCTATCACTTTGATCTCCCCATGGTTCTAGAAGAACAAGGTGGCTGGGTCAAGCGAGAAACGGTTCTTGCCTATGAACGCTATGCCCAGCTCTGTTTTGAATTGTTTGACGATCTAGTGGACCGGTGGATTACCTTTAACGAGCCCATCGTTCCTGTAGAGTGTGGCTATTTCTATCAATACCATTATCCTGCTGTCATTGATGCCGAGGCTGGGGTACAGGTGGCCTACCATACACAGTTAGCTTCGAGTCTTGCTGTCAAGGCTTGTCACCAAGTAAATCCTGAAAAGAAGATAGGGATTGTCCTCAATCTGACCCCTGCCTACCCCCGTAGTCAACACCCTGCAGATGTTAAGGCTGCAAGGATTGCAGAACTCTTCCAAGCCAAGTCTTTCCTAGATCCATCTGTTAAGGGAAGCTATCCGGAAGAACTTGTGGAGATCCTTCAAAAGCATGATTTGTTACCTGATTATGAGGAAGGGGATTTACAACTCATAAAGGAACATACAGTTGATTACTTGGGTGTCAATTATTACCAACCATTGCGAGTAGCTGCACCGAAATTTCAAGCTCATCCAGAGTCACCATTTTTCCCAGAATATTACTATGATCATTATGAAATGCCTGGTCGCAAGATGAATCCACACCGTGGCTGGGAGATTTATGAGCGGGGTGTCCATGACATTGCCAAGAACATCCAAAGAGACTATGGCAACATCGAGTGGATTTTAACCGAGAATGGGATGGGAGTTGAAGGCGAAGAGAAGTTCCGTCAGGATGGCTTTATCCAAGACGATTATCGCATTGACTTCGTGAAAGGGCACCTGAAAGAGTTGCACAAGGCTATTCAGGAGGGAGCGAATTGTAAGGGCTACCTGATTTGGACCTTTATCGATTGCTGGTCCTGGCTCAATTCTTACAAGAATCGCTACGGACTCATTGAACTTGATCTAGATACACAAGAGAGAATCATCAAAAAATCAGGCTATTGGTTTAAGAAATTAAGTCAAGAAAATGGGTTTTAGATGAGTTGGGTGAACGATGCTTTCAAATAAAGAGTGGAAACTGCTACAGGAGTTGTACGAACACCAATCAATTTATCAAACTAGTCGAGAGTTGGCTGAAAAATTAGCTTTGTCAGATAGAACTGTTCGAAAATATTTGAATCAAATGACTCAAGAAATTCAAGATCATGGTGCTGTGATTGAGATGAAATATGGTCATGGTTACAAGTTAATTATTGAAAACCATTCCATATTTTTAGAGATGTTTGAACAGTTGCATATCAGCAAGGAAGAGTTAATAGATGTACAGGTTTTAGAAGAGAATACGGATCGTGAACACTATCTCTTACAACAGCTGTTCTTCAAGGAAATAGAGATTGATACCAAGAGTGTCATGTCAGAACTCCATATCAGTCGGACAACCGTATCCACTATATTAGCGAGGATACGACAGCGATTAAAACCATATGATTTGGAACTGAGGAAGACCGCTAGAGGAACTTATCAAGTTGATGGGAGAGAGCAGTATAAACGACGCTTCATCGTTGATTATTTTCTAACATCAAACTTCAAGCATCCACTGCTGACAAATATTAAGTCGCAAAGTTTCTTAAGTGATTTGGATTTATCGCAGATTGCTCATTTGATATTAGAAGCTTGCAAGGAAGGGCAGTTGCTTATTTCGGATTACGTCCTGACCAATCTACTGATCCACATTGCCCTAACCATTCATCGGATCAGGATAGGGCATATGATCGCAGACTATCCAATCGAGCAAACAGAACAGATGCAGCTTGCTTATCGTGTGGCAGAAAGAATCATCCAAGATTTAACACAGATTTTGAAACTGGAATTTCCTAAGGGGGAGACTAGCAATATCGCTCTGCATCTTTTAACAAAGGCTAAATCTCAACATCAGCTTGAGCAGGTTCTGCCAAGGGAATCTGAAGAGGAGCTAAGCGAGATTTTAGGAGTGCTTGATAGCGAGATGGGCAGTCATTTTAAAGATGACCAGGGTTTGACAAATAGTCTCTTAACCCATCTGAATCCTATGCTGTTACGCTTAAAATATCATATTCGAATGGAGAATCCACTTCGGGAAGAAATTATGGAATCTTATCCAGAATTTTTTGAACTGACAAAAAGGCATTTTCAAAATTGGATTTATCTAAAAGAATTTCAGGTATCGGATGATGAATGGGCCTATCTTGCTTTGCATCTAATTGCAGCCTTTGAGCGAGAAAATACAGTGGAAGTTGTGAATGTTTTGGTGGTTTGTGCAACTGGATTTGGTAGCGCACAGGTACTTAAGAATCGCATTCAGAATCAATTTTCTAATCGCCTAAACATTCTGGCCTGCATCTCCTATCATGAGTTGTCCGATGCTAGCTTAGCAGGAGTGGATTTGATTATTTCCTCCATTGACTTAGGAGAGATTCTTTTTCAGGTCCCCACAGTCATGGTTAGCGTCTTCTTAAACAAGGCAGATATTGATACCATTAATCAAAGCCTACAGATGCTCAGTCATCGGGGGCATGTTATATCCAATCAATTTGATTCAGACACAGATTGGGTGGATAGTTTTGAGACCTGCTTTAGTCCAGATAAGTTCCTTTTGATAGAAGGTCCAGTCACAAAAAAAGCAGTACTAGAACAAATGATTTCTTGCCTTGATGAAGTCCAAAATCCTGATTTTGCTAAGGAATTTTATCGAGCTATTGAGGAAAGAGAAACGCTTAGTTCAACTGCATTTAGTGATTTAATGGCTTTTCCTCACCTTGTTACTTCTCTTGGTATTAAAGAGGAAATCGTGATAGCTATATTAGGAGAAGGAGTTGAGTGGGATACTTCGCATCCAAATGTTCGTATCCTATGTTTACTCTCACCATCACGGTTTGAAAATCCTCATTTGAAGATCATGACATCCCAATTGGCTCAGCTTGCCAATCAAATTGAATTGCAGGAAGAACTTCTTTCGCAACCAACTTTTCATCATTTTAGAAAGATATTAAAAACAATATAAAGGAGAATAGTATGAAAACTATTATGTTAGTCTGTAACGCTGGAATGTCAACCAGTATGTTGGTGACAAAAATGCAAACTGCTGCAGCTGAAATTGGTGAAGAGGTCGATATCTTTGCTGTTCCTGTCTCAGAAGCAGACCACGAATTAGCTGACAAAAGAATTGATGTCGTCCTACTTGGTCCGCAAGTTAAATTCCTACTCAATGAATTTAAAGAAAAATGTGAGCCCGCTATTAAGGTAGATGCCATCAATATGATGGATTACGGGGTGATGAATGGAAAAAATGTTCTTAACACTGCCCTTTCTATGCTAAACGGGTAGGTGATTGTTATGGAAGCAGAACTTCTTGAAACCATTATGGGCTTAATTATGTATGGTGGTGATGCAAAAGGAAAAGCAGTCGAAGCCATTGCAGCGGCTAAGAAGTTTAATTTTGAGGTGGCCGAAGCTAAGTTAAAAGAAGCTAACCTATCTCTCAGCCATGCCCATAAATCACAAACAGCTCTCTTAACCCAAGAAGCAGGTGGAGACAGCATCAATATTAGTCTCTTAATGGTACATGGACAGGATCACTTGATGAATGCTATTACCTTTATTGATATGGCTAAAGAAGTAATTGATGTCTATCGTCAACTAGATACGATGAGGGCTTAAGATGCAAGTTTCAAAAATCTATCCTACTAGAGCAAAGCCTGTCTTTGATTTACTGACCAAACTTTTCATCGAAGATTATGAAACTAGTACAGGACAGTCTATCTCAGCTGATGAGATTGTTTCAGGTCTGACTTATATCAAAAAAATAGGGCAGCAGGGAAGCGTCAATTTGCAGGTATTGGAGTTTCAACCACCTGAAAGTTATCGAGTTGAGATTTCTTCCAGTAGAGGAAAGCAAATGCTTCACTATCTTTTAGAAGAAATTGATTCAGAGCAGGTTAAAATCACTTATAGTGAGTTGAATGAGTCTCCAAGCTTCTTTAATTCTTGGAATTACAAACTCTTGAAACCCTTTTTCAAGAAAAAATTGGAAACGCGGATGGTTTTACAAATCGACAAGCTAGTCGAATTTTCACAATCGTCATTTATGAAAAAATAAAAGGAGGATGCTACGATGTCATTTAAAGACACTGTAACAGAGAAATTTATGTGGTTTGCTGGTAAAGTCGGCAACCAAAAACATTTAGTAGCGGTGCGGGATTCCTTTATCGCTATGATGCCTTTGACGATGGCGGGTTCAATCGCTGTATTGCTCAATGTGTTCTTTAGGGATATCCCCAATAATATGGGCTGGACTGGTTTCGCCAAAGCCATGGCCCCTCTTATTGAAATCAATGGGTATGTCTATTTTGGTACCATTGCTATTTCTGCCCTAGTCTTTGCCTTTTCAATTGGTTACAACCTTTCACAAACCTACAAGGTTAATCCTATCGCGGGTGGATTGGTTTCATTTGCATCATTTGTATCTATCATTCCACAAACTGTTAAGATTTCAATTTCCTTGGCTGGAGCGGATGCGAATCTTCTTAAGACTTTAGCCGATCTCGGCATGGTAGTAACAGGGTCCGGTAGCAAAGCTGTCCTTGAGACCAGTACATGGGGAGCAATCACGACAGCTTACGCTGGTGCAACCGGTCTCTTTACTGCCTTGATTATTGGTTTTGTTTCATCAATGATTTACTGTAAATTGATGAATAAAAATGTTACTATCAAAATGCCAGATTCCGTACCACCAGCAGTTAGCAAAGCCTTTGCAGCTATTATTCCGGGAACTTTAGCAATCTATGCCTCTTCTGTTCTTGGATATCTAGCGTTTGCTGCAACGGGTTCATCATTGACAGATTTGATTTCAGCCTATATTCAAAAACCGCTTCTTGGTTTGTCCCAAGGTCTGTTTAGTGTAGTATTACTATCATTCTTGGTACAACTTTTCTGGTTCTTTGGATTGCACGGTCACAACGTTTTAGCACCGATTATGGATGGTATCTATCAACCTGCATTGCTAGAAAATACCAGTGTTTGGGAAGCGACTCATGATATTAGCAAATTACCATGGTTGTGGACACGTGGTTCCTTTGATGCCTATGCACAAATGGGTGGTTCAGGTGTTACCATCGCCTTGATCATCGCAATATTCTTATTCTCTAAGAGAGATGACTATAAGACAGTGGCTAAATTATCAGCTCCAATGGGAATCTTCAATATTAATGAACCAATAACTTTTGGTATCCCAATGGTATTGAATCCTCTCTTTGTGATTCCATGGTTGATTGTTCCGCCAATCTGTGCAGCTATTGCCTACCTAGCAACACAAGCAGGGCTTATTCCACCAGTATATCTAGCAGTACCATGGATCACACCTCCGGGACTATATGCCTTCCTTGCAACTGGTAACAACCTAATGGCTGGTCTAGTTTCACTCTTTAATGTATTTGTAGCATTCTTGATTTGGACACCATTTGTTATCTCTGCTAATAAGGTAAAATCTCCAACAGAATAGGAGCTTAGATTCATGAATAAAGGTAAGGGTGGAGAGTGGTCTCTCTTCTTGATTGTACTTGGTTTACTTTTTGTTATGTTAGCACCGAGCTTGCAATATCCTTATCTCAATATGATTGGAGGGTTAGGAACAGCAGGTTTCGGGCTAGTCCAACTCTTAAGGAATAGATAAGTAAAAAACTCTAGTCGTATTTCGACTAGAGTTTTTTACTAACCTGATGGAAAACGACTTGCCAGACTTCCTTGCGTCGCCAGAGGGAGGTGTGGACGCGATTGTCTAGTTCGAAGGTGACTAATTTTGATTTTTGGCTGATAGACGTCATCTGATAGTTGTGCATCTGACCTTGTGGGACTTGCTGAATAGTTAAAAATTGACTTTTACCCAGATACTGTCCATCTGAACTGATAAATGTATACTCATCGGCAAAGAAATCTTCATAGCCATTTTCTTGAGCTAGGATTTGTCCTTCAAAGCGATAGAGCTTGTCGTAGATGTGTTCGTACATTTCATCATGCGGAATTTCAGAAGGTTCCACATGGATATCCACATCGAAAACGCCGTATTTGAGTTTGAGTAGTTCTTCTACATGCTCCGTAATTTCGTGGCTTTCGTAGACGGAGAGATCAGGATTCATCTCAAGGACAATATCCAGATAGATGTTTGCCCCATAGGTACGCCCGCGTTGGGACTTGATAGAAACAATTTTTGGCAATTTGAGAATATCAGCCTCGTATTGGTGGAGCAGATTTTCATCGAAGCCATCAGATAAAGTGAAGAAACTCTCCATAAAAATATCGTAGGCTGTTTTTAAAATGAAGAAAGTGATAATGATGGCTGCAATTTTATCAATAATGGTCCAGCCCATGGCTGCTGCAAAAACAGCAACCGATGTTCCGATAGAAGTCACGGCATCAGAAAGATTATCCTTAGCAGCCGCTTCTAGGGCTCGTGAACGAGATTTTTTGGCCAGTCGTCTGTTGTACTCGTAGACCCCCAGCATGATGACAGCAGAAGCGATTCCCACGATGGCACCCATTCTATCAATTTCAACAATTTGGTTGTTGAGGATTTTTTGAATGGTGCTGGCTAATACTTGAAAACCTACGACAAACATGATAAATGAAGTGATCAGACTTGCCAGATCTTCCATTTTCCAGTGTCCAAAACGGTGATCAGTGTCAGCGGGTTTTTGTGCCATGCGTAAGCCTAAGAGCACGGCGACATTCCCGATAATATCTGAGATGTTATTGAAGGCATCAGCGGTTAGTGCGTCGGAGTGAAAGATGTTACCTGCTGCCAGCTTGAAGCCAGACAAGAGGACATAGGCCGCAATAGAGAGGATAGCTCCTTTTTCAGCCACTTTTAAATTTTTTGTTTGATCGTGCATACTCTCTCCTTTGTATCCATTCATTCTAGCAAAAATAGGAACTTTTTTCAAAGAAAGGAAATAATGAGTATAGGAAAAGAGGGCGAGCCAGGAAGAATATAGAAGACTGGCTCACTCTCTTTTAAAATGGAGCAATGTTAACGATGGAATCGCTGGCTTTTAAGTCTAACCAAGCTGTTTTACTTGTTTGAGCTGTATTTTGACTTGGATAATGGATCATTGAGTCATTCTGGTTAATCTGGCATTCTAATTGGTCAAAATTTGTTAGAAGTAGATTTACTTGGCTATCTTCACAATGAAGGTCGATTTCTCCCTTAAATTGACCATTCTGTAAATTACACCGACTCTCAGTCAGAGTGATTCTGCCAGCAGAGAGGGAACTTTCTTCAAGTTGTAGATTACTATCTTCTGAATGAATTGTGAACTGTTCAAAGCCGGTTTCTTTTGCTGAAAGATTACTGTCTTCCATTTTTAAGTCAAGTTTCAGAAGACTACTTTCTGCTAGACTGATATTGCTATCTTCTAGTTGGAGGAGAGCTGACGCAATGCTTGTTTGCTTGAGAGTAAGATTGCTGTCCTCCATGTTAGCAGCAAGCTTTTGGAGGTTGAGCTTAAGAAGAGTGATATTGGAATCTTTGAGATGAAGCTTTAAAGTCTGTAATGTTTCAGATGGGATGAGAAGACGAGGGGACTGTTTATCTGAGCCAGAAAATGAGAGGAAGGACCGGTCGTGTTGGAGAGTGGAAATGGACAAACCTCCCTCAGACTGCTTGATAGTAAATGGTAGTGACTCCCTTTCATCTGTCCAGTAGACGATGCTAGCTTGTGGCTGATCTGTTGATTCGACAATTAAGTTGCATTCTTCACCAGAAATGGTCAAATTGTCAAATCGCTCCAACACTTGTTGTTTTTCAACCTTGTCTTGTTGAAAAGAAGTTCTAAATTTTTCAAGGAAAGATGACAGAAAATTCTCTTGGAAATTTGTTTGACTGTTTTCTTGAGAGGTGTTGCTATAGTTTTTAGTGAAATCTTTTTCGGTTTCAGAGTGAGTTTCTACACCTAGATTTTCCAGAATATCTTTAGCAGCTTCCTGTGGGCTACCCAGATTTTCGATGGCTTCAGCGTAATTTTGGCATTCGTCAAAATATTCGTTAAAATAGTCCAATACATCGGCTCTTTCCTGTGCTTCCAGTGGTTGGAGTAATTCTGCTAGAGTTGATAGGTATTCTTGTTTGTTCATTTGCGAAGGCTCCCTTCAATAATATTGTCTATAACGTTTTTGTAGTCTGTCCATTCTTGTTTCAGATAAGGCAGATGGGCTCGTCCATCAGCAGTAATGGTATAGTATTTGCGCTTGCGACCTTGAAATTCTTGGGTATAGGTCGTGACGTAGCCTGCTTTTTCCAATTTTTTCAAGATAGGATAGAGGGTAGATTCTTTGATGTCAGCAGCTAGCTTGATGGTTTGACTGATTTCATAGCCATAGGAATCCTGCTTTTCCACGATGGATAAGACCAGAAATTCAATCAAAATGGATGAAACGGGGTAATACATCTCTTCCTCCTTTATATATAATTATTTTATATATAAATAATATACCCATTGATGAGACTTGTCAAGAGAAATATGTAAAAAAATTATATATTATCTTTTTACCAGTAATTTGTGGTATAATTTGCTGAGAAAGAAGAGGTTGTATGGTGACAATATTATTGAAAGCCTTCGGTTTTATGCTGGTCATTGGCTTAGGATATTATCTAAAAATGGTGGGTATTGTCGAGAAGAAGGATGTTAAAATTTTCTCAACCATTGTTATGAATGTGACCCTTCCTTGTGCTCTCTTAGCGTCAGCTTCAGAAGTAAAATTATCCGGACTTTTGCTGATTCCATTATTACTCGGTTTCGCTAGTAATTTAATCATGGATGCTGTTGGCTACTGGGAGGCACGAAAAGGGAGCAGCGTAGAAAAAGGTTCTGCTATAGTGCAGATTTCGGGTTTTAACATTGGAACTTTTAGTTTGCCCTTTATTCAGGCATTTTTTCCAGCTTCTTATCTGAGTAGCGTACTTCTTTTTGATACTGGAAATGCTCTCATGGTCCTAGGAGGCAACTACACGCTGGCTGCCAGTCTCAACCATGAAAAAGAGCCCATGACTTTCAAGATGATTATTAAAAATCTTTTTTCATCTTTACCATTTAAGGTTTATCTGGTCACCCTGCTCTTAGCAGCAGTGCATATTTCTATTCCGCAAGGTATTTTAACAGTAACCAATATTGCAGGGAATGCCAATCCGTTTTTAGCCATGCTCATGCTGGGTATGATGGTAGATGTGCAGGTTAATAAAGAAGAAATGCACCGTTTGGCTAAACTCTCATTCACCCGTTTATCAATGGTTGTTCTTATGGGAATTTTGGTGTATTTCTTACTGCCATTGCCTCTGGAAATGCGCCAAATGTTGACTATTTGTATAGCTTCACCGATTTCAGTCATCGCCCCAGTCTATGTCATGCAGCTGGGAGGAGATTCGTCTGAGTCAGCCAATCTAAACTCGCTCAGTATTTTGTGTAGTCTGCTTGTCATGACTTTTTTGATTATTTTATTTGTGTAGTGTACAGAAAAAAGCCTGATTTCAGGCTTTTTCTATTATGGCTTCCAGCCAGTTTTTCTCGGAGAGAAAAATGAGAAAACCACCAGCTATGCTGGTGGCTGCCGAGGCTTCTAGCTTTCATTTATTTTTCCTAGTATAATCTAATTGTTCAGGTTAGATACAGAAAGGAAAAATAAATGGCTAAAAT
>NZ_JBINIY010000050.1:0-445 GCF_043656315.1 Streptococcus hepaticus
ACTACTAACACGGACATAGGTTAAGTCTGTCACAAGGGTAGATAAGGGCTTGTGCTCATCAAATTGTCTGTCCAATCGGTTAGGAATAGGTGCCTCGTTTTTCTCCTTAGAATGTGGCTTGAAAGCCGATTTCTGATAAACTGAGAATAGATTGTACTTTTTCATGATACGGCGAATCTGATGACGAGAGACAGTAGCTCCCTCTAATCCAAGAAGCTGTTTGAGTTTCCTGGCACCGTATCAAGTAAGCGACACATGTCTGAAATGCTGTATTTATCCTTGTTAGCAGTGATTATGGCGAAGTTCAATCAGCTCACGCTGTTCCTCCGTAAGATTGTCAATGCTTTTAAACGAACCAGTTGTTTTTTCCTGGCGACCCCACTTATCGAAGGTTGAAGGGGTTAACTCATATTCTTTGATCAGTTCACTGCGTTTTCTACCTGCA
>NZ_JBINIY010000051.1:0-440 GCF_043656315.1 Streptococcus hepaticus
CATGAGTGTCTCAGGTAGCAGTGTCATTCAACAAGATGAGATGGAATTGACCAAGGCCTATACCCACATGACGTGGGAAGATGCGGAGCATACTAGATCCAACGAAAAGGGAATTACCTATTACACCAAGATTGATGAGATTATGGTTTATATGAATCATCAATACCAAGACTATAAGATTGACGATTTCATGGAAGCAGGTGGTGTGACCTACAAAGCGTTTCTCAGTCAAGTGTGGACAGACTTAAATGGTGGAGATTCTATTAAATCCATGTCTGACTTATATAAAGAACCTGCTTACAAGCTGTCTGATGAGGATCAAGAAGAACTAAAGGAATTGACCGAAGAAGGCAACTATCTAGCCCTTCAAGAATTGGACAATCCCTTTCAGGGACAGACAGATGAGGATAGCTTAAACATGACCTACCGGTATGGTTATG
>NZ_JBINIY010000052.1:0-440 GCF_043656315.1 Streptococcus hepaticus
TATAACCATATCGGTAGGTCATGTTTAAGCTATCCTCATCGGTCTGTCCCTGAAAGGGATTTTCCAATTCTTGAAGGGCTAAATAGTTGCCTTCTTCGGTCAATTCCTTTAGTTCTTCTTGATCCTCATCAGACAGCTTGTAAGCAGGTTCTTTATATAAGTCAGACATGGATTTAATAGAATCTCCACCATTTAAGTCCATCCAGACTTGACTGAGAAACGCTTTGTAGGTCACACCACCTGCTTCCATGAAATCGTCAAGCTTGTAGTCTTGGTATTGATGATTCATGTAAACCATGACCTCATCAATCTTAGTGTAAAAGGTAATTCCCTTTTCGTTGGTTCTTGTATGCTCCGCATCTTCCCACGTCATGTGGGTATAGGCCATGGTCAATTCCATCTCATCTTGTTGAATGACACTGCTACCTGATACACTCATA
>NZ_JBINIY010000053.1:0-437 GCF_043656315.1 Streptococcus hepaticus
GTAAAGCTAAAAACAAAACCATAGACAAACCAATCCCCAAATTGCCAGTAAAATAGGTTCAAACCCAATACCAAAATGGTTATGGCGACGGCTGGAAATACAAAAATAACCTGTCTAGTTGTAAATCCTAGCCATGCCCTGTGTTGAACCTTTGATATGTCCTTAAAGACACGAGTGTTCATAAATGTTCTCCAATCTAAGTAAGCTATAAAAAGAGGAGGCGAGATAGTGACTCCCTTCCTCCTACATGCCCAAAATACTTCGGGCGGTTCGTTGACTGCCAACTAAGGCAATGATTAACAATATGGCCTGTACCAAGCCACCAAACATAATGGCGAGTGATTCCATCACTCCAGCTCCATTTGATACGGCAATCTTTCCAGCCGATTCAAACAAGGGAACAAGAGATACAATTAGAAAAATCAAAATACCTTGAA
>NZ_JBINIY010000054.1:0-417 GCF_043656315.1 Streptococcus hepaticus
ACAGCACACTCCTATCACGGAAGATGATGTGAAGAACAAGGTAACAATTCCAGAAGGAAGTGGCGGAGTTATCACGAAAGTGACTAACATTCCAACTACTACTGAAGCAGGTAAGAAACCAGAAGCTGAAGTCACAGTGACTTATCCAAATGGTGACACAGAAATTGTTAAGGTTCCAATCACTGTAACCCCTGTAACTCCAACAACAGAAGGTATTACAGTTCCACAAGGCACTCCAATCACTGAGAAAGACGTGACGGATAAGGTTACAGTTCCAGCTGGTGGTAAGATTACAACAGTTGGTAATATTCCAAGTACCGATACAGCCGGCGAAAAACCAGCTGTTGAAGTGACGATTGAGTACCCTAATGGCGATACAGAAGTTGTCACAGTTCCAGTTAAGGTAACACCTAAAGC
>NZ_JBINIY010000055.1:0-397 GCF_043656315.1 Streptococcus hepaticus
AAAGGCAACACTTTTCTGTACAAAATTTATAAAGTGTTTTTGTTAAACGATTGCTCTTTTAGTCATGGGTGTTTGGTAATTAAGAGTGCTGTGGATGCGATGATAGTTCCACCAATGGACATACTCTTTTGTTTTGATGGTCAGTTCTTCCAGTGAATGAAATGTTTCTTGGTTGATAAATTCCAGTTTAAAGGCTTTGTAAGTGTTCTCAGCGACCGCATTGTCATAAGGACAACCAGCATGACTAAGCGAACGTGTGATGCCAAAGGCTTCTAACATCTCATCAATCAAGGCATTATCAAACTCCTTACAACGATCAGAATGGAAGAGTTTTACCTTGGTCAGAGCGTAGGGAATGCTTTGAATGGCTTCTTTGACCAAGTCAGCAGTCTTGTGC
>NZ_JBINIY010000056.1:0-333 GCF_043656315.1 Streptococcus hepaticus
GTATCTACACCATTTTTAATATCCCTAGTTTCCATAAAATCCGAAATCCGATGAAGATTGGATTCGTAGAATAGGGGATCATTCATCTCTTTGTGGTAATCATCTTCAAAAGTCACCTCAAAGTCACAATCAAAATTGGGGAGTGATAGTATCTTTTCCACTAACTGATTTGTTTCAGCTTGGTGAATACGTTCTTCTAATTCAGTACAATCTAGGATACTTTTCTTATGTAGTAGGTTCATGTTTTTCTTCCTCTTCCGTTCTTCTAAATTCTCTGGCAATGGCTTCAATAACTGTGACAGTCACGCTATTGCCGGCCTGTTTGTATAGTTG
>NZ_JBINIY010000057.1:0-310 GCF_043656315.1 Streptococcus hepaticus
ATATGATGTCAGATCACGTTCACATGCTTGTGCTGATACCACCAAAACTAGCGATTTCCGATTTTATGGGATATTTAAAAAGTAAGAGTGCTTTGATGATATTTGATAGACATGCGAATTTAAAGTATAAGTATGGAAATCGTAAGTTTTGGGCGAGGGGATATTACGTCAGCACTGTCGGATTGAACGAACAAACAGTAGCGAAATACATTCGTGAGCAAGAGAAAGATGACATTGCTCTTGATAAGTTGAGCGTAAAAGAATATGAGGATCCATTTTCGGATGGAAGTTTCAGAACACGATAAAAGCC
>NZ_JBINIY010000058.1:0-307 GCF_043656315.1 Streptococcus hepaticus
TGAAAAGGCAACACTTTTCTGTACAAAATTTATAAAGTGTTTTTGTTAAACGATTGCTCTTTTAGTCATGGGTGTTTGGTAATTAAGAGTGCTGTGGATGCGATGGTGATTCCACCAGTGGACATAATCCCTGGTTTTAAGGGTTAATTCTTCCAGAGAGTGGAAGTTTTCTTGGTTGATAACCTCCAGTTTGAAGGAGCGATAGGTACTCTCAGCTACCGCATTGTCATAAGGACAACCAGCATGACTCAGCGAACGTGTGATGCCAAAGGCTTCTAACATCTCATCAATCAAGGCATTATCAAAC
>NZ_JBINIY010000059.1:0-306 GCF_043656315.1 Streptococcus hepaticus
CATAAATGCCTGGGCTTTTGTGAAATTGATAAATTCGCTAGAACATCTTATAAAGCCATGTTTAACACAGAAGGGGAAATAGAATACCATGACATTAAAGAGGTCACAGACCATGACTTTAGACAATTTAGAGGGCAAGTGGACATCATCTGCGGGGGATTTCCTTGCCAAGCATTTTCACTCGCAGGCAGACGATTGGGATTTGAAGATACTCGAGGGACTCTCTTTTTTGAGATTGCTCGAGCGGCCAAACAAATCCAACCACGTTTTCTATTTTTGGAAAACGTCAAAGGCCTACTCAATCAC
>NZ_JBINIY010000006.1:0-111145 GCF_043656315.1 Streptococcus hepaticus
CAGTGAATCCTGGAAAACGAAGTTTGGGAACTCGTTTTTCATCTTTTGTCATTATTTTCCTACTTTCTAATAGCTACCTACAATGTCATCTGCCATCTGATAGATAGCTTTTCGAAGATTATTACGATATTTAACACGTGACAAACTTTTTATATTATCATCGCTAGCTAAAACCTGATAATCCTTACTTGCTTCTGCAACAATATCGCGAATCTGTCCCATATCATCCAAATCTTGTTGACCATGACTATGACGACTAAAGAGGGTTCGCATTTGACTACTTGTAATAATATCTGTAATTCCCCACTTATAACGGAAGTCTAAGAGCATTCGATCTAAACTAACTGTGGAAGCTTCTTGGATAATCTTCTCACTTGAATCGAGTTTAACAGGATAAGTCATCGGATTATCAGCAGTTGGATAGTGACATTGAACAATAGCATCCGCTGCTTTCATGATTTGATCCGCGTACATACGATTATCCAATCCATTCGCAAACTGTTTGATTTTCTCTTGAGTTTCTTTTACCAATTCATCTAGACTATTGTGAACTTGGTTTAAGAGTGCCTCAATCAATTCTGTCAGATAATCATAATTGACCTCAACATCCTTAACATGAGTCATTTTCAATTCAATTTGGTAAATTGGAATATTTTTTGACTTCGATAGTTGTTGCTTGAGTTCATTTGTCAAAACAGTTGTTAGCATTTTTTCCTGTTCAGCAGTCATCCCCAATCTCTCAATCAATTCATCAGGGTTATCATAGTTAAATCCATCACCATCTTCTGGACTATATTGTTTCAATTTTGCCATACCAGTATTATAGCTACGCAAAAGTCCAAGCATGTCTTCCTTTTTCTTCTCTGAAGGTGGAAGTTGAACAAAAGTATTAGTCATTTCAGATAATTGTGAGACAGTAGCTTTTACTTCATCAAAAACTTTGGCAAACTCTGGTGCTGTAATCCCAGCTTCTTGATTTTCTAGACTACGTTCTTCATCAGAAAGGTTGGCAGAGTCTTTATTGGCATAAATAGCTAGCGCTGTATTCATTAATTTTTCATTTTGAGCTGGCCAGCGGTAATTAACCACGCGCCCCCAATGTTTTTCCTGCATATCCGCCACACAGTTCGTACGTGAGTAGGCTTGAATTAAACCAGCTCCTTTTAGCGTACGGTCAACATACAAGGTATTCAACTCAGGCGCATTAAAGCCTGTCAAGAGTTGGTCCACAACAATGACTAAATCAAGGTAGTTCTTGTCATCAATCGATTTATTTAAACGAGCCGTCACATCTTGAGTATAGGCGGAAACATCGTCTAGACCGAAATTTGTACCAAATTCCTTGTTATAGCCTTCCATAGCTTTATGAAGACCATCATTTGTCTCACGCATACTATCATTATTTGTGGTATTCAGGCTAAAAGTAACTGCAACTTTTAAGACCAAACCACCATTCTTACGATGCTCTTCATTAACACGCTGAAATTCCTTAAAATACATCAGAGCCATTGGGGTACTTGCTTTACCTCCGCCAACATGGGTGATAAACATAGCATTGTATTTTCCTTCATTAGAACGATTACGCCAATTTTTATAAATATCTTTGACTACTTCTCGCACATGGTCTGGATTTTCATCGTAAAAACTAGGTTCAACTGCATCATCCATATCTTCTGGAGTAAGATTCTCAATTTTGGTACGGATTTTTTCCACTGACCATTCAGGATGACGTTGCTCATAGAAACTAGGAAGATATTTTTCTTTCATCTCATCTTCACTAATGGTTGTTTCAAAATCAACCTTAAATCCTAGGACGTTTCGATCGGCAATGGCTTCTCGAATCGTGTACGCATGTAACATAGGGCCAAAAATATCCTCTGTTCGTAAACCGTTAGTCGTCTCATCAAACATGGGAGTACCAGTATAACCAACCCAAGCCGAACGTTTAAAGGCTTTTTGGATATCTCTAAAGGATTCGCCACCTGTTGAACGATGAGCCTCATCAACGACAAAAACAATATTTTTATCTGGTGTTTTAAAATTTTTACGGTTAATTAAGGTATTGAGTTTTTGAACCGAAGTGACAATAATACCATCTGCTTTTGACTTTAATTTACGGCTTAAATCAGTTGTATTTTTGGTATCAAAAACACTACCAAAGTCATCTGCACTACTATCAGGATCATAAGCGCTGTACTCATCCTTTGTCTGAGAAGTCAATGCAATTCGGTCAACGACAAAAACCACCTTATCAACATTTGGTAAGCGACTTGCTAACCAAGCTGTCTTGAAAGAGGTAATCGTTTTTCCAGACCCTGTCGTATGCCAAATGTAACCAATTTTATTATTTCCAAGTTCAAAATCGGCTTTTTTAAGGTTATCAATAACACGTTGTGTGGCATATACTTGATAAGGTCTCATCACTTTAAGCATTTGCTTATTCTTGGTACCATCTAAAATCATGTAATTGGTTGCCATTTGATGAGCCATGGGAATGCTCAACATAGAATCTGCAAATTCTTTCCAATGACGAACAATTCCATTATCACTTTTACGTTGCCAATTAAAAGCAAAATCTTTGTTAAACTTATCCAAAGTTGTATTAGCCATGTATTTAGCGTTGTTAGGCGTCATAGCAACTAAAATCTGTACTGTTGAGAAAATATCTGTATATTGTTTTTCTGCAATATACTGCTCCATTTGATTCAGAGCTTCATTAACATCATGAGTATCACGTTTTTCTTCGATTTGAATAATAGGTAGACCATTTATCAATAAAGTAGTATCAAAGCGGCGCTCCTGTTTACCAGTAATTTTGGCAGGTCTGTAAATCTGATTAACAATTTGATAAACGGTATCACCAGCACCAATTTGCTTTTGATCAAATACAGTTAAGAATACATGGCGACCATCATCTAAATCAATTTCAACTTGAGAAACACCATTTAAGCCATAGAGAAATTGACCAGCCATATAAGGCGTCTGCAAATCTGAGATAATCTTTTTAACTTGGTAGAATTCTGTTTCGCTAAGCGGATGTTCTAATACATTTTTATTGTGACTTTCCAAAATTACCTTAAAATTCTGCCAAAGTTGTTCAGTCGTTTTAATATCTTTTTCGTATTGCCAAATTTTGGTTTTAACAACATAGTCAACCATTGGTTCACTGATTTCAGAACTATCTAACACATTAACCGTTCCTGTTGAAAGATATTCTATTAACTCCGATTCAAATTGCAACTCACCCATAATATCTCACCTCAATTGTATTGATTCTTCATTATAACATGCCAAAAGAAAGCATTTTCTCCCTACTCAGATAAACCAGAGCAGATGACATGGTAACCCTTTCTAGATTTCTATCACTTTATTTTACCAAATTTTAGGATATATTGCTTCCCCTTATTGGGCTCACACTCAGAAAAAGAAAAAGCCTCTAGGGCTTCTTCACAAAAATCTATCCCAAACTCTCCAAGGCTTCTTCCAAGTCGGCAATCAAGTCGTTTGCATTTTCCAGTCCGATAGAGAGACGAATTTGATTACGGGTTACGCCACAAGCAAGGAGGTCTTCTTCGCCTAATTGGGAATGCGTTGTGGTGGCAGGATGGACAACGAGAGATTTGGCATCTGCCACGTTCGCCAGATTGGAGAAAATTTCCAAGTGGTCGATGACCTGACAAGCTTCCTCGGTTCCGCCTTTAACATGGAAAGTAAAGATAGAACCCGCCCCTTTAGGAAAATATTTTTCTGCTAAGGCATGATAGGGACTGCTTGGTAGGCTTGGGTAGTTGACCGCTTCAACTTGAGGATGATTTTCCAAGAATGCGACAATTTTCTTGGTATTTTCTAAATGCCGGTCAATCCGAAGAGATAAGGTTTCCAATCCTTGCAGGAGCAAAAATGCATTGAAAGGCGACAAGCAGGCTCCCATATCTCGTAACAATTGCGTCCGCACCGATGTCACAAAGGCTGCAGGACCAATATCTCGTGTATAGCTGAGATTGTGATAGGTCGTATCCTCCTCAACAAACTGAGGGAACTTACCACTAGCTTCCCAGTCAAATTTACCGCTATCGACAATCACACCACCGATAGACGTTCCGTGACCTCCGATAAATTTGGTAGCAGAATGAACCGAAATATCCACTCCATGCTCAAAGACATTAATCAAATAAGGTGTACCAAAGGTATTGTCTGCCACAAGTGGAATCTTATGAGCATGAACAATCTCTGCTACTTTCTCCAAATCAGGAATATTGATGAGAGGATTTCCCAGCGTTTCAACCCAAACCAGCTTAGTATTGTCCGTAATCGCTGTATTCACTTCATCCAAGTTATCAATATCGACAAAAGTCGCTGTAATACCATAACGTGGTAAGGTTTCTTTGAGCAAGTTAAAAGTGCCACCATAAAGGGTAGTCGCTGCGACAACATGATCACCAGCATGTGCCAAGGCTAAAATGGTATAGGTAATCGCCGCCATACCTGATGAAGTGGCTAGTGCTCCAACACCACCTTCTAAAGCTGCCATTCTTTCTTCAAATACAGTAACGGTTGGATTTCCAATACGAGAATAGATATTGGCTGGCTTTCTCAGTGCAAAAATATCCTCTGCCTCTTGCGCATTGTCAAAAACATAAGACGTTGTCTGGTAAATCGGTACGGCACGAGACTTGGTATCACTATCAATCGACTGCCCCGCATGCAATTGCAAGGTTTCAAAGCTCCATTCTTTACTCATATCTAGTCCTCTTTTACAAAAATTTTCTTTTATTCTACTCCTAAATCTCACATATTACCAATACTTATTAGATAAGAAAAGCTATAGCGATCTGCTATAGCTTACTCTTTCTTACTAATTGGTGCGATAGAAGCCAAAACTTTTTTGAGGCCCATTTCAGGGAAATTGATTTTAAGTTCTTGACTAGAACCTGCTCCAGAAACTTCTAGAACGGTCCCTTCACCCCATTTTTTATGGACAGCAATATCACCAACTGACCAGTCTGTTGCGCTTACTGCGCCAGCATTTTTTCCAAAAGGAAGAGAACCACCAAGAGAAGTTTGTCGTGGTTGGGCAGCAGCTTTACGGTTTTGTAGCGCTTGCGACAGGCTCATTCCTTGACCAAATTGATCTGTTTTGCCGTTAACACAAGAAGCCTTGAAACTGGTATTAGCAGGACGAGCTAGTCCTTGGTAATCCAGCAAGTCACTAGAAATCTCGCGGATAAAGCGACTAGGCTGATTGTAGTTGGTCCGTCCAAAGAGAAGGCGAGAATTGGCATTGGTCAGATAAAGAGTCTTCTCTGCACGAGTAATCCCCACATAGGCCAGACGGCGCTCTTCTTCCAGCTCTGCTTCTTCTTCAGCAGCACGGCTAAGCGGAAAGACATTTTCCTCCATCCCAATCAGAAAGACCACTGGAAACTCCAATCCCTTGGCCGCATGAAGGGTCATGAGGGTTACTTCTGCTGTCTCCACATCACCATCATCCGTATCCGCAATCAGGGCCAAATCATTGAGGAAACGACTGAGTTTGTCCAGCCCTGTTTCGCCTTCAACAATTTCATCCTTCTCCTCAAAATTCTTAGTAACAGAAAGAAACTCTTGGATATTTTCAATCCGGGCATTGGCTTCAATCGTACCTTGTACAGCTAAAGCATTCAGATAGCCCGTCTGGTTGAGCACATTTTCCACCAATTCTGTCACAGTCAATGTATCCAGTTGCTCACGCAAATTCAAGACAATATTGGCCAAATCCCAAACTTCCTGCGCAGCCTTTCCCTTAATAGGAGAAAGCATAATCTGTGAACAAGCGTCTAAAAGAGACATATTTTGCAAGTTAGCAAAGTCACGAATCTTTTCAACCGTCCCTGGTCCCACACCACGCTTGGGTTCATTGACAATTCGCTCAAAGGAAATGTTGTCTGCTGGATTGGCGATGATGTTCAGATAGGAAATGACATCACGAATTTCTTTACGGCTGTAGAACTTGGTTCCACCAACCATGGTATAAGGAATATTGGACTTGAGCAGAGCTTCCTCAATGGTACGAGACTGGGCATTCGTGCGATAGAGAACCGCAAAATCCTTGTAGTTATAACCTTCTCGATTGAGTTCTGCAATCTGTTGAGCGACAAAAACAGCCTCAGCCTGTTCATCATTTGCACGGTGGTAAACAATACTATCCCCGTCAACATTTTGTGTCCAGAGTTTTTTAGGACGACGGTTCTTATTGCGCTCGATGACATCATTGGCAGCCTGCAAAATCGTCTTGGTAGAGCGATAATTTTCCTCTAAGAGCACTACTTTTGCATCTGGATAGTCTTTCTCAAAGTCCAAAATATTCTGCATATCTGCACCACGCCAACCATAAATAGACTGGTCAGCATCCCCAACCACACAGATATTTTTAAAACGAGACGCCAAAAGTTTAACCAACTGATACTGAGCGTGGTTGGTATCTTGGTACTCATCTACGTGAATATACTGGTAGCGCTGCTGGTAATAGGTCAAGACTTGCGGATTTTGATCAAAAAGGCGCAAGGTCAGCATAATCAAGTCATCAAAGTCCACTGCCTCTGACTGGCGCAATTCCTTCTGATAAACAGTATAGCACTTGGCCACAATCTGCGTGTACATGTCTCCAGCTTGACTTTCATAGGCCACTTCATCAATTAAGTCATTTTTTGCATTGGAAATGGTACCTAAAATAGACCGTTCACTCCACTTTTTCGGATCCAGATTGAGATTTTTCAAAATCCGTTTCATCAGTGTGCGTTGTTCACCTGGATCAACAATGGTAAAATTGCGGTTGTAACCAATATGGTCCGCATCTCGGCGCAAAATACGCACACACATGGAGTGAAATGTTGCAATCAAACTATCTTGCGTTGCAGGATTGAGAGTCATAGCCCGTTCTCTCATCTCTCGAGCCGCCTTATTGGTAAAGGTAATGGCCAAGATATTCCATGGATTGACCATTTTTTCATCAATTAAATAAGCAATTCGATGCGTCAAGACACGTGTTTTCCCCGAACCAGCTCCCGCCATAATCAAAAGAGGACCTTCTGTTGTTTGAACCGCTTCTGCTTGACGGTCATTCATTCCCTGTAATAATGGATTCATATTCTCATACTTTCTAACACATAATCTTATCTATTATACCAAATTCTAACCGAAAATTCCTTGCTCAAGCAAAAAGAAAACCAACCTTTCGGATTGGTTTTCTTGCAAAGTCTATTTTGATTAAACGATTGTACGTACACGCATTGTGTTTGTAGAACCTGATTGACCAACTGGTACACCAGCGACGATAACGATATTGTCACCTGATTCAACAAGACCTGATTCAAGGGCTGCTTTTTCAGCCAATTCAAACATGTCATCTGTTGAAGCTGGTTTGTCAGTTACAACTGGAATAACACCCCAGTTAAGCATCAATGATTTTTGAACATTTTCAGTAAATGTTACAGCCAAGATGTCTGCATTTGGACGGTATTTAGAAATTTGGCGAGCTGAGAAACCTGTTTCAGTTACAGTTACGACCAATTTAATATCCATTGATTGACAAGCATCTTTAACAGCTGACGCGATAACTTCTGTTTTAGAAGTACGGTCAAATTTAGATGAATCCAAACGGCCATATTCACCAAGAAGAGTTTGTGCGTTTGTAGCGATAGTTGCCATTGTACGAACTGACTCAAGTGGGTATTTACCATTAGCTGACTCACCTGAAAGCATTGTTGCATCAGTACCATCGATAACAGCATTGAAGACGTCAGATACTTCTGAACGAGTTGCACGTGGTTTGTCAGTCATTGTTTCAAGCATGTTTGTTGCTGTGATAACTGCTTTACCAGCTGCATTTACTTTAGTGATGATTTGTTTTTGGTAAACTGGAACCATTTCGAATGGTACTTCGATACCCATGTCACCACGAGCGATCATGATACCGTCAGCCGCTTCGATGATTTCATCCAAGTTGTCGATACCTTGTTGGTTTTCGATTTTAGCGAACAAACGAACATGTTCGTTACCAGTTTCTTTACAGATAGCACGAACTGCATCTACGTCTTTAGCTGAACGTACGAATGAAATCGCGATGAAGTTCAAACCATTTTCAAGACCGAAGCGGATGTCAGCATCGTCACGTTCTGCAAGTGATGGGAAAGGAATTTTAGTGTAAGGAATGTTTACACCTTTTTGTTTACCAACAACACCATCATTTTCAACAACTACTACGAATTCACGAGTATCTTCGTCTTTAGACAAAACGCGAAGACCCAATTTACCATCGTCAACAAGAACTTGTTTACCAACTTCAACGTCGTTAAAGATGTCAAGACCACCAGCAACGTTCAAAGCGATAACTTCTGGAGTTGATTTGATACCTTGTTTTGTAGCAACACGAATTTGGTCACCAGTTTTGTATGGGTGGAAATCAGCGCCATCTTCAAATACTTCAGTACGGATTTCAGGACCTTTTGTATCCAAAAGGAAGCCAACTTTTTGACCTGCAATTTCTTCTGCAAGACGTACAGTTGCCATACGAGCACCTTGCTCAGCGTGGTCACCGTGTGAGAAGTTGAAACGGAATACGTTGGCACCAGCTTTGATCAATTCAGCAATTTTGTTTGCTGAAGTTTCAACATCAAGTGACTCACCCCAGTATCCAGACTCACCGAATTTTTTACCACCACGTGTTTCAACGGCTGGTCCAAGGGTTGCAACGATTTTTACGCGTTTGTTCATTTTTGAAAACTCCTATTTTAATATAAATAACTTAGAAAAGATTGACTATTCTACTTCAAGGCGGTGTTGCAATTGACGGTTGAGTTCTGCCAATTTCAAGTCAGCCTTATGAGGATTATTGACGATGATGCTACCATCTTCTGCAAGTGAGAAGAGTGCTCCTTCTTCAGCGCTACCAAGGATTGGGCTTTCAACCACTTGATCTTTACGAACACCAACAGCCAAACCACCTTTACCTTCTTTCAACAACTCAACGGCGCGTGATCCAAGACGAGCTGCAAGAAGACGGTCATGAACGGTTGGGTTACCACCACGCAAGATGTGGCTTGGGTTAACTGCACGAATTTCTGTTTTATTTCCAGCTGCTTTCATGCCTTCAGCAAATTTCTCTGCTGACATAACACCTTCTGCCAAGATGATGATGTGGTGACCTTTGTTCAATACATCATAAGTATAGTTTACTTTTTCAACTACTTCTTCAAATGTAAACTCTTCTTCAGGGATGATGATTTGGTCTGCACCGATAGCCATACCTGCCCAAAGAGCGATATCACCAGCGTTACGGCCCATCAATTCGATAACAAATGTACGGCCATGACTGAAGGCTGTATCACGGATTTTATCGATAGCATCGATAGCTGTTGAAACCGCAGTGTCAAAACCGATTGTAAAGTCAGTACCAACGATATCATTATCAATTGTTCCAGGTACACCAACAGCTGGGAAGCCATGTTCTGTCAAGCGCATTGCACCATGGTAAGAACCGTCTCCACCGATAACAACGACACCTTCTATGCCGTGTTTTTTCAATTGTTCAATCCCTTTCATTTGCCCTTCAAGAGTTGCAAATTCTGGGTAACGTGCTGAACACAAGAATGTTCCACCACGGTTCAAAATATTCCCTACAGAAGCTGAATCCATTGGGAAGATTTCGTCGTTTACCATACCAGCATAACCATGTCTGATACCATAAACTTCCATTCCTTCATAAATTGCTTTACGAACAACTGCACGAACGGCAGCGTTCATACCAGGGGCGTCACCGCCACTAGTCAAAACAGCAATACGTTTCATTTCGCTTATGCTCCTTTTTTCCTTTTTAACTGTCTCATTATACCACATTTCTTGCGGGTTTGCTCGTGTTTTTGTTGGTTTTTAGCGAAAAACCGTTTTCACGGCATATTCTGCCAATTCTTCCTCAAATTGTTGCGATTTTGCAACAAAATACTTAGCAACTTGGACTGTTTCATTGCTATCTTGATAATGCAAAACAACAGGAATATTCCCTGGGTTGGCTTGTAAAATGCGGGCAATCTCTTGATCAACTAAACGATTTTCCAAGAGAATCCAGCACTTTTCAGACGACGCTATCTCCAACTTCTCCAAAATCATCTGTAGGTGTCCATCTCGCTCCTGCATTCGACCAGTCAGATAGAGAATTTTTCCTTCTTCCAAAAAAGCTTGATACTGCTTATAGGACTCTGGAAAGAGGGTCACATCTAGTCTCTGCTTGGTATCTGTCACCTGCAAGAAAGCCATTTGCTCCCCTTTTTTCGTACGGATAATGCGCACACCTTGTATCTGTACCAGAACGGTTGCTCGCAGATTTTCCGTCAAATCTGCCAATTCCGCCAAGGCTCGTGAACTATTTTTTCGGATTTTCAGCAGTGGATGCGGACTGATTCCAACACCAATCACCGCCTGTTCTAACTCAAATTTTTCACTATCCGAATAGTCTTCTGCTTCCGCCCAAGAGTAAGTTTCCTCTGAAAAGAAAGAGCCAAACGCCTCTACAAAGACAAAGAGATTATCCAGATTGGCAATGATTTTCTGACGATTTTTTTCAAAATCATCAAAGAGTCCAAGTTGAATCAGCGGCGTCAACAAGTCCTTTTTCTGGTACTTGACCGGCAATCGAAGCATGAAATCCTCCACGCTCTTAAAAGGACGATTTTCCAATATCCAGAAAGAGAAATCTCGTGGCAAGCCCTTGATATTTTTCAGCCCCATATAAATCTGACTCTCTGAGAATTTGTCATTGAAAGGAATGTTGTTGATGGTCAAGCGCGCCGCTTTAAAACCAAACTGAAGGGCATCATTGATGTAGTCACTACTCGAGTAATTGAGCATGACATCGAAGAACACATCTGGATAATGCACCTTGAAATAGGCCAATTGAAAGGCCAAAGCTGAGTAGGCGTAAGCATGACTGCGGTTAAACCCATAGCCAGCAAATTTCGCCATCATCCCAAAGATGTCCTTTGCTTTTTCTAAGTCATGTCCCAATGCTTGCGCGCCGCTAAGGAAATCAGCCTCCATGAGTTGCATTTTAGCCGCATTTTTCTTGGACATGGCGCGACGCAACAAATCGGCTTTTCCAAGTGTAAAGCCAGCATAGGCTTGCGCAATCCGCATGACCTGCTCCTGATAGAGCATAATGCCATAGGTCGGCTCTAAAATCTCGGCAATGGTCTCATCCAGCAGGTCAACTCTTTCCTGACCATGCTTCCGTTTGACAAAGTTATCCGAATAATCACTAGCTCCAGGACGATTGAGACTGGTCGTCGCTACAATATCCTCAAAGCGTGTCGGACGAACCCGCTTGAGTAGACTAATAGCACCTGGTTGCTCAAATTGAAAGATCCCCTTGGTCTGACCAGCAGCAAAGAGTGCCAATGTCTTCCGATCTTCCAAATCAATCTCGGCAATGGCAATATCTTGACCGTATTTTTCAAGCACCGCTTCTTTCATCTTCTGGGCAAAGGTCAGATTGCGCAAGCCCAGAAAATCCATTTTCAATAGACCATTCGCTTCTACTCCATGTGCATCATACTGGGTTACCAGCATATCATCCCCAATTTTCAGCGGAATCGTATCCGTCAAATCCTCATCACTCATCACCACACCGGCAGCATGGATAGAAGTCTGACGTGGATGACCTTCGATTTGCTGGGCAATAGCAAAGGCCTTCTGGTATTCTATTTTACTATTGATGATTTGACGAAATGAAGCATTGCGCTCAAAAGCCGTCGCCAAACTATCTCGAAATGATATTTTCTTTGTAATACTTGTCAGTTCATACTCAGGTACGCCGAACCGCTTGAGGACATCCCGAATAGCCTGCTTGGCACCAAAGGTTGAGTAGGTTACAATTTGAGCTGTGTGCATGGTGCCATAACGCTCCCGCACATAACGGATAAATTCCCCACGATAGATATCTGGAATATCAATATCAATATCCGGCATACTATAGCGTTCTTTATTGAGGAAACGTTCAAAGAGCAGATTGTGCTTGACAGGGTCAATGCCCGTAATTCCTAGACTGTAAGCCACCAAGCTCCCAACTGCCGACCCACGTCCCATTCCCATATAATAACCCTGACTACGCCCAAATCGTAGCAAATCCCAAACGATGAGGAAATAATCATCAAACCCCATCTCATGGATAATCGCTAATTCTTCTTGAAGACGACTTTGATAACTATCACCGACCAAGCCTCTCTCTGCCAAGCCA
The DNA here is from genome assembly GCF_043656315.1 of Streptococcus hepaticus. Classification (NCBI taxonomy): domain Bacteria; kingdom Bacillati; phylum Bacillota; class Bacilli; order Lactobacillales; family Streptococcaceae; genus Streptococcus; species Streptococcus hepaticus. The sequence goes on from NZ_JBINIY010000006.1 coordinate 12,266, forward strand.
ACTTGCGAACGCTCCCGCAATTCCTCTACCGCAGATCGTTCTCGATTAAAACGAGGCAGTTTGAGATTCTTATCCAGGTCATAAAAAACAGACTGCACAAACTTTTCTAGATTTTCAAGTGCTTGCGGAAAAGCTGCAAAACGTTCCCGTAACTGCTCTGGAGTCAAAAGACTCTGACGACTGGGTAAATCCGTCACCTGACTCAGAGAAATATTATCTCGAATAGCATGAAGTACCTGCATGGTCTCTATCTGATTTTCATCAAAATAACGAACCGTATGTAGAGGTAAAATAGGTCGTGCAAATTCTTGCGGTGCTGTATCTGGATACACTCCAATCACAAAATCATGCCCCAGTTCCAACTTATCAATCCCTGAAAAATACGGAACAAGCACTAAAACACCAGCTAAATATTCTTCAAAATCTGTAAACTCTTTCTTTCCCATCATCTTATGACTAGAAAGTTTTAACAGACTGCGATAGCCTTGACTATCACGCGCAATAAAAAAGAGGCGCAGCGGTTCTTCATTGACTACCACTTCTATTTCGCAACCAATAATCGGTTGAATACCTGCAGCCTGACAGGTCTCTATAAAATTATAAGCCCCGTAAAGATTATCAACATCCATGATACCTAGATAGCGATAACCCATTTCCTTGGCACGAGCTACATATTTTTCAATGGTCACCATGCTATCCATAAAAGTATAAACGGTCTTGGTATCTAACTGCGCTAGCATGGTAGCCTCCTTTGATTGATTTCTCTCTGATTCTATTATACAAAAAAATAGAATTTAATACTTGCAATTAAAATAGAAAAGTTGTATTATCTTTATAGAACAAGAATACAGGAAGGAGATTTTTATCATGGCATGGAAATTTGACAACAATATTCCCATTTATATCCAAATTACAAATACTATCAAACTACAAATCGTCACTAACCAGTTAAAAACGGGTAGTAAGTTACCAACCGTTCGTGATTTAGCTGATATTGCTGGCGTCAATCCCAATACTGTTCAACGAGCCCTATCAGACTTAGAGACAGAAGGGCTTGTTTATACCCAACGAACGACGGGACGATTTGTAACGAACAATATTGAACTCATCAAACAAACTCGAGTCCAATTAGCACAGCAAGAATTGGAACATTTTACCAAGAATATGTTGAGTCTCGGTTTTGCTAAAGAGGAACTAGCTGAGCTCATCATCAATTATGTTAAAGGAGAATAGTATGGAAAAGAATATCACCCTTGTTGAACTCCAACAAGTATCTAAATCATATGGTGGCCTCGTTGCCCTTAACAATGTGAATCTCAAATTATCTGCTGGGAAAATCATTGGTCTCTTAGGACCAAACGGATCTGGTAAAACAACCTTCATTAAATTGTTAAACGGCTTATTGCAACCAGAATATGGACAAATACTTATCAATGGCCGTCATCCTTCACCAGAAACCAAACAAATCGTTTCTTACCTGCCTGACACGACCTATCTGGATGAAAATATGAAAGTTATGGATGCAGTTGAATTATTTACTGATTTTTATTCTGACTTTGATCAAAAACGTGCTCTTCACCTCTTGCAAGACCTCAACATTGATTTGAGCAGCCGGATGAAGCATTTGTCAAAAGGAAACAAGGAAAAAGTTCAATTGATTTTGGTCATGAGTCGCCAAGCACAACTCTACATCTTAGATGAGCCAATCGGTGGTGTAGATCCTGCTGCTCGTGACTATATCTTACGTACCATCATCAACAACTACTCCCCAACTTCTTCTGTGATCATTTCAACCCACTTGATTTCAGATGTGGAGCAAATCTTGGATGAAGTAATTTTCCTCCAATACGGCAGTGTCATCCGCCAAGGAAATGTTGATGATATTCGCATTGAGAGCGGTGAGTCCATTGACGAATTATTCCGTCATGACTTTAAGTTCTAATTAGAAAGAGGAGAAATTATGTTTGGAAAATTAGTAAAATACGAATTTAAATCTTTAGGAAAATGGTACCTAGCCCTTTATGGTATCTTAACCATCCTGTCCGTCGTTCTTGGTTCTTGGATTCAGACGATCATCAGACGTTCTGAAAATCACATCACAACATTTAACGACAACAACTGGAATATGGAAGGAACTATGTTTGTACTTGCCTGGGTCGCTTTCGGGCTACTGGTTGGTGGACTCTTGATTTCCACTTTCTTCTTGGTTGTTGCTCGCTTCCAGAAAAGTGTCTATGGTCGTCAAGGTTATCTAACAATGACCCTCCCTGTCACAGGACACCAAATTATCCTTAGTAAGCTTCTTGCCTCCATCATCTGGTATATCTTGGCAGGACTCATGCTCGTAATATCTGGATTTATCATTACATCTATCGCGCTAGTTCCTATTTTCCATGAAATCGAATGGCACATCGCCTTTAGCGAACTAACCAATATCACTTATTGGCCAACGATTTTCCAAATTTTATTCTACTACTTTACTGAAATGATTCTGGGCATCCTATTGGCCTACTTTGCAATTTCTCTCGGCCAACTTTTCAAAGACCACCGAACACTATTAGCAATCGGCTTCTATCTCGGAATACAGTTTGTAATTGGTACTGGGGAAATGATTTACTTTGTAACCAGCACAGCTATGGCTACAACGCAAAATAGTGAAACCTTCCTCAATCCTTTCCTTCCAACTCCTTTATTCATTATTTTCAATATCATACTAGCTATCGGTTTCTACTTTGGAACCCACTATATCATGACTAAACGTTTGAATATTCAGTAAGAAGTAAAGGAATTTCAATAGATTTGAGAACGAGAAAAGGTTGGAAATATATCCAACCCTTTCTTTTTTACTACGGAAGACATGGGATTCGAACCCACGCACGCTATCACACGCCTACTGCGTTTCCAACACAGCCTCTTAAGCCACTTGAGTAATCTTCCAATGGAGCCGGTGGGAGTCGAACCCACGTCCAAACACCTGCTAACTTATTCGTCTACAACCATAGGTTATGTATTGCTTTAACAAGACCTTGACACATAACTCAAGCCCAAATCTTGCGAGTCAGTAAATCTCTTTTAGAACAGCCCGACAATGTCCTAACGTAGCTTGTTATTTTAAGACTGATAAACAAACACAAGCAATCTGTCATCAGTCACGCAGGCAGGTGTTTAGGCTGCTAATGCGTAAGAATTTGTATTTTTTGCAGTTATATTTAACTGGCATTTTTACATCTGCCGATGAGTTGCAGAACAAGCCTCATAATGCCTGTCGAATCCGTAACGACCCCGCGTTACGTTATATGTTAAACATTATAGCAGATTTTTCAACAAAAGGCAAAATTATTTTATTTCCATTATCAAACTTTTCAAAGGTCTTTATGGTACAATAGAACTATGTATAAATTATCTCAAAAATTAATACAGGTGCTGAGTTTTTTAGCCCTCGTAGGTAGCTTTGTGCTCGTTATCTGGCTCTACAAACTAGGCATTCTTAACAATCAAAACGTTCTCTCTGAATTCATCAAAAAACAGGGGGCCTTGGGTAGTTTGAGTTATATTGGCATCCAAATTATCCAAGTTGTATTTCCTATTATTCCTGGCGGAGTAACTACCGTCGTAGGCTTCCTACTTTTTGGGTTTTGGTGGGGCTTAGTTGTCAACTATGTCGGTATCAATATCGGAAGTATTATCCTCTTTTGGTTGGCACGCCGCTATGGCAAAAAATTCTGTCTCCTTTTCATGAAAGAAGAAACTTTTATCAAATACGAAAGCAAGATTGATGACAAAAAAGGTTATGAAATTTTCTTCATCCTCTGTATGCTGTCGCCGGTCTCTCCTGCTGACATCTTGGTGATGATTACAGGACTAACCAGTATGTCTTATCGTCGCTTTATCACCATCATCCTCCTCTGTCGCCCTTTATCTATCGTAGCTTACAGCTATATCTGGATCTATGGTAGTCAGTGGTTGCAACAAATTTTACATTAAAAAATAAGACGCTGGAAATTTTCCAGCGTCTTATTTTTATCGAATTCCCAAAGCAATACGGGCATAACGACTCATTTTATTGACTGTCCAAGCTGGTGACCAAACCAGACGAACATCTACTTCCTTCACTTCTGGTACGGACTGCAAGACATCATGAATCTGATCTGTAATCAAATCTGCCAAGGGACACCCCATCGTTGTCAAAGTCATATCAATCTCAGTCTTTCCTTCATCGAAACGAATTTCGTAAATCAATCCAAGATTGATAATATCAATTCCCAACTCAGGGTCAATCACTTCTTCTAGCGCAACGAAAATGCGCTCTTTAATGTCATTCACTTGTTCTTCTGTGTACATTTTCGCTCCTTCAATTGTATTATTTCTTCAATTTCAGTAGACTACTCTTCCATTGCGCATAACCAACACAATGCCCACTACTTGCCAAAGCCAGACTATTTCAAGTTTTGTGCTGTTCTTTTTTCGAAGCACGACCCCAACTTTTTATTCCAAGGAAAACCTCTAAAAAGCTCCCCAGCTTACCTCGCTTTTTTATTTCTAGGTTCGGGTTAAAACAGTCCACCGGACTGTTTTAATCCTCCATAAAGTCGCGGAGTGGTTTGCTGCGGCTTGGGTGGCGGAGTTTGCGGAGGGCTTTGGCTTCGATTTGGCGGATACGTTCGCGTGTTACGTTGAAGACTTTACCCACATCTTCCAAGGTGCGCATTTTTCCGTCATCAAGTCCAAAGCGGAGGCGAAGAACATTCTCTTCACGGTCTGTGAGGGTATCCAGAACTTCGTCCAATTGCTCGCGCAAGACAACACGGGTTGTGTAGTCAACTGGATTTTCAATCACTTCATCCTCAATGAAATCTCCCAAATGGCTATCATCTTCTTCACCAATTGGTGTTTCAAGAGAAACAGGTTCTTGTGCGATTTTCAAGATTTCACGAACTTTATCAGGTGTCATATCCATACGCTCAGCGACTTGTTCTGGTGTTGGATCTTGACCGAGTTCTTGAAGAAGATTACGTTGTTCACGGACCAATTTATTGATGGTTTCAACCATGTGAACTGGGATACGAATGGTACGGGCTTGGTCAGCAATAGCGCGTGTGATGGCCTGACGGATCCACCATGTTGCATAAGTTGAGAATTTGAAACCTTTTGAATAGTCAAATTTATCCACGGCCTTCATAAGCCCCATATTTCCTTCTTGAATCAAGTCAAGGAACTGCATACCACGACCAACATAGCGCTTTGCAATAGATACAACCAAACGCAAGTTGGCTTCTGCCAAACGTTGCTTGGCTTCCACGTCACCAGCTTCTACCAAGAGCGCCAATTCTTGCTCTTCTTCGTTGGTCAAAAGCGGTACGACACCAATTTCTTTCAAGTACATGCGAACAGGGTCATTGACCTTAGCAGAATTACTACCTAGCAACTCCTCATCTGTCAATTCTTGCTCTTCTTCTACTTGCATGACGCGTGAACTTGGGTTCCCGTCCTTATCTACAATAGAAATCCCTGCATCTTGGATACGTTGCAAAAGGTCATCAATACCATCTGCATCCAAGGTAAATGGAATAATCAATTTCTCGTTGATATCATCATCAACTGCTGTTCCTTCTTTTTTGTGGTTACGAATATAGTCCGCAACTTGTACATCAAAAGTTGTTACTTCTGTCTTTTTATCTTTTGCTGTTGCCATAATTACTCCAATTTTCTTTTTTGTGCAATGAGTTGTGTTAATTCATCCAGGGCCGCGTCATCATTTCCAACATGACTTTGTTCACGGATCACCCGAGAGCGCTGTCGATTGTCTCTCTTTAACCATTCTCGGTCGCGGGCTAATTCTAAGTCATGCATTTCCTCTTGTCCTAGTTCTGCAGGTAATTTTTCCTCTAAAATTCGATACCAGGCCGTCTGAACTGCATCCGACTGCTGACTGAGTTCGAAGGAAGATATGTCACCAGAAGATTTGAGTAGCTGATAGAGAGTTTGCACTTCAGGAGTGTAAAACTCAAAATCTTCTCGAAGTCGGTATTCATTGAGCAGATAGGGATGCTGCATGAGACGGTAAAAAATATGATTTTCCGTCCGCAGCAAACTGGAAATTTTTGCTTGCTTTGGTAACTCCTGAACAGGTTGGTCAGAAACATTTTCTCGTCTTACATCCGACTGTACTCGCTTGGATAAGCGAACATTGTTAACCGATAATTCTACCTGCTGGTAGTCAAAATCAGGTAACAAATCAGCCAGTCTGTAGATGTAGGAATTCTGCGCTGTAATGGATGTTGTCTCAGCGATAATCGGCGCCATCTTATCCACAAAATCAATCTGCATTTGCAAATTATCAGGATTTTCAGGCTTGAGATAATGCATGAGAAACTCAACATGACTAATCCGCGACTTGGTCAGAACCTGCTGCAACTCCTCAGCCGAATGACGACTGATGAATTCATCCGGATCCATGCCGTCTGGCAGTGAAATAATTTCTACATCAAATCCCTGTAATTCTTCCAATGCTTTGGCAGTCGCAGCTTGTCCTGCCTTGTCACCATCATAAGTCAAAACAACCTTTTTACAGTGCTTGCGCAAGTGCTGGACATGCTCAGGTGTCAGGGCAGTTCCCATAGAAGCTACTGCATTTTCAACCCCAGCTCGGTAAGCCGCGATCACATCCATGAAGCCCTCCATGAGATAGACTTCACGTTGTTTTTTAATAACCGCTTTTGCCTTATCTAGATGATAAAGTTCATAGCTCTTGTTAAAAATCGCCGTCCCGCGACTATTTTTATACTTGGCCACCTGCTTATTCGCTAAATCTGCCTCAGTCCACTTTCGACCTGAGAAGGCTACTACTCGTCCAAATTCATCGGACAGAGGAAAAATAATCCGCCCCTGAAAAGCATCATAAATTACATTATTATCCGCTGTATTGAAGAGTCCTGCATTGAGCAAATCTCTTTCCGAGAACTTCTTGGACAAGGCCTGATAAAGAATATTCGGCTGACTAGGTGCCAGACCTAGTTGAAAATACTGAATAATATCCTCCGTCAGACCACGCTGATGAAGATAAGCACGCGCTTCCTCTCCCATTTTGGTCGTCATCAAGAGAGCGTGGTAGAATTTCGTTGCCTCGGTGTGAACATCATACAACCGCTGATGTGGATGAGTTTGTTGGACTTGAACCTGTTGCTTGGGAGTAATGTCCAGCTGAAAACCAGCCTTATCCGCTACAAATTGAACACTATCGATAAAGGAAATTCCTTTTGTTTCCTCGATAAACTTGAAAACATCACCAGATTTACCACAACCAAAACAGTGATAAAATTGCTTGTCTTCTACGACGTTGAATGACGGTGTCTTCTCACCGTGAAAAGGACATAGCCCTAGATAATTGCGACCTGCCTTAGTCAGGGCAACGGATTCACCAATAATATCAACAATATTGACCGAAGACTTTATCTCATCGATCAGTTCTTTTGAAATCATCTTCCCCTCCTACAGACAGACTATGCACAACATACCATTTTTATATTTTATAACATTTTTCGGTAAATGTAAAATTTCCAAGATAGTTTACTTGCAAAAAAATATAATTGATATATAATAGTCTAAAATAAATATTTAGGAGGCATATTTAGAATATGTTAAAAGATTTGAAAGCTTTCTTGTTTAAAGGCAACGTCCTTGACCTTGCTGTTGCTGTAATTTTTGCCGGTGCATTTGGTGCCATCATCACTTCATTGATTGCGGACATCATTACACCACTTATTCTTAACCCAGCTTTGAAAGCTGCTAAAGTTGAGCAAATCGCCGAACTTGCTTGGAACGGTGTTAAATACGGTAGCTTCTTGAGCGCTGTAATCAACTTCCTTGTTGTTGGTACTACTTTGTTCTTCATCGTGAAAGCTGCTGAAAAAGCAATGCCTAAAAAAGCTGAAGAACCAGCTGCTCCTGCAGGTCCAACTCAAGAAGAATTGCTTGCAGAAATTCGCGACTTGTTGAAAAAATAATCCATAGAAAACAGGCTTCGGTCTGTTTTTTTGTTACCCAAAACAGTAAAAGAAGCCGTCGCCAGCTTCTTTTTTCTTTTCATCTTATCCTTGATAACCGTTTGGATTCTTCGATTGCCAATTCCAGCTATCACGACACATGTCTTCAATTGATTTTTCTGTTTTCCAATTGAGTTCAGCCAGCGCCTTGTCTGCATTAGCATAGAAGGCTGGTAAATCACCTGCTCGACGTGGTGCAATCTGATAAGGAACCTTGATACCTGTCACTTCCACAAAGGTATTGACCAACTCAAGCACACTTGTTCCCTTACCTGAACCAAGATTGTAAGTATAAACCTGCTGAGCTTGCTCCAATTTTTCCAAAGCCTTCACATGTCCTTTTGCCAAATCAACCACGTGGATATAGTCACGAACACAGGTACCGTCAGCCGTATCGTAGTCGCCACCAAAAATATTAAGGAACTCACGTTTGCCAACTGCTACTTGGGAAATGAAGGGCATGAGGTTGTTTGGAATACCTGAAGGATCTTCACCAATTAAACCGGACTCATGAGCTCCAATTGGGTTGAAATAGCGAAGCAAGGAGATGGACCAATCCTTGTCTGAAACATAGAGATCACGCAAAATTTGCTCACACATGACCTTGGTTTGTCCATAAGGGCTTGTTGGGACACCTACAGGCATTGACTCCAAGTATGGAGATGGATTAAACTCTCCATAGACAGTTGCGCTTGATGAGAAAACAATCTTCTTAACATCAAACTCACCCATGACTTCTACCAGTGATAAGATAGACATGAGATTATTACGATAGTACATGGTTGGCTTTTGAACAGACTCACCTACTGCCTTATGGGCTGCAAAGTGAATAGCTGATTCAATATTTTCTTTTTCAAAAACTTGACGAAGAGCTGCTTTATCTGCCACATTCAATCGGTAAAAAGCTGGGCGTTTGCCAGTAATTTCTTCAATCCGATCAACAACTTTCTCACTTGCGTTTGAAAGGTCATCCACAATGACAACATCTTTTCCAAGCTCCAAGAGCTCAACAACGGTGTGGCTACCAATATAACCTGCACCCCCAGTGACCAAAATACTCATGTCATTCTCCTATAACAATTTTGATGAGGACAAAAAAACAGCCTCACAGCTGTTTTTTTATATTCTATTAGAATTTTTTACGCTTACGAGCTGCTTCTGATTTGCGTTTACGTTTTACAGATGGTTTTTCGTAGAATTCACGTTTACGTGTTTCTTGAAGCGTACCAGCTTTGGTAACCGCACGTTTGAAACGGCGAAGAGCATCATCAAGTGATTCATTCTTGCGTACTACAGTTTTTGACATATTTTTCACTCCCCTCAATTTCAAAGTCTTTAATAGTTTACTACATCTTGATATAAAAGTCAATGATTTTGTTAAAAAAGAATGTGTCAAAATTTTGAGATGATTTAATACCCTTGTAAAGTAGTATAGTATTTTTCCCGTCATCGTGATAAATATCAAAATTCATCTAAAACGTCATTCCCGATTGACATCCTTACCTAGGCTTTTGGTTTAAAAAAATCATACTGACCATCTCTACTTCATATACAGCAAAGAATAGTAAGAAGCAATGGAGGAAAAACTCTTGGGGGAGAATATAGATGACAGGGTCTGAATTGGGGTCAAAGAGCCATGTCTGGTCGCCGGCAAAGAGAACTTTGTGGAAGAGGATAAAGAATTGATCAAAACCGATTAGTACTCCTACTAGCGCCAGCAAGATAGGTAAAATAGCTGCCCAGATAAATGTCTTCTGAAAAAGACTGCCAAAGCCTTTTCTGACCATATTTTTCCAAAAAAGATAGAGAGATGGAAGACTGACAAGAAAGAGGACCTGTGCTAAATGAAAGAGCCATTTGACCTGTTCAAAATGATGAAGCCCCGCTTCTGAAGAAGAGAAATTGGGCATGTCTAGAACCTGCTGAAAAGGATTTGTTAGGTAATTCATGAGGATATTGAAATTGTAGGAAATATCCGCAGCCCTCATGTAGACAATCTCTTCCAAGCCCAGCCATTTAATTTCCAGAGGATAGACCAGCCAAGCACCATAAATAGCAACTAGAACAGCTAGTGCTAGAAGGTTGATAACCACTCCTGCAACTTGTAGTTTAATTTTCATAGACATCCCACTCATCTAACGAATCTAGTACATGAGTCGGAGCAACAGGCAAATCTGCTACTTCTTCTTTCTTCGTAAAACCTGTCAAGACCAAGAGGGTCGGAAAGCCATTGTCAATCCCCGCACGAATATCGGTCAAATAATTGTCCCCAACCATAACAGTTTGAGCGCGTTCTGTCCCTAAATATGCCAAGGCCTTATCCATAATAATCGCCTCAGGTTTGCCCATGATAACAGGTTGAACTCGCGTGGAGGCTTCTAAAAGAGCTATGAGGGAGCCAGCACCTGGCAGCATTCCGCGTTCTGTCGGGATATTGAGGTCAGGATTTGTACCAATAAAGGTCGCTCCCTTTTGAATGGCTAGAGTAGCCGTTACAAATTTTTCATAATCCACTTGCCAGTCCAATCCGACTACAACATAGGCTGGATTTTCAGTATCCACTTGATAGCCTGCTTCAGTGATAGCTGATTTCAAACCGTCCTCTCCGATAACGTAAACTGTCTTTTCCTTGCCCAAGTCATTCATGTAATCAATCGTTGCATGAGTCGCTGTATAAATGGTCTCAAGCGGTGTCTGCACATCAAACTTGCTTGCTAACATATCCTGAATCTGCTCAGGCGAGCGTGTGGTGTTATTGGTCACGAAAAGATAAGGAAGTCCTGCCTCCTGCAAGCGAGCAACAAAACGTTCACCAGCTGGAATACGCTCTGTCCCCTTATAAATCGTTCCGTCTAAATCAATCAAATAGCCTTGATAGGTCATGTCTACTCCTTTTCGTTTCAAAACATTTCAATACTAGCTATTATACAATATCTCAGTCCTAGTTGGTAGCGGAAATTGCAAAAAGAAAACACCAGCTATTCATCTGATGTTTATATTTAATCAAACCTAGCTTCCCAGTGTTCCGCTGCATGTGCTTCAAAGCACAGAGCAATTTGTTTGGTAGTGGTTTTGTTTTCTGATAGTTGAGGGAGGTCGGATAAGGCAAAATAGTCACTCGCCAAGGTTTCGCTGTTTGCGACAAACTGACCTCCTAATGCTCGGCATTCGATGAAAATTTTGGTCACGCGCATGGCAGAGTTGGCTGGGTTATTCTTGTGCTTGTCTAAAACTGCAATCAGGCGCACGGCTTCTGCGTCCAGCCCCGCTTCTTCCTTGACCTCTTTTATGGTATTGTCCATGACAGACTGGTCTACGTCACACCAGCCTCCAGGTAGGGCCCAGCGGCCGTCAGCTTCTTGGACCAGTAGGATTTTGTCTTCTTTGAAAATGGCTGCGCGCGTATCAATTTTAGGTGTTTGGTAGCCTGTTTCCGAGCAGAAAAGATCTTCCACCTTTTTCAAGGGCATGCCTGAGGGTGTCACTAACATTTCAGCTGCAATCTGACGAATTTCCTCAAATCGCTCTCGGTCAAATACATTGGTCGTGTAAGCTAAGCCATTCTGAGCTAGTGCCTGCAAGCGAATAGCCCATTTCATCCATTTCTCATCCTTCGTCATCTACTTTTCTCCATTCAATCTGTGCTTGGGCACGTAGCTCGCCTTCTGATACAATAGCATGCTGACTGGTCAATCCGTCCAAACGATACTGGGAATCAATCATGCCACCGGGTGCCACTTCTTTGATGTATTTCAACTGCAGGCGTTTTGGAACATGATACAGTAGAAAATCATAATCCAACACGTCAAACATCCACTCAAGGTACTTGCTGTTATTAACATGACCATTCATATCAATGTCAAAATAACGAATTCGGTATTCTTGCGAAGCCAAATCTTCTAGTACCGGAAGTTTCGGCGCACGCTGAACCTTTTTTACCATTTCTGACTCAAAAGGAGCCACCAAGTCTTCTGGAACTGGACTTAATTTGCGGCTTTCCAAGCCCAACAAAACAAAATAACAGAGAATATCCATGAGCAGATCTCCCTCTGCATCATAGATGAAAAATTTTCGATAACAGAAAAATTTATTGTGAGATAGGGCTTCTGTCGCAATGGTCACTGTTTCTCCATAATGTGGCAAACGATGAATGGTAAATTCATAATCCGTTACCACCCAGACCAGACCATATGTCTCAAAGATATAACGGTCACTTCGCCCTAAACTGCTGGACTGACGTCCTGAAATTTCCAAACACCGCAAAATCAAATGCGGTAACTTAACTTCTCTTTTTACATCGACGATGTCAAAGGGAATGGTGTAGTCTTCTTGATACGATAAGCCCATAATTTCTCCTTCTAATCAATTATAAAGCGCTCTGCAACGGTGTCTCCCAAGAAAAGTCCCTTCTTGGTCATACGAACCTGATCACCTTCTACTTGTAGCAAGCCCTGCGCGACCAAGTCAGCCAGAATCGTCCCATAACGCTCTTGAAAGTCCACTTGGAATTTCTCCTTGAAGCTCTGCATGGACACACCTGACTTCTTGCGCAAGCCGAGAAACATTTCTTCTTCCATCTGCTCTTCTTTGGACAAGATTTCCTCGTGCAGTCGAGCATGTCCTTTTTCAGCGATAGACTTGAGATAGTGCTGAATCGGACCACGGTTACGGTAACGCATCCCATTGAGATAGCCCGAAGCACCTGCCCCTAGACCATAGTATTCAGCATTGTCCCAGTACATGAGATTGTGGCGGCTTTCAAAACCTGGCTTGGTAAAGTTGGAAATTTCATAGTGCTCAAAGCCATTTTTCTCCAACTCTTGCAAGATATAGTCAAACATGTCTGACTCCACATCTTCGTTGGGCAGATGAAGACTGCCACGGCGCTGACGATTCATGAAAACCGTATGATTTTCCAGAATCAAGCTGTAGAGGCTCATATGAGGAATATCCAGTTCCAATGCCTTAGCAACATTTTCCACCACCTGCTCCATGGTCTGACCAGGTAGGGCATAAATGAGATCAATGGAAATATTATGAAAATCAGCTTTTTTCAGCTCTGAAATTGTCTCGTAAATCTGATCCTGATTGTGACTGCGACCGATTTTTTTCAACATACGGTCATCAAATGTCTGTACGCCCAAGGATACTCGGTTACACTTAGAGGTTTTCAGCACAGCGATTTTCTCAGGCGTCAAATCACCAGGATTGGCTTCAATGGTAAACTCTTCAATTTGCGATAAATCCAAAATCTTTTCCAAATTGGTCAAGAGATAGTTTAGCTGTTCAGCAGAAAGCGCAGACGGCGTACCTCCACCGATATAGAGAGTTTTCAAAGCTGGTAAATCATAAAACTTAACCTCTTCCATGAGGGCAGCTAGATAATCATCTACCGGCTGATTTTTGATAAATACCTTAGAAAAATCACAATAGTAACAAATCTGAGTACAAAATGGGATATGAATATAAGCGGATGTCGGTCTTTTTTGCATAAGCTTAGTATAGCACAAATTCAGGAGAAATAGAAAAAGGCTGGCACGCGCCAGCCTCATCAAGAGTTATAGCCTAAAAACAAGGCGAATAGGGTAAAATAAGTCAGTAAAACGAGAGTAACTAGGTAAAGGAGCAAGAGAGCCATTTTCAAGCCAGTACTCGCCCTAGAGGCACGAATACCTCTATATAAACCGTAACCACTCACCACCACACAGATAATGTAGACCAATGCTATCAATAATCTTAGAATAATGGGTGATACTGCAAACATAGCCTATTCCTCCTATTTTTCTAAATGCTAAATATTCTCATTGTACCGCCTATTGTAGGGATACTAGAGAAGAAACCTACCTTAGCCATGTAGACAATGACTAGGCACTTGTATACCCATAGATCGGTTTTCCTAGCCTACTGGCTGGCTTTCCTGAGACACTAAGCATGATGATGCATCGGTTGCTGTTTGGTTTACAAACCTAATAATTGGTCTGAAAATTCTTCATCTATATCTATTTTGTAATATTCACGTGCTTTTAATGATGTCAATCGACGGATTAAGCTAAGTGGAAACTGTTTAATCATCCCATTAAACTGCTCTACAAGATAGTTATAATGTTGACGATAAGCAGCCAAATCTTCCTCACTCTTCAATATTTCCTCGAACAATCGATTCACATGTTTGTTCATATTGTATTCTGGAATATCATGAAGAATTTGAGCGAATTCCTTGGAAGATTCTACGGATTTATGCTTGTCATCCCCCTTAGAAAGCTGATCTCTGCGTCCTTTATTTTTAAAGAATTTTTCATCTGTACTATCTTCTCGATTCGTTTCACGTTCAGTTGATTTACTACTTTCACGTAGCACAGCATTTTTTTGAACTTCCAAAACAGATTCTTTTTCTAAACTCAAATGTTTATCTACAAATTTATTTGCCTTGTCCAATAATTGCTTATTGCGCTCAGCTGTAATCTTAATATTGCTCGCACAAGAGTCTATCGCTGAGTTTAAACGAACAGCATGCTGATAATTCAAGATGATGTAGACGACAATCGCCGTTGCCAAAGCACAATAGAATATCGCTCCTTTGAAAGGCTCAACTGTCATCTCTGCATCTTCTGGTGTAGTCGTCATTGAAAAAATGAACGACCACAGAAGAGTAGCTAAAATCATCAAACCGATTAAGCTACCGATTACTTTAAATAAATTTTTTATCATTTAGGTGATTTCTACTCCGCAATCAATGTTTCAAGACCAACCTTCATCATATCTGTAAAGGTATTTTGGCGTTCTTCTGCCGTTGTATCTTCTTCTGGATTAACCAAGCTATCTGAGATAGTCATGATTCCAAGAGCTTGTACACCGTGTTGGGCTGCCAAATAGTACAATGCAGCAGCTTCCATTTCAATAGCGTGAACCCCCAATTTACCAAGAGCGATGTTGCGGCCAGCCATATTTGAATAGAAGACGTCTGAAGAAAGGACGTTTCCGACGTGGGTTGTCATCCCCAATTCTTTGGCGATATGATAGGCCTTGTCAAGTAGAGCAAAGTCTGCAATCTGTGGCAAGTCGTATTCTGGCCAATCATTACGAATAATGTTTGAGTTGGTTGCTGCTGCTTGAGCAAGAACCAATTCACGGACATGGACATCTGGATTGATGGAACCAGCTGTACCTACACGGATGAGTTTTTTCACACCGTAATCAACGATGAGCTCACGCGCATAAATTGAGATAGAAGGCATCCCCATACCAGTTCCCATAACAGATACACGGTGACCTTTGTAGGTACCAGTATAGCCGAACATGTTACGAACAGTGTTAAAGCACTCTGCATCTTCTAAAAAGTTTTCTGCGATAAATTTTGCACGGAGTGGGTCTCCTGGAAGCAAGATTTTATCTGCAATTTGACCTTGTTTTGCTTCAATATGAATTGACATAAATTCTCCTTATTTTAATTTTTCTTAACTTTTTTGTAAAGCCAACGTTAAATTTACAAAAGCGAGCGTTAACATAGAAAAACACATTGGTTTTGATTTTGCAAAAAACATTAACATAGTAGCAAGAAAAAACAAAAAAGCTGCTAAATAATGCATTTGTTTTGGTTTCATAGTTTTCCTTATCTTACAAACCAGCAAGAATAGCTTTTACTAAAACTTTGAAATCTTCCTTGATTCGTTGAGTTACTTCAACTACTTCTTCGTGGTTGAGTTCTTCTTGGAAACCAGCTGCATGGTTGGTAATAGCTGAAATACCAAGCACTTTCAAGCCAGAATGTGCTGCAATGATGACTTCTGGTACTGTTGACATACCAACGGCATCCGCACCAAGCGTTTGGAAGGCACGAATTTCAGCAGGTGTTTCATAGGTTGGACCTGAACAGCCAAGGTAGACACCGTCGCTAAGTTTGATACCGAGTTTGTCTGCTACTTCATGGGCAACTTGACGGTACTCGGGTGTATAGGCTTTCGACATATCTGGGAAACGTGGACCAAATTCTTCCAAGTTTTCACCGATCAGTGGATTGGTGCCTGTCATGTTGATGTGGTCATTGATGAGCATAAGGGTACCCGGACCGTAGCCGATACCACCAGCCGCGTTGGTTACAAGTACACTGTGGCAGCCAAGTGCTTTCATAATGCGAACTGGGAAGGTTACAACTTCCATCGGATTTCCTTCGTAGAAATGGAAACGCCCTTGAAGAGCCAATACCTTGCGACCAGCCAAGTCACCATAAACCAACTTACCAGCATGCCCAACAACTGTTGAACGGCCCCAGTTTGGAATATCGGCATAGTCAACCACGATAGCATTTTCGATTTCTTCGGCTAATTCACCAAGGCCTGACCCCAAAATCAAACCAAATTCTGGCTCCGTAATGCCTTTTACTTGCAAGAAATCACGTGTTTCATAAATTTTTTCTAAAAGTGTCATGTTATGTATATCCTTTTTTACTATAATGTATAATGTCTGTCAATAGGCTGGTTTTGAAATGACTTCACCATCTTCTTTCACAAAATCTTCCATCATTTGTACAGGTAAAATCTCTAGAACGGCCTCGGATGGACGACAAAGTTTTACTCCCTTACTAGTGACAACAATGGGACGATTGATTAAAATCGGCTCTGTCATCATGGCGGAAATAATAGCATCTTCCTTTAATTCATCTGATAAACCTAAGGTTTCATAAGGTGGTACATTCGTACGTAGTAACTCTCTGGCGGTTATTTCCATTTGAGCTAGCAACTCCTTAAGTTTTTCTTCTGTCGGAGGCGTTTCTAAATAGTTAATAACCTCAACCTCCAGCCCACATGCTTGAAGTAAGGCTAAAACATTACGCGATGTACCACAGTTGGGATTGTGATAGATAGTGACTTTTTCCAATTGGTTCTCTCCTATCAAACGGATTTTATTGTAGTTGGTTCAAGAATGACTCACCAATCATGGCTGTGTCCACACCAAAGTTCTCAGCAATAGTGGCTGAAATATCTGCAAAATGTCCTTGTGGAATAACACCATTTCCTGTGAAGGCTGGGCTGTAAGCCAAGAGCGGAATGTATTCACGAGTATGGTCTGTACCAGCATATGTTGGGTCATTTCCGTGATCAGCTGTAATCAAAAGCAAGTCATTTTCACGCATAGCTGCAATAATTTCAGGCAAACGGTTGTCAAATTCGTGCAAACAATCACGGTAACCATGGGCATCACGACGGTGACCAAAGTTAGCATCAAAGTCTACCAAGTTCGTAAATGATAAGCCTTTTTCAAACTCAGCAAGTCCCATTGTTTTCAAGAGTGTATCCACACCGTGGTTGTTATTTTTATTGTGTCCCATGTCATGGTTGATACCTGAACCATTGAAAATATCATTGATCTTACCAACCGCATAAGTATCAATACCAACTTGGTCCAATTTGTTGAGAACTGTGTCTTCAAAAGGTGACACAGCATAGTCATGACGGTTTGATGTACGAGTGAAATTGCCTGGAGTACCAACATACGGACGCGCAATGATACGACCAAGTAAAGCTGGACGTTCCAAAGTGATGGAGCGCGCAAACTCACAAATACGATAGAGCTCTTCAAGCGGAATAATCTCTTCATGAGCTGCAATTTGCAGAACAGGGTCAGCAGATGTATAGATAATCAACTCGCCTGTTTCCATTTGCCGAGGACCGAAATCATCAATAACAGCTGTTCCTGAGTAAGGTTTGTTGGCTTCACGAATGACTTTCCGACCTGAAAATTTTTCGATTTGAGTCAAAATTTCTTCTGGAAATCCATTCCAGAAAGTATCAAATGGCTCAGTAATATTGAGACCCATGATTTCCCAGTGACCAGTCATGGTGTCTTTACCCAATGATACTTCTTCTAATTTTGTCACGTAACCAGTCGGATTTTCCTCGGCTGGAACGGTTTGAAGAGCTTGGGGACGAGGAATATTTCCAAGACCAAGTTTAGCCATGTTTGGCACTTCAAGACCGACTGTTTTCGAAATGTGGCCTAGTGTATCTGAAGCTCCATCTGGCACCCCAGCATTGACAAAGTTATTAGCGTCTGGCGCAGCACCGATTCCGACTGAATCCAAGACAACCAAGTGAATACGATCAAAAGTTGACATTTTCTTCTCCTTTGAGTGAAATTACTTTCATTATACCATAAATCCGAACAATACGCAGGACTGAATTGGTAGCATTTTCATAAATTAAATTTTAGGTGATTTTAAAAAGTGGCTGACAATATCTACCACTCTTTCTTTTTCTATGCATGAAGCAGATAAGCCCTAACTTGCGAGATAAAATAGAGCGAGCCTGTGACAATGGCAAACTCATTGTCCGCAAGAGACTGTACTTGGTCTAACCACTGATGGAAATCCGCCACACGGCCGACGTGAGTAGGATATTTTTCTAGGGGCACTGCATTGGGATAGTCAAAGCTCGTCACTGTCACCTGCCCAACCTGCTCCAACTGAGCAATCATCTGGTCTGTCGGCTTAGTATCAATCGCAGCAAACAAGATTTTCAGCTTCTTATCCGCATAGTCTGCTTTTAACAAATCACAGAGTGCCTGAATGGACTCATTATTATGAGCACCATCAATCATCAGATTGTGAGCGAGCAATTCCGTCCGTCCCACCCAGCGACTGGTAGCCAAGCCTTCTTTGATGGTGGCTGAGCTAATCTTCTCATAGCCTTTCTCGGCTAATAATCGGCTGACGCGAATAGCTAGCGCAGCATTTTCCACCTGATGATGTCCCGGAAGCCCAAGACGGACATCCGTCAAAAGGACTTGTTCTTCCTCTTCATACGTCTGATCAACTAGAGAAAAATCCTTGTATAGCTGATAAATGGCACTGCCTGTTTCCTGGCATTTTTCCAAGAATACTTGACCAACATCTTCCCGCTCTGTCGCAAAGATAAAAGGCGCACCATTTTTGATGACCGCAGCTTTTTCACGGGCAATCTCTGTGTAGC
Organism: Streptococcus hepaticus; assembly: GCF_043656315.1. NCBI lineage: Bacteria > Bacillati > Bacillota > Bacilli > Lactobacillales > Streptococcaceae > Streptococcus > Streptococcus hepaticus. The sequence goes on from NZ_JBINIY010000006.1 coordinate 31,272, forward strand.
TGTCTCCCAAGATATTTTGATGATCAAGTCCAATGGAAGGACAAACTACGACTAGGGGCTGAAAAACATTGGTCGAGTCTAAGCGACCTCCCAGTCCTGCTTCCACCAAAACGATGTCAACTGGCTGAATTTCCGCAAAATAGAGAAACATCATGGCGGTGATAATCTCAAACTCAGTAGCTGGATCTAGTCCAGTTTCCAGAGGCAATCGCTCTACGATAGGATACAAGCGGTCAACCAGGCCAATCAACTCTTCCTCTGAAATCATCTGCCCGTCAACAGAAATCCGTTCACGAAATTCGACAATATAGGGAGAGGTAAAACTTCCCACTTTGTAGCCACTTGCTGTTAGAATATGCTGCAAATTAGCCACTGTAGAGCCTTTACCATTTGTCCCCACGATATGAACAGCCTTGATACGGTCTTGAGGATTGCCGAGCTCTTGCAAGAGCCAGTTAATCCGCTTCAAACCCGGCTTCATGCCAAATTTTAATTTACTGTGAATCCAGGCCAAACTTTCTTGATAGTTCATTTGCTTATTTTTCTAAAATCTTTGGTCCATCAGGATAGCCGACAATCACTTTTGAAATCAATCCAATGAAGAGACCGTGCTCTACAACACCTACTGTGTGGTCCAATTCTGTTGCCAAGGCTTCCGCGTCAGCAATTTTTTTCAAATCTAAGTCAATGATATAGTTCTTCATATCTGTGATCAGACGTTGTCCATCTTTTTCACGGAAGCTTGGGTTGTAGCCTTTGGCTTCAAACTTGCGGAAAAGATTTGCAGCACCGTACTGTACCACTTCAACTGGCAGTTTGAAAGTCCCCAGCGTTTCTACAACCTTGGATTCATCGACAATCCAGATACAGTCTTTGCTGTTAACGGCTACAATTTTTTCCATCAGGAGGGCTGCTCCACCACCCTTGATACCATTGAAGTGACCATCCACTTCATCTGCACCGTCTACTGTCAAGTCAACTAACTCCACCTCGTCAATGGCTTTCAGCGGAATTCCTAGACCTTCTGCTTGGGCATAGGTTGCATGAGATGTCGTTACTGCTGTAATTTGCAAGCCTTCTTCCTTGATACGACGACCAATTTCTTCTACAAAATAGTAGGCGGTTGAGCCTGTTCCCAAACCAACAATCATACCGTCTGTGACAAATTCAGCTGCTTTGATTCCGACTTGTTGTTTCAAGTTTGACATTAGATTCTATTCTCCTTTTGTTTTGGCTAGGTTTATTCTACCACAAATTTGAATTGATTTCCACGGGACAATAAAACGGTTACAAGTTTTCTCAACTTGTGGTATAATCTGCTTGTAAACTAGAAAAAAGGGCATACCAATGAATTTTTCACAGAGTATTTTCTCTACTATCAACCGACAAAAAGAATATTTCACAGATTTGGAAACCAGTATTGCAGATTATTTTTTAGAAGCGGGCAAATCGGACAAGGATCTGTCCTCACAGGCTGTTGCGGAGCGCTTGCACATTTCCCAAGCTGCTCTTACTCGCTTTGCTAAAAAATGTGATTTTTCAGGCTACCGCGCCTTTCTTTTTCAGTACCAAAAAGAATTGGAAGACTTGGCCAAAACTTCTCTTCTGCAAATGGAAAAAGAGCTGACTCGTCGCGTTTTCTATGATTATGAAGAACTGATTGCGCAAACCCAAGAGATGATTGATGAAGATCAAATCCAGCGTATTGCCAATATGGTGGAAGACGCCGAACGAGTTTATTTCTTCGGTCTTGGATCATCTGGTCTCGTTGCCCGCGAATTCAAGCTCCGCCTCATGCGACTAGGGGTGGTTTGCGAAGCCTTGACAGATCAAGATAGTTTTTCATGGACCATTAGCATTTTGGATGAGAGGTGTTTAGTCATCGGATTTTCCCTTTCAGGAGAAACAAAGTCCGTCATTGATAGCCTCCTTTCTGCCCAAGAGATGAGAGCAAAAACTGTTTTGCTAACTACTGCTCCTCCACTTGAAACTAAATCTTTAACAGAAAATGTCAAACTGGCTTCTGTTCACCATCTGAATTACGGAAATCGTATTTCCCCACAATTCCCTATGCTGATCCTACTGGATATCCTCTATGCTCACTTCCGTGAAATCGACCGCCCTCGCAAGGAGGAAATTTTCAATAGCTACTGGACCAAACCCTATAAACGTACAAGAAAATGAAGCCCATTTGGACTTCATTTTCTATTTTTCTGCTGCATTTTGAAATGGTAATACGCTCCAAACATGCCTGCTGTATTGCGATGATGTGCAAAGGTAAGTTCTGTCTTATCAGCTAGGCTAGATACCAGATACTTGTTGACAGCTACTTGAATTTTGGGTTTGAGAAGGGCTTCTTGTGCCATAATTCCGCCACCCAGAACCACTTTCTGCGGATTGGTTACATAGCAGATATTGGCAATTCCTTGTGCCAAATAATCCACCATGCGGTCAATCCCTTCAATGCAGTAAGGATTACCTTCCGTTGCTTCACGGAAAATGCGCTTGCCATTCCAATGTTCCAAACTTTGCCCATGTCTGTCTGCAACGTATTTCACCAAGGCTGATGTGGACGCCAAATCTTGGAAAGCTCCTCCTGGCAAATGCATATACCCCACCTCGCAAGCTGAATTGCTAAAACCATGGAACACCTGCTTATCAATGACCAGACAGCCACCTATACCAGTTCCAACTGTCAAACACACTGCGATCTTAGCCCCCATAGCATTTCCTGACATCACTTCTGCTAAACCAGCACAATTCACATCATTTTCAATCTCGCAAGGCAAATCAAAACGTTCCTCCAAATCATGCTTGAAACGAGTTCCTGCATAATTTGGAATTTGGGGTCCAGCATAGAAAATTTCTCCCTTATCAGGATCTACCATCCCCGCTGAAGAGATACAAATCCCCAAAACTTCATGGACTTTCCTATAAGAGTCAACAATGCTCGCTACCTTTTCGAGAATATGAGGACCACCCAAGTAAGCCTGAGTTGGCGTTTCATGTCCCTCCACGAGATTTTCTTCTTCATCTATGAGGCCGTATTTTATACTGGTACCGCCGATATCAATTGCGACGTAAACTTTCATGATACACCTCACTTTCTAACTTAACAGAAAGTTTCCTTTGCTTGACGAATCATAGCTGCTGCCTTTTCGACAATCTCCTGATCCGCGTCAATCAGATTCGCTAATGGAGAACGAACGCCTCCAAGTTCCAAGCCTTCATTTGTTTTGAGAACAGCTTTAATAATGCCGTACATATTGCCATGACCACTCACTAAGACCGCGATAATATCATTAATCGCAAATTGCAATTCACGCGCCTTATCCAAGTCCTTATCGGCAATGAGTTTGTTTAACATGAGGAAAAGCTCTGGCATAGCACCATAAGTACCACCAATACCTGCTTGAGCACCCATAAGACGACCACCCAAGAATTGTTCATCTGGCCCATTAAAGACTAGATGGTCTGGACCACCGATGCTGGCAAAAGTTTGAATATCTTGCACAGGCATAGATGAATTTTTCACACCGATAACGCGTGGATTTTTCAATATTTCTTTATACAAACTAGGGGTTAGGGCAACTCCAGCCAACTGAGGAATATTGTAAATGACAAAGTCTGTATTTGGCGCTGCTTCTGAAATCGCATTCCAATAGGCTGCAATGGCATGCTCGGGCAGGCGAAAATAAATCGGCGGAATGGCAGCAATGGCATCTACACCTAAACTTTCTGCATGCTTGGCCAATTCAATACTATACTTAGTATTGTTGCAAGCCACGTGAGCAATAATAGTTAATTTCCCCTTGGCAAGTGTCATCACTTCTTCCAAAACAATCTTACGATCTTCCACACTTTGGTAGATACACTCCCCAGAAGAACCATTTACATAAAGCCCCTGTACCCCCTTATCAATAAAATATTGGGTCAAGGTACGAACACCTTGGCGACTAATCTCACCAGCTTCATCATAACAAGCGTAGAAAGCTGGTAATACGCCGTGGTATTTAGATAAATTTTTCATTGTTACTCCATTCTAAATCCTAAAGTCAAATATTTTTCAACTAATCTTTCCATGAAAGACATATAGGCATAGCCCAAGGCTGCAAATCCAATGAGAATTAAGATACTCATTCCCAAAAGAAATGTCAGCAATGAACTGTATAAAATCAAATAAATTAAGCCGAGTATTCCCACCATGAGAAAAGACCAGGGGAAATTCAGACAAGTTAGCAAAAAGGCTTTCTTTATTAAAACGAAATAAGGTGACTGGTCTCGTAGCGCTAGAGGATAAAGGTAAAAGGAAGTCATCAATAGCAAGAATAGCATGGCAATACATACTAAACGCAAGACCTGACCAAGTCCGTTGCCTAGTTGCCCCAAAATCCTCATATCCAGGAGACAAACCAAGATGACCGTCACTTCTCCTAACCCCAAGAGTAAGCCGCGCTTGCTATTGGCTCGAACTGCTGTAATATAACTCGGCAACACTGCCACATGCTGTTCTTCTCTCAGAGTTAATAAGACCTGATACAGACTCATCTTAGCAATACCGATCGTCACAAGTGGAAGACAAGTAAAAATGAAAAGAAGATTCAGAACAAGAAGGTCTAATATTCGTTCACAAAAACGCATAAAGCGATTGTCAACAGAAAATATTTTTTTGAACATTTTATCTATTTTCACTTTCATCGTTTCCTCCAATCAAGACTAGTCTAATAATACCTTAAAGACACACTTTTCTACATTTTCATAACCATCCAAACGCAGATTTGGTTGATGCAATTCCCCTGGCATAAAGAGGGCAAAATGCTCTGAGTCCAATTCAAAATCTACTGCATATTCGCAAGTAGCTGATGCAAAGTCCCTATCTCCATCATAAGCTTGGCACTGTTCTTCAAAGCCAATACCAAATTTGACAAGCTCTTTTCCCTTCCGTAAAAAATGCAGATCCAAATAAGATTCGTGGTATTCAAATTCATGGGAAACTTCTGTATTAGTGACATTTTTTTGTACAAAGAAGAAAACTTTATCTCTGTCTACTTGATAGCTACCAAAATCTAAAAGCGATAAGTCATTGTTATCAATATAATCAATAGCTGTATCTAAATCAGGATGAAGCCCCTTATACATCTTCAGATTTTCTAAATTATCAAATATCATAAACTGTTCCTCTCTCTTCCTATCCTTTAACCGCTCCCATGGTAATACCTTGTGTAAATGATTTTTGGAAGATAAGGAATACAGTCACGATTGGCACTGCTGCCAGAGCTGCACCCGCCATAATCAAACCATAGTTGGTCGCCATTTCAGCCTGCATCGTTGCCACACCGAGCGAAATAGTCAGATTTTGACGTGAAGTCAACATAACCAACTGCATAAAGTAATCATTCCAAGTGTTGATAAAGGTAAAGATTGCTAGAGCTGCGAACCCTGGTTTAACAATTGGAAAAGCAACACTGACAAAGGTTCTCAATTCACCACAACCATCAATTTTTGCTGATTCCAAGAGCTCAGTTGGGATATTTTCACTAAACTGTTTCATGAGAAAGACACCGAACGGCCAACCAACTAATGGTAGGATAACCGCTGCCAGTGTATCGTGAATGCCCATGAAATTCACAATACGAACCAAGGGAACCAAGACAACTTGTTTAGGCAAGGCCATAGCTGCAATGAAAAGTGAAAAGAGAAGTTTTTGACCGTAGAAACGTTTTTTAGCCAAGACATATCCAGCTAAAGCTGAAGTCACACAGACCAAAATCATGGTTACTAAGGAAATGAAGACACTATTCCACAACCACTGCCAGGCAGGATTTTGTACAATTAGTTTTTCAAAATTTTCCATGGTTGGCTGGGCTGGCCACCATTGTGGTGGAATGACAATGGTCGCTGGCTGTGCCTTAAAAGCCCCCGTCAAAATCCAATAAAATGGGAAAATAAAGAAAACTGTCAAAAGAGCCAAAATTATCAAAGAAACAATATCAAAAAGTGAAGTTTTTTTCTTCATATCGAGCTCCTTTCTAGTATTCAACATCATTACCCAAAATCTTGAATTGGGCAAAACTAATAATGGCAATCAATACTGCTAGGAAGACACCCATAGTATTGGCATAGCCGTATTCTGACAACTTAAAGGCTTTTTCATAAAGGTAGTACATGAGGGTACTGGTTGAGTAGTTTGGCCCACCAGAAGTTAAGAGCTGAATAAGGGCAAAACATTGGAAAGAATTTATGGTAGTGATAATAGCAATATAAAGTGTTGTAGGCAAAAGACTTGGCCACTTAATATTCCAAAATACTTGACGTTCTGTCGCACCATCCACGCGCGCTGCTTCACAGAGGGAATTATCAATATTTCCCATTGCAGCAATATAAAGAATAATCGGTTGCCCAACTGATGTCGTCAAAAGAATGAGAATAATCGCCATCAAGGCCCACTGTTTATCCCCCAACCAGCTGATATTTTGTGAAATAATACCACCAGACTCCAAAATGAAGTTCAAAATACCTGATAGTGGATCGTAAATCCATTTCCAAACAACTGTTACGGCAACACTACCTGTAACAACTGGAAGGAAGAAGACAAAACGATAAAAGGAACGAACAATCACATTCTTCTCATACGTTTGTGAAGCCACAAAGAGTGAGAAAAAGACAACAATCGGAACTGACCCCACTACAATAATCAGCGTATTTTTCAAAGATTTAAGGAAAATCTCATCATGAAACATCCGACTATAATTATCTAACCCAATAAAGGTAAATTCAGTCATCGTGTATTTGAAAAAGCTAGTAATAAATCCCATTATCATAGGAGCTAAGACAAATACGGTAAAGAAAAGTAAGATTGGTGCCAAGAAGGCATATGATACAAGTGTTTCTCTCAATTTTATCTTGCTTACGCGCACAAGGAACACCTCGCTTTATTTTTTTGAAAAAGCCCCCTTTCCCTAGGAACCGAGAAAGGGGGGAATAGGATTACTTAGCTTTCATGGTTTCATTTGCTTTTTCTGTAAAGGTCTTCAAAGCTGGTTCAGCTTTTTCATCACCATTTGATACAGATTGAAGCATTGGGAACCAAAGTGTACGCATTTCTGCGAAACCATCAACAGTATTGTAGTATGGAGAATAGTATTGTGTCCAAGTGTTGATTGTTTCCATGCGTTCAGTGTCATACAATTTACCATATGAAGTGCGAACTGGGAAGGCGCCTGTACGAACTACGTCTTTTGGACCCCATTCTTTATCGTCTGCGATGAATTGGATAAATTTCTTAGCAGCTGCTACTTTTTCTTCTTTGCCATTGTTAAATACTGCAAAGCCGTTAATCAAATATTCAAGGGCTGGTTTGCCTTCATCAGAAGGGTAAGGTACTTCAACAACTTCCACTCCACTCGCTTTCAATAATTGTCCTTGAGTTCCGATAAATGAAGGAGCCCAAAGAATGGTAAATGAAGTTTGTCCATTTGCAAAGTTTTGGATGTCAGCAGAACCATCGAATTGAGAACCATTCATCAACATGCCATCTTTAATCCAATCAGCAGCTTTTCCCAAGGCTTTGACCATGTTTGATTCGTCAGTTGTATATTTTGTAACTTCTGCGTTTGTGATTGTGCCACTATAGAGGTTTGCTAAGAAGGCACGTGAACCTTGGTCACCACCTTGACCATTACAGAAGAGGGAACCTGGTGTGTAACCTTTATCCTTCAAAGCTTTCAACACTTTTTCAAAATCATCAGTTGTCCAACCTTCTTTTACAAGGTCAAGAACACCAGCATCTTTCAGCATTTTCTTGTTCAAGGCCATGTAGAATGGAGCCGAACTGATTGGATACATATAGGCTTTGTCCCCTGCCTTAGAAGCTTGAATGATATTGTCATTGTTAACATCTTTGACAAAGTCATCTGTAAAGAGATCATTCAATTCTGCTAACTTGCCATTTTTACCATATTGAATAATACGACCTGGTGCATCAAAAAGAACGTCTGGAGCTGTACCTGCTTCAATGGCAGTAGTAATTTTTTCAGGACCTGATGTAAAGTCTATGGTTTCCAGTTTTACAGTAATGTCTGGATTGGCTTTTTCAAATGCTGCGATGATTGATTTTTCATAGGTACCAACACCGTCATCCGCATTTTCTTGGGTAAAGACTGGGAATGCCCACCAAGTGATTTCTGTCTTAGAAGAATCTGCTGGACTTGATTTGCTATCTTTAGTAGCATTTGATGAGCTACCACAAGCTGCCAAAGACAAGGCTGCCACACCTGCCAACATTGATAAAACAAGTTTTTTCGTTTTCATGTGAAACTCCTTTGAATAATATGTTTATAGACCGTTATGTAATAGTTCCTAGAATTTTCTCGATAGATTGTCCTCCATTTTTTGAGTTAAACTGTTTATTTACCCCTTCAACCCAGCCACAAAACGTTGGGTAATTTCTTTTGGTCGGGTAATAGCGCCACCGACGACAACTCCGCATACACCAATGTCTTGAATTTGCTTAGCTTGTGCTGGCGTGTGGATTTTTCCTTCTGCGATGACGTCAACGCCTGCTTGACAGAGGCGTTCAATCAGAGGAATATCTGGTCCGTCAACTTGAGGACTGTAGGAAGTATAGCCAGACAAGGTCGGTCCTACAAAATCCACTCCCGCTTCAAAGGCTGCTAGACCTTCGTCAAATGTTGAAATATCCGCCATGAGAAGCTGTTCTGGATATTTTTCCTTGACCTGTTTGATAAAGTCAGCGATTTCCAAGCCATCATAGCGTTCCCGTTTGGTACAATCCATGGCAATCACAGCTGGCTTGAGTTGTGCCAACTGGTCTACTTCGGTCATTGTTGCCGTGATAAAAGGTTCCTGGGGCGGGTAATCTTTCTTAATAATTCCGATAATCGGCAAATCTGTCACAGCTTGAATTTCCTTAATGTCTCGAACACTATTTGCCCGAATACCGACTGCCCCTCCTTCTTCTGCCGCCTTTGCAAGGAGTGGTATGACACCACCAGCCTCAGTATACAAAGGCTCACCTGGTAAAGCTTGACAAGAAACGATGATGCCACCTTGAACAGCTTCAATCAGTGCTTCTTTGGTCCATCTTGTCATTTCTTCCTCCTTATTTTGTATTTGTTAGCGTTTACATTTTTATTATAAATACAAGCTCCTGTTTCTGCAAGAGCTTTCAGTCGTTTAGATTTTAGTTTTACAATTTCTTTTCTTCAAGTATTTCTCTGAAAGTACTTTCAGCACCAACCTCAAAATCTTGCAGACCAGACTTTTTTGCGCTACAATGGAGAGGATAAAATAAAGGAAAACTTATGAGCATTACAAAAGAATTTGACACAATTACTGCTATTTCAACTCCGCTTGGTGAGGGAGCAATCGGGATTGTCCGACTATCAGGTAGCCAAGCATTCGATATCGCAAACAAGGTTTTTAAAGGCAAAGATATCCATTCTCTTCCTAGTCACACCATCAATTATGGTCATATCATTGACCCAGATAAAAACGAGATCTTGGATGAGGTTATGGTATCTGTCATGAAGGCACCAAAAACCTTTACACGTGAAGATGTCATCGAGATTAACACCCACGGCGGGATTGCGATCACCAATGAAATCTTGCAACTCCTCATTCGCCAAGGAGCACGTATGGCTGAACCAGGGGAATTTACCAAGCGTGCCTTTCTAAACGGACGTGTAGACTTGACCCAAGCTGAGGCAGTCATGGACATCATTCGCGCCAAGACTGACAAAGCCATGAACAATGCTGTCAAACAGCTAGATGGCTCTCTCTCCAAACTCATCAATGATACCCGTCAGGAAATTCTCAATACCTTGGCCCAAGTCGAAGTAAATATTGACTATCCTGAATACGACGATGTTGAAGAAGCAACAACAGAAATTGTGCGTGAAAAAACCATGGAATTCCAGACTCTTTTGGAAAATCTCCTCCGAACAGCTCGCCGAGGCAAAATCCTCCGCGAAGGTATTTCCACTGCTATCATCGGTCGTCCAAATGTTGGAAAATCAAGCCTTCTTAACAATCTTCTCCGCGAAGATAAGGCGATTGTAACAGATATCGAAGGAACCACGCGCGATATTATCGAAGAATACGTCAACATTAATGGGTTCCCACTCAAACTCATCGACACGGCTGGTATCCGAGAAACGGAAGATATTGTCGAAAAAATCGGTGTTGAACGCTCTCGTCAAGCCCTAGCCGATGCTGACTTGGTCCTCCTCGTTCTCAATGCAGCAGAGCCCTTGACCGAGCAAGACCGCCAACTCTTGGCCATTTCAGAAATGACACGTCGCATTGTCCTCCTCAATAAGACAGACCTTGAAGAAAAGATTGAAGTGCATGAACTGCCAGAAGAAGTCATTCGTATTTCTGTCTTGGAAAATCAAAATATCAACCAAATCGAAGAGGCCATCAATCAACTCTTCTTTGAAAATGCTGGCTTAGTCGAACAGGACGCCACCTATCTTTCTAACGCGCGTCATATTTCTCTAATTGAACAAGCCGTACAAGCCCTCCAAGCTGTCAATGACGGCCTCGAAATGGGAATGCCTGTTGATCTACTTCAAGTAGATATGACCCGTTGCTGGCAAATACTGGGCGAAATCACTGGTGATGCTGCCCCTGACGAACTCATCACTCAGCTTTTTAGCCAATTCTGTCTTGGGAAATAAACATTTTTATAAATATCCTTTAAAAGAGGCTCGTTTTGCACAGATACAAGCCTCTTTTTATCTTCCAAAAATGCTCCCTTACTGTTTTCTTTACCTTTTTAAGAAAAAAGAGATATAATATTTTATAAAAACATCCATAGAAGACCCATCACGACTATGTTATGATAAGGTTACCTATCTAGTTAGGAAAAAAATATGGAGGAAAATCATGAAAAAATTATTTTTCATGTGCACTTGCAGTATTGACTGCAGTAACTGTATCATCAACGGTCGTAAGCGCTAATGCACCGTACAATAACTATGATTGGTCTCGTATTCATGTCAGAAAAAATTCTAATTTTAAAGCCATCAAAGCTAAACAAGATGAACTTGTTGAAAAAGTAGAATTTGAAGTGTATAGTGCTCACTCAAATCGTGCAGAATTTAAAAAAGCTGGCTTACACTTTGTAAAATTGATTCGCCAAGCACGTTCTATCAAAGCACTAGAAGAATTGGAACAACAATTCCAAGAATTGCTTGACGCAAGTTACCAATAGTAAATCGTATCTCGATTCTTTCCATTTACATTTGCAATAGTTAAAAAAGAACACCCAAGAATAGTTTTTTATCACTATCTTGAGTGTTTTTTGTATGATTTTCTATTTCTTTGTAAAACAAATTCACTGTATAAATATCATTAGTCTTTTCCAAAATCAACTTTTGGTACGGTTGTTGCTGCATCTTTGGTCGCTTCAAACAAGTCAACTTTCTCAAAACCGAAGGCTGCTGCGTAAAGGCTAGCTGGGAAGCGACGAATTTTCTTATTGTAGACAGAGGCAACGGTATTGTAGTCTTTACGAGCTACTAGGATACGATTTTCCGTTCCCTCTAGCTCCGTAATCAATTCTGAAACCTGCTGGTTGGAATTTAACTGCGGATAATTTTCCGTCAAGACCAACAAACGAGATACTGCGGAATCCAACTGGGTTTGAGCTTCTTTGTATTCTTCTGAATTGCGGCTCGCAGAACCAATCTTTGCACGTGCATCTGCAATAGCAGTGAAGACTTCTGTCTCATGCTCCATAGCTCCCTTGACTGCTGAAACCACATTTGGAATTAAGTCATAACGACGTTGCAATTGCGTATCCACATTTGCTTGAGCTGTTTCTACTTCTGTCTGGCTATCTACCAAACCATTGTACTGCCCGACCGCTCCTATTCCTAAGAAAAGGATAAGAGCAAGTGGAATTAAAATATACCATAATTTTTTATTCATAAAAGTTCCTTTCTGAACTGCTTCCTTGCAGTCTCACATATTTACCAGCCAGATGAGGCTCCACCACCTCCTCCGCCGCCTCCGGACCAATCTCCGCCACCAGACCAAGAATCATGATCTGAGTCATAGGAGGAATGAGAGGAATTGGAAGAAGACAGCAAGAGCCACCACAAGAGGTCCGAACCCGAACCACCACCACGGCCACCACCTTTTCCTATAAAGTAAATGACAATGGCAACCCCCATAATAATGAAAAACAAGATAGTGCCAGCGATATCATCATTTTCTTCCTCAAACTCTTGTAACCGAGTTTGGGCTCGATCTGTCCCGTAAAACTCATCGCCAATGGCATCTACAATAAAGCCTATACCACCATCGTAATCCTCTTCTCGGAAAAAGGTGCGAGCGGCTTCTAAAATACTCTTGGCTTCTACGTCTGTCAGTATAGTGGCTGCATTATCCGACGTCTCAAGACGAAATTTTCTGTCCTCTAAAGCCATAAAGAGGAGGACACCATTATTGGTACCTGAAAATCCAACCTGCCACTTACGAAAAGTAGCATTGGCCTGACTTTCCAAGCTCTCTGTCAGATGATCTGTTATGTAAACACCAATTTGCAGTTGTTGGTCAGTTTCCTCCCAACTACGATTTTCTTGGTCGATAGTGTCAATCGTCTCCTGTGATAAAATGCCTGTTTCATCCAAGACAGTCGTTCCAATCGGCCTCTCTGGCACACTGGCGCTCACCCTTAGGTCAGCAAACAGAAAACATGTACCTAGTAACAGGCTACAAAACCATATCCATTTCTTCATCACATCCTCCTTTACCTAGCCCCTAAGAATCGCTGCAACTCGCCCTTTCAAACTTGGCAACACCTCTTGTTTAAACCAAGGATTTTTGGCCTGCCAAATATTGTTACGAGGAGAGGGATGAACAAGGGGAAAATAGTCTGGCAAGAAATCATGAAAATGCCGCACATTGTCTGTTACCTTGATAGACTTTTTCTGCTTAAGATAATAGTGCTGGGCATATTGTCCAATCAACATAGTCAATTCAATGTCAGGCATTTCTTGTAAAATTTGCCCATGCCATTTCTCAGCAAAGCCTTTTCGCGGAGGTAAATCTCCTGACTTACCCGCACCCGGAAAATAGAAATCCATCGGAACAACAGCAATCAAGCCAGAATCATAAAACTCTTCTTCTGTCACACCCATCCAATCTCGCAAATTGTCACCAGAAGGATCCCTAAAATAGAGTCCAGACTCCTGCGCCCGAATACCAGGTGCCTGACCGACAATCACTATTCCTGACGTTTTAGGCGCTTCAAAGAGCGGAACAATCCCTCTTGCCGTAAAAGATTGATTGTCTGCATCGTCCATAATGGCCCGTCTGATTGTCTCTATTGACATAGAATCACCTCCAATTTGCACAAAAAGCCAGGTGAAACCCCAGCTTATTTGTGTTGGTAAAGACTTAGGCTATGTCTGGCTAGCTGATTACCAGCACATGTCCTACTTGATTAATTCGTAAATTGCTTCCGCATAAATCGCTGCTGCGCGATAAAGATCTTCTACATCAATAAATTCATTGGCTTGGTGCATAGTATCGGTATAACCAGGGAACATCGCCCCATAAGCAACACCACGCTCCAAGAGACGACCAAAGGTACCACCGCCGATAACCTGTTCATAACCGCGAAGACCTGTTTGTTTTTCATACACATCAAGAAGTGTCTTCACAAGTGGAGCTTCCATTGGCACATAGTGAGGTGTGTGCTCGTGCACTGACAAGGTTACTTCCTCGACGCCAGCCAATTTAACCAACTCTGCCTTGATAGCCTGAGCATCTGTTCCTTGTGGGTAACGGAAGTTAAGAGCAATCGTGTTGTCTGCTTGGTTTTCATCAAATTTGAAGACACCAGCATTCATAGACAATGAACCCATACGCTCATCAGTGTGAGCGACACCCAAGCGTTGACCTGCATGGTCTTCAAAGAGAACATCTGCAGCTACAACTAGATAGGCCTTAGCTGATCCTTCAAAGTCAAATTGATTGAGGAATTTAGCCAAGTAAGTCGCACCGTTGACACCTGCTTCTGGGTGAGCTCCGTGGGCTGATTTACCAACCACTGTTAAGCTAAAGCGGTTTGCTTCTTGTGACAAGTTAGCTGAAATACCGTATTCTGCTGTAAATTGGTCCAATTTAGCCTGCAAATCTGCTGTAGTCACATCTGCTGAAAAGACTGCTGTAGCTGATTCTGGAACCATATTTTCGCGTAAGCCACCTTTGAAAGAATGCAAGGTGAAGCTACCACCATTTTCATTACCAAAATGAAGGTATTCTGTGATATTCCCTTTTTCACCATTGATGATAGGGAATTCTGCATCTGGTGAGAAACCAAAATCTGGTTTTGGAAGACCAACATTGGCAAAGTAATAATCCATATCACCCCAGCCTGATTCTTCATCTGTTCCCACAACAAAGCGGACGCGTTTTGAAACTGGCAAGCCCAATTCTTTGATAATTTTCAAGCCATAGTAACAAGCCATTGTTGGACCCTTGTCATCTGACGAACCACGCGCAAAGAGCTTACCGTCCTTGATAACTGGCTCGTATGGATTTGTATCCCAGCCAGAACCTGCAGGAACAACGTCCATATGAGCAAAAATACCAAGTTCTTCCTCACCTTGACCAAAAGTAAAGTGACCAGCGTAATTATCAACATTACGTGTTTCATAACCGTCACGCGCAGCAATTTCCAAGAATTTTTCCAAGGCCTTAACTGGGCCAGGTCCAAATGGATGCTGGGCATCTGCCTTGCTATCATCACGCTCAGAATTGATCTCCAAAAGCGCACACAAATCAGCCATTAAATCTTCACGTCGTTTTTCAACTTCCGCCTTAAAATCAACTGTCATACAGTCTCCTTTTCCTAACAAGTAATTGATACTATTTTACCACAAACAGAAAGAGTTTTCATGATTTAGTTGTAAAAGTTCAAAACAGATGGATATAAAAAACTTCTGCTCATCGCCTATGAACAGAAGCCACTCGCTCTATTTATAAATCTCTGACTGACGTATCTTATTTGTGGTGCGTAAGATGTGCCAATCCTCCAAACTATAGACACATCTTACCTTAGACAAATTTTCAGCTCACCAAACAAACTAAAACATCTAAACACACCACGTACACCAAAACGGCTACCACTACGCTTCTCAATTCCATGGAGAATATAAAATTAGGACATTGAGCCAGCTGGCAACCTTGCTCTTATACTTGTAACCCCAAAAACAAGTACATGAGTAAAGTTGTCATATCCCGACTACCTTCATCTTTAGCCATGTATGAAAATACCTTCCATAGCTTATTTTGCATAATAAACGCTTAGAATCTATTTTTCTTTTCAATACTAGTTGACAAGCTTACTGTAGCACCTAGAACCCCAAAATAGGTACAACAGTAAGGTTGTCACATCTAGAAGCAATCTATGGCCAGTTTAAAGATACTGCTACCTATTCTCTATTTTCAAATGAGGCAGGTCATATTTTTTCATTACCTTGTATCTTTACCCGACATTGGAATTATACCAAATAAAGAAGCTCATGCTTATCTATTTCCTAAATTGTAGCTCTCATTTCCTAAACGGTTAAGTAGTTTTCTTTTTTCTCCTATTTTTTATCTATTAATATATAAAAAAACCAGTATCAAGTGATACCGGTTCCACATAGCAAATCTTAATTTTCTAAATGAATAACAACTGTCTGACAAAACTGAAAATCCTCACTAGTTGTCCGCAAAAAGACTTGAGGGTATTTTTCTAAAATAGTTTTCACATTGACCAGACCAATTCCGCGACCTTGCCCCTTACTGCTCTTACCGTATTTGTAAAGTTCAGCAATTGGTTTAGATTCCATTTGGCAAGAATTTTCAATTGCAACGACTTGCTGCTGCCCCTGTTGAAAGAATGCAAAAGAAATTTTCTTTTCTTCGGTTAACGCAGCTTCTTCAATAGCATTGTCCAAAAAACTAGCCACAACTAGTATAAAATCTATCAACTCCATTCCTCGTGGCTGGATTTCTCTTGGAATTTCTAAGGAAATTTCTACGCCATGTTCTCTTGCCTGCATAAATTTAGAAGCCAACAAACTCTTAAAAGCATTTTCCTGAATGTTGACCAGTCTTCCCACTTCAAATTTTGATTCCTGAAAGGGTTTGTTAGAGTCCTTCAACACCCTATCAAAAACATCTTCTATAATGGCTATATTTTTTTCAACAATGCCTAGTTTCAAGGTCCGCAAAATATTTGAATAATCATGACGAAAGCCCCGTACTTCCTTATAGAGCGTTTCAATCTGTTGAGTGTAGACATGTAATTGGTCCATTTGAATCTTTTTTTGAAAGGACAACTGCTCTTGAATTCGTTCCCGATAGGTTCGGTCCAATTGATTGACAAAAAACATAAAAATCAAGAGATAGGCAACTACAACCAGTTGACTGTGAATGGTGGTATCTCGATTGTACTTATAAGAAACATAAAGCAAATGTTGGTCTAGCATATAATAAGCAATCATGGATAAATTCATCCGCAGCAACAATTTATTTTGCTTCTCCTCTTTTAAGACAGAACTTACCAGTGAGAAATCATACCCTCCCCAATGCAAAAAACTCAGCAAAAATACAGTTGAAAGTAGAGAAACTAGAATACTAACCCCACCACTATCAAGATAAACCTGTTCTGATAAGTAGACTGCCGGAATGAGAAAAAGGTAAAAAATCTGCGATACTAGACTATAGAAAGTGTATGGAAACAGGGCTGAAAAAACAATCAAATTTCGATCGATCCCTGGCTCGATAAGAAACACAAATAGGGACATTTCCAGAGGAATAGAATATATATTATACCAATCTATTGGAATAAAAGCACCTAACTCTACACATAAAATATTGGCACACACTCTGATAGAGATTCCTATCAGATAATGTTTTAGAGTCAGCTGTTTTTTCATAATTTTTGCAATCAAATAAATGGGAATAATCGCATTGATGAGCAAACTCAGATAGCTTAAAAACAAACAAAACTCCATTGTCTCACCTACTACTCCTGAAGAGCCCCTAGCATTTCTGCTAACTTGACTCTAGAAACAATACAGGATGCTCCATTGTCAAAATAAAGGATTCTATTTTTTTTATCAAGATGTCGGACATTCTGAGGATTAACAACATAGGACCTATGGCATTGAATCAAGCGCGGCTCCTTCGCAGCAATATCTGTTAATTTTCCCCAAAATTCAATTCGCTCCTTATCAGTATGCAGAACAACTCTATGAGGTAAAGGAGAGGTTTCAAGATACAAAATATCCTTGATGGGAATTTGAAATTTTGCATTTGGAGAATCAATTTGCAAGAAATGTTCGGAGGGAGTCTGTCCAAGATTTTTTGAGACTCGTAACAGAACCTCTTCTATTCTCTGCTTAAATGTGTCCATTTCAAGGTCTTTATCTATATAGTCCAAAGCAGCTACTTGACTACGAAATGCAAGTGGCATTAACTCGGAATGCGTTGTTACAAATACAATAACTGCATAGGGATCTGTCGCCCGTATTTTCTGTGCTACTTCAATCCCCTTTTCTACCTCTGAATGCAATTCGAGGTCCAAGAAAAATAATTGATGGGCACCTTTCCCAACAATAGACTCTAGTAACTGACTTGGTCGCCCAAAGATTTCTAAACCATCATAATCCAATCCATTACTAGTGATTACTTCTAATAGGATTTTTTCCATTATACTTTGCTGTGCAATACTGTCTTCTAAAACAAAAATATTCATATTAATTCTACTAGTAACTCCTCTCTAACCAACCCTCTACCATGTTTAAATATGTTTCATTTGACATAAAATACTTCGAAGGTGCATTGTTTATCATATCACATAAACAAATAATATTAAACAGTTAATTTATATATCTTTATACTTGCATGTTCATTCCTGTTTAAAATCGTCACTTTTTCAAATCAAAAAAACTCTCAAATAGCTCATGTATCCGCTACTTGAGAGTTTCAGTATGAAACGATTAAGGATTGGTTGTTGCAATTTTATGTTTTACGCTAATTCATTAAAGTCCCAGACATCATCAACCCAACCTTCGTAAAAGTCTGGTTCATGACACACCATGAGAATAGAACCTTTATACTCTTTGAGGGCTCGTTTGAGCTCATCCTTGGCATCCACATCCAAGTGGTTGGTCGGCTCGTCAAGGACCAAAACATTGTTTTCACGGTTCATGAGCAGGCAAAAGCGAACTTTAGCTTGTTCACCACCTGAAAGGACCTGAATTTGGCTTTCAATATGCTTAGACGTTAATCCACAACGTGCTAACGCTGCACGTACTTCGGCTTGATTGAGGGCTGGAAAAGCGTCCCAGACCGCTTCAAGAGGCGTTTGACGGTTTCCACCAGGCACTTCTTGTTCAAAATAGCCCAATTCAAGATATTCTCCGCGCTCTACCTGACCACCAAGTGCTGGAATAATTCCCAATAAGCTCTTTAAGAGGGTCGACTTGCCAATACCATTAGCACCGACAATGGCAATTTTTTGGTTGCGTTCAAAGGTCAAATTGAGCGGTTGGCGGGTCAAAACACGGTCATAACCAATTTCCAAGTCTGTAGCTTGGAAGATGAAGCGACTTGGTGTGCGAGCCATTTTGAAATCAAAGCTTGGTTTTGGTTTTTCAGCCTGCAACTCGATAATGTCCATCCTATCCAATTTTTTCTGGCGAGACATGGCCATATTGCGCGTTGCCACACGAGCCTTGTTACGATTTACAAAATCTTGCAAGTCTGCAATTTCTTTCTGTTGACGTTCATAGGCTGCTTCTAACTGGGCACGCTTCATGGCATACACTTCTTGGAATTGATAGTAATTTCCAGAATAGCGATTGAGTTGCTGATTTTCAACATGATAAACAATATTGATGACATCATTCAAGAAAGGAATATCATGCGAAATCAGAACAAAGGCATTTTCATAGTTGAGAAGATAGCGTTTGAGCCATTCGATATGCTCAGCGTCCAAGTAGTTGGTCGGCTCGTCCAAAAGCAAGATATCTGGTTTTTCTAGGAGCAACTTGGCCAAGAGAATCTTGGTCCGTTGCCCACCAGACAGCTCGGTCACATCCGTATCCATACCGTAATCCATGACCCCAAGTGCACGTGCTACTTCATCGATTTTTGCATCTAAGGTATAAAAATCACGAGACTCCAGACGGTCTTGCAGTTCGCCAACTTCTTCCATGAGAGCATCCATATCTGCCCCCTCTTCCGCCATAGACATATAAATATCGTTGATACGGGCCTCTGTCTTGAACAATTCATCAAAAGCTGTACGCAAAATATCGCGGACTGACTGGCCTTTTTCTAATTTTGCATGCTGGTCCAAGTAACCAGCTGTCACATAGCGAGACCATTCCACTTTCCCTTCATCTGGCAACATTTGTCCCGTCACGATAGACATGAAGGTGGATTTTCCTTCACCGTTTGCACCGACCAACCCGATATGCTCTCCTTTGAGCAAGCGGAAGGAAACATCTTCAAAAATTGCGCGGTCACCAAAACCGTGACTCAAATTCTTAACTTCTAAAATACTCATTTTTTCTTGATTCCTCTAAAAAGAATAGTAACTCATCTCTAAGAACCTGTATTCACTAGTGAATACAAGTTCTAACACTAGAAAAGAGGGAGAACTATACTCTCCACTCCTTATTGTTCACTCATTTACTCCAAGCCAATTTCTGCACGAATGACATCCGCAATCGTATCAACATAGTAATCCACTTCTGCGTCTGTTGGTGCTTCTGCCATGACGCGTAAGAGTGGCTCGGTTCCACTTGGACGGACTAAGATACGGCCATTTCCAGCCATTTCTGCTTCCATTTTTTCAATGATAGCTGCAATAGCTGGCACTTCCATAGCCTTGTCTTTCATGCTATTTTCCACACGGATATTGACTAATTTTTGCGGATAGATTGTCACTTCTGCTGCTAATTCTGATAATTTCTTACCAGTTTCTTTCATGATTTTTGTCAATTGCACAGCTGTCATCTGACCATCACCAGTGGTGTTGTAGTCCATGAGAATAACGTGTCCTGATTGTTCACCACCAAGGTTGTAGCCTGATTTGCGCATTTCTTCAACTACATAGCGGTCACCAACGGCTGTCACAGCCTTATTGATATTTTCACGATCAAGTGCTTTATGGAAACCAAGATTTGACATAACCGTTGTCACAATGGTATTTTGCGCCAAAAGTCCCTTATCTGATAGGTATTTCCCTATGATATACATGATACGGTCGCCATCTACCAAGTCACCATTTTCATCGACTGCAATCAAGCGGTCCGCATCTCCATCAAAGGCAAGTCCAATCTGACTGCCAGACTCTTTGACCAATTCTTGTAAACTTTCTGGATGAGTTGAACCAACGCCGTCGTTGATGTTGAGACCGTCTGGAAGATCAGCCATTACAGCCAATTCAGCGCCCAAGTCGGCAAATACTTGACGAGCAGATGTCGCAGCAGCACCATTTGCCGTATCCAAGGCGACTTTCATACCATCTAATTCCAGACCAGTTGATACCAAAAATTCTTGGTATTTGCGCAATCCTTCTGGATAGTCCACAACATCACCAAGTCCAGTCGCTGACGGACGTGGCAAGGTATCTTCTTCTGCATCAAGCAGGGCTTCAATTTCTAATTCCTTGTCGTCATCCAATTTGAAGCCGTCACCACCGAAGAATTTGATGCCATTGTCTTGAGCAGGATTGTGACTGGCAGAAATCATAACACCAGCGCTAGCATTTTCCGTACGAACCAAATGCGCTACCCCTGGAGTTGCCACAACACCAAGTTTGTAAACATGGATCCCAACTGACAAGAGGCCTGCCACCAAGGCTGACTCCAAGAGTTGACCAGAAATACGTGTATCACGCGCCACAAAGACACGAGGTGTCTCTATCTCGTGCTGGCTGAGAACATAGCCTCCAAAACGGCCCAACTTAAATGCCAATTCCGGTGTTAATTCAACGTTTGCTTCGCCACGAACACCGTCCGTACCAAAATATTTCCCCATAATGATTTCCTAACTTTCCTTTATTTTTTAATGAATGTTGCTTCAATAGAAGTCGTTTCAGGTGAGAAGACAACTGGCAGAATATTTCCTTCTGCGTCTACTGCCTGCAAGGTAGCTGTTCCGGTATAGGAATCCGCTAACTTACTTGCATCTGGCACAACTGCCTCAACATGGTCAATGGAATGAATCGTATCTTCATCAGAAGTTACTTTTACTGAATTATCTCCTAACACAATCTTCGATACCACATAGCCACTTGCTAGCTGAGACTGTGTGATTTTTCCTTCAATAGGGAAGGTCTTGCTGGTTCGATTCCCAATCTTCACATTGAAGGAAGTTGGAACAATCGTGGCATTGATACCTGACGGTAAACTAGAAATCTGCAGTTGAACCGAATGCGTCCCTGGATCTAGGTCTCGTAAATCAGCCGTTACTTCAAAACTACGAGTCGCTTCATCTACTTCCTTTTGAAGAGCGACCTTGTTGGAGCCTATCAACTCAACCGTAATCGACGGAGCAATACCTGTCACAAAGTACTTTTGTTTATTGTACTTCACGCTAACCGTCACATCTGTAACCGAGTAACTGTAGGTCTCCGTTGCAGTTCCAGCAGCAGATGTTATTCTAGCATTTTTATAATTGGTGGTCGTTGCATAGACGAACAAGAAGACTGCTACTAAGGTCGCCAAGGCAACTTGACCAATTTTTTTAATCTTATCTTGCATGCTCCTTACTTCCCTCCAAATCGCTTCCACCAGTGTTTAGTTTGTGGCTCATTCGAAACCAAGACACGGCGTAATTCTTCTTCAAAACTTTCTAAGCTCAAATTGTGTTTGAAATTCCCGTTGTGGGCAATGGAAATACCGCCCGTTTCTTCTGAAACAACAAAAACAAAGGCATCGGATACTTCAGACAAACCAATAGCAGCTCGGTGACGCGTCCCAAATTCCTTGGAAATTCCTGCACTGCCAGTCAGTGGGAAATAGGCACAGGCTACTGCCACTTTATTGCTATTGATGACGACTGCTCCATCATGCAGAGGTGTATTGGGAATGAAGATATTAATCAACAGTTCACTAGAAATAGTTGCGTCTAAGGGAATACCAGTCGACCTGTACTCTTGCAGGGTTCTAGCTTGCTCAATGGCTACCAAAGCACCAATTTTACGGGGAGCCATATATTTGACTGCCTTCAGACAGGCTTGGATCAAGGACTCTTCTGTACTGGTACTTGAGTCTGTAAAGATGTGCGTCGTTCGACCTAATTTTTCAAGAACCGACCGCAATTCTGGGGCAAAAATTACAACTCCTGCAATAACCCCATAGGTAATCACTTGGTTCATTAACCAAGAAATCGTCTGCAACCCCAGCAAACTTGCAATGACCTGCGCAAGTAAAAAGAGAAAAACTCCTCGAATCAGGGTCATAATTTTCGTTCCTGCAATGGCCTTACTCATCCGATAAATCAGAAAAATAACCAGTAGCAGATCCAGTAAGTTAATCAAGGCAACACCTGGACTCGATGCCAGGCTAGACCAGTAACCCGAATCCAGCAGTTGGTGTAAATTCAGCATATTTCTAACAATGTCCTCTTCTATAGAATGTCAATCACTTTATTATATCATTTTTTCAAGCCTTTGTCCGACTTCCATTCTAGAAAATCCCCATTCTTTGTGATAAAATGAGAACATGAAAATAAATACTTTACTAGGAATTCTAGCAGGGAAATCTTCACAATTCATCCTATCAAAATTAGGACGTGGCACAACCCTGCCTGGAAAAATTGCTCTTACATTCGATAAAGATATCTTGGACCATTTGGCAAAAGATTATGAAATTGTAGTGGTCACAGGGACAAATGGAAAAACTCTGACCACTGCCTTAACAGTTGGTATTCTGACAGAAACTTTTGGTCAAGTCACTACAAATACCAGCGGTGCCAACATGATTACTGGCATTACAGCAACTTTCCTTTCTGCAAAAAAGGCTAAATCTGGTAAGAAAATTGCTGTCTTAGAAATTGATGAGGCCAGCCTTGCTCGCGTGACCGACTATATCAAACCAAGCCTTATCGTCTTTACCAATATCTTCCGTGACCAGATGGACCGCTATGGGGAAATCTACACGACCTACCAGATGATTTTGGATGGCGCAGCTAAGGTACCAAGTGCGACTATTCTGGCAAATGGAGACAGTCCCCTCTTCAATTCAACGATCACTGTTAACCCTATCCAGTACTACGGTTTTGCGACTGAAGAGCATGAACCACAGCTTGCACATTACAATACCGAGGGGATTCTCTGTCCACATTGCCACCAGATTATCCACTACAAACTCAATACCTATGCTAATCTTGGCAGCTATATCTGCCTCAACTGTGATTTCCACCGTCCTGACTTGGATTATAAGCTAACAGAATTGATAGAGATTACCAATACATCTTCAAGCTTCGTGATTGATGGTCAAAACTATACCATTAATATCGGTGGTCTCTATAACATCTATAATGCTCTAGCTGCCGTGTCTGTTGCCCGTTATTTTGGGATTGAACCAAGTGTCATTAAGGCTGGATTTGACAAGAGTAAAGCCGTGTTTGGACGTCAAGAAACCTTCAAAATCGGTGACAAGGATTGTACCCTAGTGCTGATCAAAAATCCTGTCGGTGCCAGTCAAGCCATCGAAATGATGAAGCTAGCGCCTTATGATTTTAGCTTATCTGTCCTTCTCAATGCCAACTATGCTGACGGAATTGACACTAGCTGGATCTGGGACGCAGATTTTGAGCAGATTACCAGCATGAACATTCCTGAGATCAATGCTGGTGGTGTTCGCGCTTCAGAAATCGCTCGTCGCTTACGTGTAACAGGCTATCCAGAAGACAAGATTAGCCAGGTAGCTGACCTCAAATCAGTTATTGAAACTATTAAACAGCAAGATGGCAAACATGCCTATATCCTTGCAACTTATACTGCTATGCTGGAATTTCGTGAGCTTTTAGCCCAAGAAAACGCCATTGGAAAGGAGATGAAATAATGGTCTATACTTCACTAAAAAGTCCTGAAAGTAACTCTCCACTGACAGTCAATATCGCTCACCTCTACGGGGATCTTATGAATACCTACGGTGACAACGGCAATATTCTCATGCTCAAATATGTAGCAGAAAAACTGGGGGCTAATGTTCAAGTGGATATCGTTTCTCTGAAGGATACTTTCGATGCTGACTTTTATGACATTGCCTTTTTCGGTGGCGGACAAGACTATGAACAGTCCATCCTGGCTAAAGATCTGCCCAGCAAAAAGGATAGTCTCGGCCATTTTATTGAAAATGAAGGTGTGTTGCTGGCTATCTGTGGTGGCTTCCAACTTCTTGGACAGTATTATACCGAAGCCAGCGGACGAAAAATTGATGGTCTGGGGATTATGGGGCACTACACCCTCAACCAAGTCAACAATCGCTACATTGGCGATATCAAAATATACAATCAAGAATTTGACGAGACCTACTACGGCTTTGAAAATCACCAAGGACGCACTT
Source organism: Streptococcus hepaticus (assembly GCF_043656315.1). NCBI lineage: Bacteria > Bacillati > Bacillota > Bacilli > Lactobacillales > Streptococcaceae > Streptococcus > Streptococcus hepaticus. The sequence goes on from NZ_JBINIY010000006.1 coordinate 55,889, forward strand.
TCCTAGCTGAAAATCAAAAACCACTGGGACAAGTCGTTTATGGAAATGGGAACAATAAAGAAGACGGCGGTGAAGGTCTCCACTACAAAAATGTCTTTGCTAGCTATTTCCACGGGCCTATCCTATCTCGCAATCCCAAACTAGCCTACCGCCTAATGACAACAGCCCTCCGTAAGAAATACGGACAAGACTTGCAACTCGCCAGCTACGACGACATTCTCAGTAAGGAAGTCGCTGAAGAATACGGTGATGTGAAATCTAAAGCTGAATTTAAAGAATAGAAAAGAAGTTGAGAATCCCTCAACTTCTTATTTTTTACTCGGCAAGATATTGGTTACTTTTTTGAGGCCTTCTTGAAATTTTCTACTCTGAGCTTCTTTTTTCAATTGTTCAATATCTGCCATGACTTGACTAGCTGCCCTGCCTTCTTCTGTCAGGAAATACAACTTTACAATACTTGCTGGTTGAATTTTCCCTGATTTTGGTGCCATATATAAAACCTCATCTGTGTCCGTCTGAGCATATTTAGCGGCAGGTTTAACTGGAATCATCAAGACAACCAAATTCCGTTCTTCTAACAATTCCTTAGCTCTTTCTATCGGAACATCTACCAAATTAGGCACCGCAATCAAACTTTTCTTGTAGGCACGATTGTATTCCAAATGCTTATCGACAATAGGAGCAGCCTTATCTGTGATATCACCAACAATAGCCACCGTATCTGGAATAACAGACAGCACTGTGTTCAAGGCACCTGCTACTTTCCCTAATTTACTAGTTGAACTTTTACTCAAATTTTTTCCCACTCGAACCATAGACATCCTCCTTCTTATCTGCTTTCATTATACCTTTTCTGGCAGTATTGAGCAAAGAAGAAACCTGATTCATTAGACTAATTTCATGAGAATTTGAATACCATTTTCATCGGTCACTCTAGCTTCTTGGTGTCCCAATTCCAGATTTAATCCTAATGTTTGAGTACATTTGAGACTGGCTTGGTAGGCAAATGCATTACTGTATTCCACAACAAAGTAGGCTAACCCGCGCATTTGTTTCTCGCGCGTTTTCAAGAATTTTCCTCCCCATTCATTGACCGCCAGGTGATGATGATAATTTCCAGAAGCTAACCAATAACCCGTTGGAACAGAGAATTTAACCTCTACATTCAAGAGTTGCTCCAGAAAAGTCGCTGTCGCTCGGCTATCTTTCCCCGTCAAATGCACATGACCCATACGGCTGCCAACAGGCATTTTATAAACTTGGTCCGAATTTTGCGCCAAATTGTAAACGGCTTGCGCATCCATAGAAGCCGTAATTCCCACAATCTGACCATCCTCACGAATATCCCAGTCTGAAACTGGAAGGTCACGGTAAATCTCAATACCATTCCCTTCCGTATCCTCCAAGTAAATAGCTTCGCTATAGCCATGATCCGACGCCCCAACTAAAGGAACCTTATTATCCACGAAATGCTTGAAAATCTGGCCTAAATCCTCACGACTTGGCAAAACAATAGCCAAATGATAGAGCCCATAAGCATCTTTCACCTCGGTCTGATCTTGGGTCTGAATGAGTCTAACCAAGACTTTTTGGCCCATGCCCAAGTCCACCTGTCTCTCACTCTGTCCTACAATTTCCAGACCTAAAACTTGCTGATAAAACATGGTTTGTAATTCTATATTATTTACATTCAAGGCCACCAGACCCAATTCAAATTCTGATTGATACATACTATTTTCCTCCTATATTGGTAATATATTATCACTAATTAGTGCGTACAACAACTAGAAGGTATTGAAAAAAGAATCCCGAAGGATTCTCTTTATTGTGTTCGTTTATCAATAATATAGCGAGGACGTCGTTTGGTTTCTAGGTAGATTTTTCCAATATATTCACCAATAATACCAATAGAAATAAGTTGAATTCCACCGATAAAGGCGACTACTGTGACGGTACTCGCCCAACCAGAAACGGTAGTCCCTGTAAAATGACGGAAAATCGTCCAAACGATGAACAAAAATGAAATAATGGATGTCATAAGCCCTAAACTCGTAATAAAGCGAATCGGCTTAATGCTAAGGCTAGTAATCCCGTCAAAAGCAAGGCCCAACATTTTACTGAGTGGATAATGACTTTCTCCAGCAATTCTTTCAAAGCGATCATACTCTACAATGGCATAATTAAAACCAACTAGAGGAACTAGGCCACGAAGAAACAAGTTAACTTCTGTAAATTCAGCCATCGCCTCTAGTGCCTTCTTAGACATAAGGCGATAATCTGCGTGATTAAAGACAATTTCCACCCCTAGTTTTTCCATCAAATGATAGAAACCTTCTGCAGTAAAACGTTTGAAAAAAGTGTCGGTTGTCCGCTTTTTACGAACCCCATAGACAACTTCTGCCCCATTTTGATAAGCCAAAATCATGTCATCCATGCAATTAATATCATCTTGCCCATCACAGTCAATAGTAATGACAATATCGGCCATCTCTTTGGCTTCCATCATACCAGCAAGAACTGTACTTTGATGTCCACGGTTACGAGACTGAGAAAGACCTTCAATAAAAGGATGTTGCGAATATTCTACTATCAACTCCCATGTTTTGTCTTTACTGCCATCATCAACATAGACAATACGGCTATTCTCTGATACCAACCTATCAGTTATTAACTGTGTTAATTTTTGGAGAAACAGTGGATTCGTTTCAGGTAATACTGCCTCCTCATTATAACAAGGAATAACAATATATAAGGTCGGATTGTTTACTGTCATTTATTTATCACTCCTTTACACAAAGAAAGCATTTTACTATAGCCTAAGCCAGACAGAATTAGAATTTGTGGCAAAAATTGGATAAGATAACGCCCTTTACCACCTTCAAAGATCATTAGAAATAAAAATCCTCCAAGGACAGAGAGTGCCAGTATTTGTGATTTTTTATCCTCATCAAAAGTTACAAATTGAGCAACAAAACCTAACACCAAAAAAACAAAAATGAACTGGATTCCGTAACGGTAATACTGGTACGGGTCACCTTCTACATCTGTGTAGATGAGATAGTTTCGAATCATGGCTGCAAAGCGATTATCTTTCGTTTTCTCATAGAGAGGATTAATGAAAAACGCTCCTTCTTTGCTAGCATCTTTGTAATTCCAGCCAAGCGTCCCATCGCGGACCAGCCCTACCTGTTTCTGAACCAAATGAGCCACAAACATAGTCGGCGTATATTCTGACAAACGGCGTTTAATATCCTTCATCACAACTTCATTTGAGAATCGACCATCGTAATATTCATCTACACGCGTTTCATCCGTTACAAAGGTAGACAATCCAGCTTGAAAATCGATCTGATTCGTACCGATATAGGTCAGTCCCAAGTCTATATAAGCAAGAGCAGTAATGCTATACTCCTTATTGAGAACAACCTCTTTCTGGGAGTCACGAACAAGTTTTAAAGTGGCATAAGATGCCCCAAAACCAATCAGAAAGATAGCAAAAATTGTTACATATTTTTTTATATTTTTTGAAAATAGTTGTACGACAAACACAGCAATCGGTAAAATAATGATTGTTGGTCTAATCAGAATACCTAAGGCTGTGAAAAAGGAAAAAAATAACCCATTCAAACTCAGAAACGCTAGACTAGAATTCCGTTGGTAAAACAATTCAAAAGCAAAATGCATTTGGATAACCAAAATCGGAATAACCATTATGTCCGTGTACATCGTCACAAATTGAGGCGAGAAACCGAGAAAGACTAAATAGAAAAAGTAGGTGATATTTGCTGTCACATCATCGAAATGTTTTTTTGCAATCTGATGTAACATATAAGCTGGTACAACTGCATAAAAAATATTCAAGACCTGCATGACCCAGATAGCATTCATACCAAATAAGTTGTAGAAAAAGCGTTCGTAGAGGAACAGCAGTAAATTATTGGGATAACGCGATAAGTAGAGTGAAATCGTTTCCGCATCTACCAGCTTCATTGCACCATTAAAGACCATTGCTGAGTCAGAGCGAATCATTAGATTAGTGGCTAATAAAATAACCAACTGATAAATGATAACCAAAATGAGTAACCAAAACTTATAAGCAACGAGCAGTTGATAAATCTTGCTGATAAATTTTTGGTATTTTATTAGAACAACAATAGCTAGCGCAAATAGAAAAAGCAGAATCGGAAGAGCCCCTGACAATTGAACCGTAGCAGTTATGAGCCAGTGAACGGAAACAATCAACATTATTACCGTAAGAAAACGAAATAGTTTTTTATAAATAGTACTCATTATCATAATTAAATATAAGATTTCATAGAAGTCTCTATGAAATCTTATAGCGCTCCTTATTTAATCACTTCCTGTGTCTTAGCGTACTTAGCTTCAACCGCTTCTTTTTCAGCTTTCCACCAGTCTTGGTTTTCAGTGTACCAAGCGATAGTTTCTTCTAAACCTTCAGAGAAGTTTGTGAATTGTGGTTCCCAACCGAGCTCTTCACGAAGTTTTGTTGAGTCGATTGCATAACGTAAATCGTGACCAGCACGGTCTGTCACGTGGTCATAAGCATCTTTTGGTTGACCCATTTTTTCAAGAATCAATTCAAGTACTTCTTTGTTGTTTTTCTCACCATCTGCACCGATAAGGTAAGTTTCACCAATTTGACCTTTGGTCAAGATAGCCCAAACACCTGTTGAGTGGTCATTTGTGTGGATCCAGTCACGAACGTTTTTACCTTCACCGTAAAGTTTTGGTTTGATACCTGACAAGATATTTGTGATTTGACGAGGAATGAATTTCTCGATGTGTTGGTATGGTCCGTAGTTGTTTGAGCAGTTTGAAATTGTTGCTTTAACACCAAATGAACGTACCCAAGCTTTCACAATCAAGTCTGAGGCAGCTTTTGTTGATGAGTAAGGTGATGATGGGTTGTATTTTGTTTCAGCAGTGAATTTTTCACCTGGTCCATCACCATGTCCTGGCAAGTCTTCGCGCAAGGGAAGGTCTCCATAAACTTCGTCAGTTGACACATGGTGGAAACGGATATCGTATTTACGAGCCGCTTCCAACAAAGTATAAGTACCGATAAAGTTGGTGTGGATGAATGGACTTGGATCTTCCAATGAGTTATCATTGTGACTTTCAGCCGCATAGTGAACAATAGCATCCGCTTTTGACGCCAATTCGTTAACAAGCTCAGCGTCAGCGATGTCACCAACAACAAGTTCCACACGGTCACCAAGAATCGCTTCAATGTTAGCACGGTTACCAGCGTAAGTTAATTTATCCAAAACAGTCACATGAACATCTGGATGGTTGTTATAAACATAGTGCACAAAGTTAGAACCGATGAAACCAGCTCCACCTGTGACGATAATATTTTTAAATTCTGACATGTTATTTCCTTATGAAATGTTTTTTCTTTTTTTTAGAGATTTTCTGCTTTCAACGGTTTAACATCTTTCAGCATTGGGTGATTTTTATCTGCTTCTGAAACTTGAGCTTCTTCAAGATTTTCCCACTTAAGTCCCAAAGCTGGATCTGCATAGTTAACAAAGGCATATTTGGGTTTCAATTCAAGTGCCCAATAATCATTTACTAAGTAACTGTACACCGCTTGGTCTGTCAAAACTTGGAAACCATTAGCCACGCCACGTGGTACAAAAATCCCTTTTGAGGCATCAATCACCGTTTGGTAAGTGTTCCCGAATGTTTCACCCTCACGAAGGTCAACCCATGAGCCAATAACTCTTCCTTCATCTACGATAGAAACATATTTATCCCATGGCTCCGCATGCAAACCACGCAAAGCGTGTTTGTGGTTAAATGAAACATTATTTTGCAATTTGCCTTCTGCAAAGAAGCGTTCTGGGAAACCTAACGGTAGCATTTTTTCTTTTTGGAAGTTTTCTTTAAACCAGCCACGGTTATCACCACGAACTGGAATATCGAATTCCATCATTCCTGGAATGCCTTCAACTGGGCGTCCTGCTAATTCTTTGTCAAAAAATTGTTCCGTCATTATGCTTCTCCAATCAAACGGAGCAAGTATTGTCCGTATTCATTTTTCTTCAATGGTTGTGCCAATTCAAAGACTTGCTCTTTTGTGATGTAGCCCATACGGTAAGCAATTTCTTCCAGGTTAGCTACTTGCACATTTTGCAAACGTTGAACAGTTTCAATGTATTGCGCAGCTTCAAGAAGGCTTTCGTGCGTTCCAGTGTCAAGCCATGCAAAGCCACGACCCATCAATTCCACTGACAAATCGCCACGTTCCAAGTAAGCTTTGTTGACGTCTGTGATTTCCAACTCACCACGAGGGCTAGGTTTGATATTTTTAGCAATCTCAACCACATCGTTGTCATAGAAATAGAGACCAGTAACCGCAAAGTTTGATTTTGGTTGTTCTGGTTTTTCTTCGATTGAAATAGCGTTCATATCCGCATCAAATTCAACCACACCAAAGCGTTCTGGGTCTTTTACTTGATAACCAAAAACAGTCGCTCCTGTTTCTTTGGCAGCGGCACGTTGCAACATTTTTGTCAAGCCAGCGCCGTGATAGATATTATCACCAAGAATCAAAGCAACATTATCATCACCGATAAATTCTTCCCCAATGATAAAGGCTTGTGCCAAACCGTCTGGACTTGGTTGTACCGCGTAAGAAAGGGAAATCCCCAATTCAGAACCATCACCCAACATATCTTCAAAACGTGGGAGGTCTTGTGGAGTTGAGATAATCAAAATGTCTTTAATCCCTGCCAACATCAAGGTTGAAAGTGGATAATAAATCATTGGTTTGTCGTAAATTGGCATCAATTGCTTAGATGCTGCACGTGTCAAAGGATACAAGCGTGTTCCTGAACCACCTGCTAAAATAATACCTTTCATAGTTAGATACCTTCCAATATAATAGTCATTTTATTATAACATAAAGAATAGAGGCTGTCACATCAAAAAAAGCCCGATAATTCGGACTTCCTAACCTAATGCAACATCCATTATCATCATAATGGTAAAACCTACCATGAGCCCCAGTGTCGCCAAATCTGTATTGCCATTTGTCTGAGACTCTGGAATCAGTTCCTCTACTACCACAAAAATCATAGCTCCCGCAGCAAAAGACAGGGCATAGGGTAATATAGGTCCCATGTACATCACTGCAACAGCACCGATAAGGGCTCCAATGGGCTCTACAATCGCTGAAATCGAACCCCAATAAAAGGCCTCTTTCCGCGATTTTCCGTCCGTCCGAATAGGGATTGATAGAGCAGCTCCCTCTGGGATATTCTGCAGACCAATCCCCATTGCCAGTCCAAGCGCACCGATAAAAGCAGCCTGTGAGAAATGATTGGCCAAGGCACCAAAGGTCACTCCAACTGCCAGTCCCTCTGGAATATTGTGAATTGTAATGGCTAAAAATAAGAGGGTTGTTTTGGATAAGTGGCGTCGTTCATGAGCACTACCACCCTCTGCGTCTTTTCGTTCATTGCCCAAATGCAGGTGAGGTACTAAAACATCGACCAAGCGTAAAAAAACACCACCAACCAAAAAACCAACTGCTGCCGGCACCCAAGCCAACTGACCATAAAGTGGCTCTGCATACCGAATAGAGGGCTCCAAAAGTGACCAAAAAGAGGCCGCAATCATGACACCTGCCGCAAATCCTTGCATAGTATCCAGCAATCTACGACTGATATTCTTGAAGAAAAAGACAATCGCAGACCCCAAGATAGTGCAACCCCAAGTAAATAATCCTGCTATAAATGCCTGCAATACAACCGGTTGCTGAGCTAACCAAGCCATATACATTCCTTCTTTCTAGAGATGTCGGAAAGGATTAGTTGAGACAGTTGAGGGAATAATTTCCAGCTCCCACGCTTCTGCCAGCTTCCATTCTTCCAACTTTTCAGCAATTTTTTTAACAAATAAAACTTCAATATGGTGACCCGGGTCAATAGCCAAAAGCCCTTGTGTCAACATTTCTTGACCAGTATGGTAATAAACATCCCCTGTAATCAAGACATCAGCCCCTTTTTGCAAGGCATCATGATAGAAAGACTGCCCACTACCACCGCAAATGGCCACCCGCGACACATATTGCTTGGCTTGATGACGGTATGAAACCAAACGAACGCTATCCAAGTCAAATACAGACTTGACCTTAAGCGCCAATTCCTCCAAAGTTTGCTCAGGGACTGTCCCAATACGACCAATTCCATGACCAGGCTGGGTCTCATGCAGATAATCCACATCTTCAATCCCCAACAAATCACAGAACCAGTCATTCAGTCCGCCATCAACCACATCAATATCCGTATGACTGACATAGATCGCAATATCATGCTTGACCAGATTCAGCAAAATCTGCGTCTGTAAGTCATCAGCCACCAAATTTTTCACCGGACGGAAAATCGGTGCATGCTTGACAATAATCAAGTCTACCTGCTTATCAATAGCTTCTACCACAGTCGTTTCCCGGATATCGAGTGCCACCATAACCCGCTTAACTGCTTTATGAAGCGTGCCAATTTGCAGTCCAGACACATCACCTTCCATAGAAAGGCTTGGCGGACAAAACTCTTGATACTTAGCGATGACATCACTTGCTAGCATGGAGAACCTCCTCGATATCTTTCATTTTTTGGGAAATAGCAGAGCGGTCAGCAGCATGTGTTTCTGGAACTTGTTGGAAAGCCCAGGTCAATTTACTGAGTTCAGCCTGCCACTTCTTCTGGAAAGTTTCTGAGCACTCAGCCTGTAAGTAGGGACCAAAACGCAATTCTTTAGCGGACAAGTTCATCTTTCCAGCCTCTGCCACCAAAATTTCGTACATCTTATCATTTTCTTCCAAGATGACTTCTGCAATCAGCTGATAATCATGTTCCTGTAACCATGTACGGACATCATCCTCACGATTATTGGGTTGTAAAATCAATCGCTCCACTCCAGCCAATTTTTCCTGACCAGATTCCAAGATGTCTGCAATCAGGCGACCACCCATTCCTGCAATGGTCACTGTACTAATCTGGTCCTGACTTTCTACTGCAGCTAGACCGTTTGCTAAGCGAACTTGAATCTTATCTGATTGTCCCGCTTCTTGAACATTCTTCAAAGCTGACTCAAATGGTCCTTTGACCACCTCACCAGCCACTGCAAAATCAATCTTTCCTGCTTCCACTAAAAAAAGAGGGAGATAAGCATGGTCACTCCCCACATCAACTAATCGCGCACTCTCTGGTACGAAACTTGCGACTTTTTCCAGCCGCTTTGATAATTTTGTTTTTTCCATCCTAGTCTTTCCAAAGATTCATTGCATTCAGAAAATCATCTGAGGCTGTTATATTTTTAGAAACTTGTTGCGCTTCTCTTTCTGCATTTTTGGCTTTAACTTGCGCAGGAGTTGTAATCCCCTCTCGTCTCCAGTTGCGCAAAATTGCTTGGATATAGCGCCAGTTTGTCTTGTTGTTAAATACTGCTTCACGCAAGGCTGTCCGCACTAAGTCCACCGACACACGATCTTCTGAGATTGTCTTTTGCAAATCTTCAATTTCAAATGGTGATAAGAAGCGGCCTAATTCTCTCTCAAAATCATCAACCAAGGCCTTCAAATCATTGATTTCTAACAGTTCTACCGTTTTCACTTCGCCTATTTCAAGATTATCTAGCTTTTCTAAAGCAGGTAGGGCATCAAAAATCATCTCAATCTCACCTGCTAGATTGATGGTCTTAAATTCCAATAAACCATTTTTCTGCAAACGTTCAATGGAACGATTGATATCTGCAACTGTTTTTCCTGTCGCTTGCGCAATCTCACTAGGTGCAATGCTCTCCAACTGGCTAGTATTTTGGAAAAAGAAAAATTGCCAGACTAAAAAATCATCAGCTGACGGAAATAATTCTTGAAAATGAAACAACAAGGCACTTGGAAGGACCAAGTTGCCTGTTTGAAATTGTTGTGAATAGGTCATAATTCCTCTTATAAACTGGCTGAAAAAGCCGATTGCTCAAAGTTTTCCCAATCATAAGGTGTCTCTTGATAGACAGCGTAGTTAATCCAGTTATTGAAAAATTGAGCTGCTGCCAAATTCCAAGATAGAGCCGGTCTCGTTGTCGGATCATCCTGTTTGAAATAATGCTCGGGTACACGTGGATTTTTCCCAGCAGACAAATCTCGCTCATACTCTTTTTGAAGCGTATCGCGGTCATATTCCAAATGTCCAAAGCTATACACTTCACGCATGTCTCGACTAGCAATAATCGACAGACCAACATCTTGACCATCCGATAGAATTTCTAGATTATGAAATCTCCTAATATCTTCTGCCAAGACTTCCGTATAACGGGAATGGGGTGCTAAAAATTCATCATCAAAACCACGCATGAGTGGACTGTCTACCTTGACTACTTCCTGGCTGTAGACGCCTGACAATTTGTGCGATTTGCCCTGCTTTTGAATACCATAACGGGCATAGAGCCCCGCCTGAGCCCCCCAACAGATGTGCAAGGTGGAGTAAACATGATCCTTAGACCAGTCAAAAACTTGCTTCAACTCAGACCAGTAATCCACTTCCTCAAAGGGCAGATTTTCAACAGGAGCCCCTGTCACAATCAAACCATCAAAATAACGGTCCTTGACTTGAGCAAAGGTTTTGTAAAATGTCTCCAAATGCTCTGAACCAGTATTCTTTGACTGATGACTTGCCATATGCAGAAATTCAACTTCCAGCTGCAAAGGGGTATTGGCCAAGAGTCTCAAAAGCTGGGTCTCTGTTACAATTTTCTGAGGCATGAGGTTGAGAATGAGGATATTCATCGGGCGAATATCCTGATGTTGGGCACGGTTATCATCCATTACAAAGATATTTTCCGTCCGTAAAATATCAACCGCTGGCAATCCTCTATCTATCTTAATTGGCATACACTCACTCCTATTCTAGTTATTACTAGTATATAGTAGTGAGACTAGCAATTCAATTTGCTAGATTTTAGGACAAGATATAGTTATTAACTATACTAGCCTGGGAAATTCATCAATACTTTCATGTCGTAGTCACCTACGGCTTCGCGTCCACCAAGACCGTCCAATTCTATCAAGAAGGCACAACCTGCAACCACACCACCAAGGCGTTCGATCATTTCAATGGTTGCTTTCACCGTACCACCTGTTGCCAAAAGGTCATCAACAATCAAGACACGTTGTCCTGGTTGGATAGCATCAGCATGCATGGTCAAAGTATCTACACCGTACTCTTTTTCGTAGTCAGCTGAGATTACTTCGCGTGGTAATTTACCTGGTTTACGAACTGGAGCAAAGCCAATTCCCAACTCAAAAGCTACAGGACAACCCACGATAAATCCGCGTGCTTCAGGACCGACAATCATGTCAATCTTCTTGTCTGTTGCATACTGAACGATTTCACGAACAGCGTAGCTGTAGGCATTTCCGTCTGCCATCAAGGGTGAGATATCACGGAAGGTAATTCCTTCTTTTGGATAGTTCTCAATGGATGCAATATAATCTTCAAGTTTCATGTTTTTCTCACTTCTTAAAATAGTTTTTACAGTCTATTATAGCACATTTTAAACCTATTGTACGATTTTCTCTAGCTATTCTCCCATCAACCAGTCATAGATTTCTTGGACGGTGCCCAAGGCCATGAGTTCTTGGTAGATGACTTCTTCTTTGAGGTCTTGGTAAATCTGACTTTCAGCAATTTCCCGTTTCTCTGCTTCTTTGTTGACCGTCATAACGCCTTCGTTTATGGTCACAAAACCAAGCTCTTGGAAAATTTGAATCATTTTGATCAAAAGTGGTTTCTTGATTTTCAAGTATTGGCTTAATTCAGCTAATTTGTAGCGGACATCAAATTCTGGGAATTGGTAAATAGTCTTGTAGAGCTTAGCAAATTGTTCCCGACTACCGTAACCGTCCAGATAATAAGGCTGGTCAATGGTGTTTTTGAAGTAAATTGCTTGGAAATCGTGTTCTTTAAAAACTTGCTTTAAAGCTGTCTTGTCGGTAGGAAGCTGGTTTATCACAATAGCAGATTGCTCTATTAGTTCAGACAGATCCTGATTCATGTCCAAAACTGGAACTCCTTTTGGTAGCGCAGCATTTTTCCCACGAATATTATAAAGCTGAACACCATTTACACGGGCATCTTCTAGCATAAGCTGAAGGGTCGTGTTACCATTCCATTGATTGACAGAGAGACTGACTGCAAGTTCCATACCTTTGACCTGAGAAAATTCAGTCGCTAAATTCCCTTTACCAAAGGCAACCACATCAAAAGCCGCACTTCCTTTGCTGATACGGAATTTAAGGTGGGCATTATTTTGTCCCATGGTGCGAGCTGACTCCACTTGAAAATCCTTGATATAGAAGATTGGTTTTGGATAGTCCATACCGTAGGGTTTTAGCTTATCAAAAGATTTAAGGGTGTCCAGTGTCAAGTCTTCCAAGTCTAGCTCTTCATCCAGACGCAGACTGGGTTTACTTGCCTTATCTAAATTGTTATCGATGATATACTGAGAAAGAATATCCGATAAAGCCATCAGATTCTCCACTGGTAGAGTCATACCCGCTGCACCAGCGTGTCCACCAAAGGCAAGAAAAATATCTCGGTGGTCATTCAAAGCCTCAAAAATATTGATTGCTTCAACCGAGCGAGCCGAGCCTTTCGCCTTACCATCTTCGATATTGAGGACTACCACGGTCTGCCCCAATTCTTCCAAAAGACGTCCCGCTACTATGCCCAGCACACCAGGATTCCATCCTTCTTTTGCCAAGACTTGAGCAGGCTTAGACAGATCTATCATGGTCTTGGCTTCATCGTAAATAGCCTGAACAATATCTTTGCGCTCGATATTCTTTTGGTCAATCATAAGAGCAATGGCTTGCGCTTCTTCCTCGTCAAAACCTGTCAAGAGTTCAATAGCTGGATTGGGGTCATCTAGACGCCCAAGTGCATTGAGACGAGGAGCAAGCTGGAAACCAACTGTTTCCTCATCAAGCGTATCCACATCAACTCCTGCAATTTTCATGAGCTCTTGCAGACCAATACGTTCGCTTTGTTTCAAAAGAGAAAGACCATATTTGACCATAATCCGATTCTCATCTGTCAGCGAAACCATATCCGCAATGGTTCCGATAGCGACCAAATCCAGCAGTTCGACCTGTACATTTTCCAAGAGGGCACAAGCCAGCTTAAAAGCTACTCCACAGCCTGCTAAATGTTGAAAAGGGTAATCCGCATCAGGATGCTCTGGGTGAACAATGGCATAGGCCTCCGGCAAGATCTCTGGCATAGAATGGTGGTCTGTCACGACCACATCAACTCCTACTGACTGGGCGTAGGCAATGGCTTCATTCCCAGCTACCCCATTGTCCACCGTCACGATGAGCGAGACACCCTGTTGCTCAATAAAATATTTGTAGACCGAAGCATTAGGACCGTAACCGTCTGTGAAGCGATTAGGTAAATATACCTGACACTCTGCTCCCAGTTCCTCCAAGGTTTCCTTAAGAATGGAAGCCGAGGTCATACCGTCTGCATCATAGTCTCCATAAATCAAAATCTGCTCATAATTTTCAATCGCTGCACGAATCCGTCCCACTGCCTTGTCCATGTTATGAAGCAGATAAGGATCATGCAAATCATCCAAACTTGGCTGTAAAAATGCCTGCAAGGCCTCCACAGTCTGAATGCCTCTTTCATATAAAAGATTGGCAGCTAGCTTGTCTAAGCCTTCTTTTTTAGCTGCCTTAATAAATGTCTCATCAGCAGTATCTGTCACCAACTGCCAGTCATAATTCGAACTAATCACTCTTTGACTCCTTTTTTCAAACATTCCCATTATACCATACTGAAAAGGAAAACGGCTGCCTTACGACAGTCGTCTTCTTCTTAAAATAAAGGTGCAAACATAGCTAGGACAGAACCTGCCACGCGCTTATACCATGGATAGTTTGATCGGAAGTCAAAGAGGGTAACGGCTTGTGATTTTTCAAATGATTCTTGGAAATCTAATAAGATATCCGCTGCAACCTGCTTGTGGTTGTAGAGATAAACACCACATTCAAAGTTTAGGTAGAAGCTACGGAAGTCCATATTGACCGTACCAACGCAGGCCTTAGTCCCATCTACTAGAACAACCTTGGAATGAACAAAGCCGGGTGTGTATTCGTAAATCTGAATTCCCGCTGCTAAATAAGTATCAAAATTAGTCCGCGCCGCCAGATAAGCTGTCTGCTTGTCATAAATATGTGGCAGGAGAATCTTAACCTCTACCCCACGCTTGGCCGCATAGGTCAGATTATCCAACATCTCATCATCTAAGACTAGATAAGGGGTCATGATATAAATGTAGTCCGTTGCCGACTGAATCATATCTAGGTAGACTCGTTTAGCCACATCGTCACCGTCAAAAGGATTCTCTCCGTAAGGTAGGAAGAAGGAATCCGTCTCCACCGTTTCTTTTTCCAACTCAATATGCTCTTCCAAGTAATGAAAATCCTCGTTCTCCGATTTCTCATTGAAATTCCACATCTGCAAGAACATGAGCGTAAAGTTAGCAACAGCTTCTCCCTTGACCATGATAGCCGCATCCTTCCAATAACCAAAACGTTCTTTTTTATTGATGTACTCATCTGCAATATTGACGCCACCTGTAAAGGCAACTTTCCCGTCAATAACAGCAATTTTACGGTGGTCACGATTGTTTTGTACAGTTGAAAGAGCGGGAATAATCTGAGAAAAAACCTTGGCCTTAATCCCATAAGACTGCAAAGTCCTATAGTAATTATATGGTAGCAGGGTGAGGGAATTCATGCCATCATACATGAAACGGACTTCCACTCCTTGCGCAGCTTTTTCCTTCAAAATCTCCAAAATCTCATCCCACATGTAGCCAAAATCTACAATGAAATATTCCATAAAAATGTATTTTTCAGCCTTACGAAGCTCTGTCAATAGCGCCTCAAACTTGGCTTCCCCAGATGAAAAATAGACGGCATCGGTGTTGCTATGCAAGGCATAGCCAACATGCTGATTCATATAATGTGCTAATTTAAGTTGGTCCTTATCTTCCTTCTCAAGACGATGCAAAATCTTTTTAGAAGTGTGCCCATACTCTCGCAATTTTTTTGCCTGTGCCAAAAAGTTTTTCCTATAACGACGGGTTTCAATATTGGACTGGAGAATGAAGTAAAAAAGCGCACCAAAGATAGGAACCCCCATGACAAAAATCATCCAAGCTAGTTTAAAACTAGCATTCATAGGACGATTGATAATATGAATACCAATAATAATGGAGAAAATCTGGAGCAGCACCACCACCCAAGGCACTGCTGTCGCAGCAAATGAAACCGCCCAAAGAATGGCATAGATAGTGACAGATAAGAGAATAAACACAATAAAAGTACGACTATACACCAAGCGCCAAAGCTTTCTCATAACATCTCCCTTAAGATAATTTTTGACTATTATAGCAGATTTTGAGCATAAATTCTAGTAAAGAAAAGTACCCCTGATTCTCCTAAAGTAAGGAACATAACTGATGTCATGCAAGACTTTCCAAAAATAATTTCTTCTTTCATTTCCTTCTACCATTTCCTTCTACACCCCGATAAAGAAGATAAACAATTAAATCACAGTGTCACTCTTTCTCTACTCTTACCTTTAGGACAAAATCAAGCAATAGCAAAAAACTCCTAGAATTTTTCTAAGAGTCCTATCATTATTTAAAGTTAAAAAAAGTTCGAGCAAGAAAGTCAGCTATACCTGGAAATAGACTATAAAACTTGGCTGTTGCTGCCAGTGAAAAAGGCATATTGAGCTCACGTTTCCGTGTTTTCATGGCCTTAACAATCTTTTTAGCAACAACTTGCGGTTGCATGGTGAAGGCTTTAACACTTTCTTGGTAAGAACCATCTGGATCTGCAAGGTCAAAAAAGTGGGTAGCAACAGGACCAGGATTGACAGTCGTTACAGCCACATTATAGGCTGCCAATTCCAGACGAATGGTGTTTGAAAAGCCAATCAGGGCAAACTTGGTCGCTGAATATACAGATGACTTAGCAGAGGCAACCAAGCCGGACATGCTGACAATATTGATAATATGCCCTGCACGAATGGCCTTCATCCGCTTGCCAACCTGACGACAAAATGTCATGGTTGCAAAAGCATTCACAGCAAACATATCTTCCACTTCTTGTGCCGTAAAGTTTTCAAAATCATTGTAAATGGCATAGCCAGCATTATTAATAAGAATATCCAGTTGCCCATACTCTTGATAAATATGAGCCAATAGCCCTGCCACAGCGGCTTCATCTCGAATGTCCAGTGAAAAAACAGCTTTATTTTCATGATAGGCATATAGCTGGTCTAATTTTTGCATATCACGTCCCAGCAAAATCAAAAAATCATCTGGCAAGAGTTTAACAATTTCTTGAGCAATACCACCAGAAGCACCTGTTATCAAGATTTTTCTCATACTTCAACCTCTTCTAAATCTTTGACAATGGACACATTTTCGAAAATAGTCGCTGCATCACGGCGAAGCTGACTGATATCACGTGATAAAAAACGAGGACTGATGTGATTGAGCAAGAGACGTTTGACTCCAGCATCACTGGCCACACGCGCAGCCTCCATGTTGGTTGAGTGTCCATGCTTGCGTGCAATCCGCTCATCTCCTTTGCCATAAGTAGACTCGTGCACCAAAATATCCGCATTAACTGCCAGACGAACACTAGCATGACACTTGCGAGTATCTCCTAGAATGGTCACAACCTTACCTGGGCGCGGAGCCGATAAAAAGTCGCTCGCCTTGATTTCTGTTCCATCTTCCAAGACAATATCCTGACCGTTCTTCACTTTTCCAAAAAGCGGACCAAATGGAACGCCTGCTGCCTTGAGCGCTTCCGCATCCAAGACACCATCCAAATCTTTCTGAATGACACGGTAACCCACACAGAAAATGGTATGGTCCAACTCTTCCGCATAGACCTTAAACTTATCATTTTCAAACATCAATCCTAAGTTATCTCGGTCAAATTCATGGAAGAAAATCTTGTAAGGCAAGCGTGAACCAGACGCCTTAAGGGTAGACAGAACAAAATTCTGAATCCCAACTGGACCATAAATTTTCAAATCCGTCTGCTCATCATTACTTTGAAAAGAACGGCTGGACAAAAAACCTGGTAGACCAAAAATATGATCTCCGTGCAAGTGCGTAATGAAAATCTTGCTCACTTTTCGAGGACGAATAGTCGTCTCCAAAATCTGGTGTTGAGTCCCTTCTCCGCAATCAAAGAGCCAAATTTCATTGAGCTCATCCAACAGTTTCAGGGCAAGACTGGAAACATTGCGAGACTTTGAAGGTTGCCCCGCACTGGTTCCTAAAAATTGTAAATACATGACTATCTTAACTTTCTATTTTTTTTTATAAAGAATGGCAGAGCGACCTGACCAAGCATAGAATTTCTGACCAGGAAAATCTTGACCTGCCAGTTCCACTTCTTCTTGATTGAAACCAGAAATCTTGACGTAGTCCGCATTCTGACCAATCTCAGTCAGTAAAAACTGTGTCTGTTCTACCGTTTCAAATTCTGAATCAACTGTCAATTTTTGCATAAAAATCTGACCATTTTCCGCAAAAATACCATACTGAGGAAAAATCTGGGCAAGATCAAAGAGCAAGTCTGACGTTACTTGGAAGTCCGCTTCCGCAAAAACTTGGGCAACTTCCTTGTCTGACACATAGGCAAAACCAAAAGATTTTCCAGATAAATTCAAGCGGATAAAGGGCTTGTTTTCCTCAAAAGATGGAGCTGAGTCAAACAGCTTAAGTGCCTGTGACAAGTCAAAATAATAATCCGTTGCAGCCTGAGGTGCCTTCTTTTGATAAAGCTCTGCAAAGTAGGCATTGATAACAGAAGGAGGCGGTGTAATAAAATCCAGCTTCTCTTGGTCTGACATGGAAGCCAATTTCTTTTCCAAATAAACCTTGTCAAGACTGGTAAATCCACCGTATTTTAGAGCTAAATCAAGATAATCCGTCATAAAATTCTTCCAACTTCCATTTATTATCTGGGGAAATATAACCTGAGATAACTTCGACATCTTCCTCATATTCCCTTTTATCAATGAGAGCAATTTTTCCTAATTCATGTAAACGATAAGATTGAGCCAAGGGCACACGCAGGTCAAACCGTTCAAACATGGTCTTGATTTTTGCTAGAACCATCATCTGAATGTGCGCCTTAGCCTTTTCATCCTTGGCCGAAATCATGACATGCGGAAATTGACTCGGTGTAAAACTATCATCTGTCTTGTCCAGCTTGTTGTAAACTGCCAACCTCGGAATATCCAGCATATCCAAATCTTTGAGAATATCCAGTACAACCGCCTCTTCTTCGGCATGATTAGGGTCGCTGGCATCAATCACATGGAGCAAGAGGTCCACATTCATGGATTCTTCCAAAGTAGACTTGAAGGCTGAAATAAGCTCCGTCGGTAAGTCTTGGATGAAACCAACCGTATCCGTCAAGGTCACTTGGAAAGTATCTGACAAGGTGATTTGCTTAGTTGTCGCATCCAGCGTCGCAAAAAGTTCGTCAGCCTCGTACTGAGTCTTGTCAGTCATGGCATTCATAATGGTTGATTTACCGGCGTTGGTATAGCCAATCAAGCCGATCTTGAAAACACCAGACTGCAGCCGACGTTCGCGCACCGTAGATCGATTTTTCTCCACCACTTTCAGCTGACGCTCGATGTCATGAATCTGGTTCCGAATACTACGGCGATTGAGTTCCAGCTGACTTTCACCAGGACCACGAGAACCAATTCCTCCTGCCTGACGACTGAGCATAATTCCCTGTCCAACCAAACGTGGCAACATGTATTTGAGCTGGGCCAGATGAACCTGCAATTTCCCCTCATGGCTCCGCGCTCGCATAGCAAAAATATCCAGAATCAACTGCATCCGGTCGATCACCTTAACACCCAAAATGCTTTCCAAATTGGTATTTTGACGAGGCGTCAAGCGATTGTTGACGATGACGGTGTCCACTTCTTCTGCTTCAACAATTTCAGCGATTTCTTCTAACTTTCCTGAGCCGACAAAGGTCTTACTGTCATACTTTTCCCGTTTCTGAGTGTAGCTTCCGACAACTTCTGCCCCAGCCGTCTTAGTCAGACTAGCCAACTCCTCCATGGACATGACAAAATTTTCCGTCTGCTGCAATTCCACCCCAACTAAGAGGGCGCGTTCTTGTTCTTTTTTTGTTTCAATCATGTAAAAATCTTTCTACATCTGCTAAAATTCGACCTTGACTGCCAGCTTCCGACACTTGGTAAAAGTCTACTTTCATCCGATTACGGAACCAAGTCAGCTGGCGCTTGGCAAATCTGCGCGTGTTTTGTTTGAGTTTTTCAAGGGCTTCCTCCAAAGATTGCTGACCTGAAAAATAGGGAAAGAGTTCCTTGTAGCCAATTCCCATAGCCGCCTGACAGTTAGGATAGGTTTCATAAAGCCACTTAGCTTCGTCCAATAATCCCATGTCCATCATCTTATCCACACGCTCATTGATACGATTGTAGAGCAGCTGACGGTCATCTGATAAACTTACCAAAAGCGCCTCATAAGACGGTTCTTGATTTTCCAAATCTTTGCCAAATTTCTTTAATTCCAAACCACGAATGGCACGGCGGCGATTGAGTTGAGGAATGTCCAAATTTTCCAGCTCTGCCATTTGAAACAAAGTCTCATCTGACAAAGACTCCAGCTCCGACCGATAATCCAAGACCGCCTCCTGGTCAATGTCTCCGCCCAAGTGATAGCCTTCCAGTAAAGACTGCAAATAAAGCCCCGTTCCTCCCACAATAATAGGAAGTTTTCCTCGACTGGCAATGTCTGCAATCAAATCTGAAGCCTCCTGCACAAAATCAAAGGCTGAATAGCTTTGGGTCACCTCACGTACATCTAACAAATGATGAACCGCTGCCGCCTGCTCCTCTGGGCTAGCCTTTGCTGTCCCGATATCCAGCTTACGGTAAACCTGCTGGCTATCCCCACTGATGATTTCTCCATTGTATTTCCTAGCAAGTTCAATCCCTAAAACAGTCTTGCCCACAGCTGTTGGCCCCAAGACCACAATTATCTTTGTTTTCATCTTTTTTCCTTGAAAATTTCTGATTTTTTCGCTAAGATTATTATAACATAAGTCACTGAGTGCATGCCAAAGACCGAGCTAAAACTTGTATCGATCGGTTATCGCACTCCACTAAAGAGAAAAGAGGTCTAATATGGCTAAGAGTTTTGGTAAAGGTTTCTTCACAGGTGTTGTAGCTACTGTTGCTGCTGTAGCAGGTGCAGCTTTCGCAGTTCAAAAAACTATCATTGAACCAGAAGAAAAGAAAGAAGCATTCATCGAAGAAAATCGTAAAAAAGCAGCTCGCAAACGTGTAGCACACTAAAAAACAGCCTAATGGCTAATGCAGATTGAAGAAATGTCCTATCTGAGGGCTACTTCTTCAATCTTTTTTCTTTTTCTCTATAAACAAACCTTTTGAAATATGATAAAATTATCCGTTTAAAAATCTATTGCACCGATGTCTATGAAATAACATAGTTACTTCTAAAATAAGGCCCCATCTCATCCTAAATAGTTTTGGATTCATTTTCTTTTTTGTCTGTTATAGTCTTCACCTATGTCTTTTGCCCGTTTTTAACTATTTTTCAAATGGGATTTCCTAGTGTATGATAGTTTCATCAAGTAAAGAGGTAAAACATTATGACAAAATCAAAATTTCAATTAGTTGGCTCATTGTTACGTCCTGCAAATCTTCGTGAATTTAAAACAGAAATAGAGCACCGCGACGATATCCAATATCCTTTCTACGACGCACTTCCAGGCTATCAAGAAACAGAAACTGCTGACATCAAGCAATCTGTTGCAGACCAAAAAGCAAATGGCATTGACATCTTGACGGATGGTGAATTTGGTCGCTCTATGTGGCACCTTGACTTCGTTTGGGGTCTACAAGGAATTGAACGCTACATTGCTGACCATGGTTACACATTTAAGGATCATGACGGTAGTTACTATGAGACACGAAAGGATATCGGTATCCGTATCACTGCTCCCCTTTCTGGTAAAAACCACCACTTCCTCGACATTTACAAGCAAGTCGTTGCCGAAGCGGATGGTCAAGATACCAAACAAACCATTTGGGGACCTGCTCATGCCTATACTGAACTGGCTATCTTTGATAGACTTGCTGGGGAAGACCAAGTCTACAAGACAAACGCTGACTTAAAAGCTGGCCTTATCAATGCTTACAAGGAATTTTTGGCTGAGTACAAAGAAATTGGTGGTAAAATTGTTCAATTTGACGACTGTCTTTGGGAGCTTTTTGACGAATCTCAACCAGTCAACTTCTTTGATGTTGCTGGTGGTAACTCAGGTCAAGAACAAATCACTAGCCTAGAACAATTAGCAGATGAATTCATTGCCATTAATAACGAAGTGATTGATTACGCTCATTCTATCGGCCTAAAAGTTTGGACGCATAACTGCCGCGGAAACTACGAAAGTCGACATGCTGCTGGGGGAACTTATGAAGCGATTGCCAAGAAATTTTTGGCAGACCAACACTACGACCGTTTCTTCCTCGAATGGGATGATGAACGTGCAGGCGATATTAAAGCCTTGGAAGTCTTAAAAGACAAGGAGGCCGAAGTAGTATTGGGACTTCTCTCATCAAAAACAACTGACTTGGATGACGAAGAACGTGTCCTCAGCTTGCTAGAACAAGCCAGCCATATCCTGCCAAAAGAACGCCTCCTCCTCTCACATCAATGTGGCTTTGCCTCATGTGACTCAGGAAATGAATTGGCCATCCCACAACAATGGGCAAAAATCAAACAAGGACAAGACATCGCAGCTAAATTCTGGAAATAGGGAATGAGACAACAATCGTGATTTCTCAGAAATCGATTTTAACGTCTCATCCCCGCACAGCTGACTAGAGTGATCGACTTCACCTCTAGAAGAGCTTTCAGTCAACCACTGCACAACCTCCCCTATCCTATGATAGAGGAGGTTTCTATTTAACAATTACCACCTTACCGTTTAAAGAGAACTTAAAACTATTTCCTTGGGGTTTTCTCCTTATTTTGTTACAATGAAGTCAAGAAAGTGAGGTCAACTATGGTTTACGAATTTTGCTTGGAGTATGGGACATTTCCCGTCAAAGAACGGAACGGCTTCTTCCTTACCAAAGAAACCATCCCCGAATTTATGAAAGAAGATAGCACCTTGATTGCACGCCTGCAAGAAATGAACTCTCTTTTTCATGAACTGTTTATCACTATTGAATGTAAGTTCGACTATATTGGGCAAGAATTTCCCGAAAAAATCGACCAACTCCGACCACTCTATGACCAACTAAGCAAAGAAGTCCTAGAAAAATACGGCGACCGAGAAAAAATCATGGTTGAAGAGTTTATCCTATAGAAAAGTGAGTGTACGAGTGCTGGCTGAAACAGTCTCTTCCCAGACTATTTCACTCTCCTAACTACTGCGTTAGGCTCTAATCTCTATAAAAAGTCAAAGAACCTGAGACAAAAGTCTCAAGTTCTCTTTATTTATTTCTCTGGATGCAGTGAATCACTGACATCAAATTTTCCATTTTCTGTAGAATAGACATTGTTATACAATCCCATTTTAGGATCATATCCTAAAATTTGATCATTCGTCAAGTAAGCCTCTCTCGGTGCTTTTTGGTAATAATAGGTAATTGAATAACCATTATCTACACCTTTTACAAAAATATATTCTTCGTCCATAATTGGATTTTGACCCTCTGCTGTCGGAAGAGCAATTTCCTGTTTGTTCTCAATATCGACATGGTAAGTCCGTTTTTTATTCAATTCCTCATAAGTTGGAGATTCTGTGTAAAATTGACTTTCCAATTGAGTTACTGGATAATGCTCAGACTCTTCATGAACCACTACAGTAAAGAATTTAGAAATCAGCTCCATATCGCGGTAGCGACTGACTGTTTTGTAAAAATAATGATAAGTCCCTGCATGATTGGTATTGAAGTTTTCTTCTACAATCACTTCTAAAACGTCCATCAAATTCTTATCAAATGCATAGTCGATACCTGTTAAATTTTGACGCAAATCAAGTTTCGTACCTACATTAACATGAAGAACCGCATGCTTATAATTGAAGTAAGCTGGGCTATCACCTTCAACTGCTAATGTTAATTTTTTCCCATTTGCCAAGTCAAACTCATAAAGTGCATCACACTCTTCTGGGTCAATCACTTGAAGCGCAGCAGGGACAGATAAAGTTGTTTGTTCTTTCTCTCCAGTTTTTGGATGAACATATTCCAATTTTGATTCAATTTCTTCTAGCGTAGGCATATAACCTTTTGAAATCAATAAACGAATATCATCTTTTCCCGAAGTTTCTACAAGTTTAACACTTGAAGTGAATCTACTTTTCGCTCCATATGTATGCGCTAAAGGATCTACTTTTTCTTCAGAAGGATAAAATAAACGTTCTTTATCACGCGGCTTCAGAACAGAAATCTGTACTCCAAATATGTTTTTGTAAACATCTCCACCACGATTTTTTAATTGTGAAAATGCCGAGTTACGGTCATGTAAATTTTCGAATACCAGTAGTGCGTAGGCCTCACCTTCAATATTCGTACCGTATGGATCTTCACAATCATAGTCAGAAGCTTTCACCGCAAAAGACTAGCTTAGACTGACTGAAGCAAGGGCTAGGACAGCGAATGTCATTATTCTATTTTTGGAAATCACGATCTTTCCTTTCGTCAACAGATCATCCATTTCACCCAGTGCACTTAGTGGAATATCTTGTTAAAGCAATAGTTAAATGTTGTCCTCTTTAACTGCAGTTCCAGTAAGACAAGAATTATTCTATCATACAAGTTGTTTCTTTTATCTCTTAATTTAAGGATTTTTTAAATATTTAATCATTTTTTATAAAATAAAACAAGTTTCCATACAGAAACTTGTTTTATTTATCCTTAACGAATCTCAGCTCCTAATTCAAGAAGGGATTTGCTAATTTTATCCATGTAGTTTGCCACTTCTTCGTCTGTCAGGCTGTCAAGTGGATTTTGGAAAGTTAAACTATAGGCCATTGACTTGTAGCCAGCTTCAATATTGGCACCAGCATAGACGTCAAAGAGAGTCACATCCGTCAAGCGTTTTACATTGCTCTTCTCAATAGCTTCCAAGATGTCTTGGTGCTTGATATCCGCTTTGACCAAGAGGGCAATATCACGGCTAACAGCTGGGAATTTACTGATTTCGGTAAATGGCTGCGCTGCTTGCAAGGATGCTTCGATGACATCCAAGTTGAGTTCTGCGACGTAAGTTTCTGGGATCGCATAATCTTTGGCTGTCTGTGGATGCACTTGTCCAACAAAACCAAGCAAGTCTTCACCCAAATAAATGGCTGCTGTACGACCTGGGTGGAGGGCTGCAACTTGACTAGTCGCACGGAATTCAGCTGTCAAACCATATTTAGCCAACAGACTTTCTACAATCCCCTTAGCATGGAAGAAATCAACTGGCACTGCTACCGTTTGGAAGTCTTTTTCTGCTACTAAGCCAGTCAAGACAAGGGCAAATTTACTGATTTCTTGTGGCAGGTCTTCTTTTAGATTACCAGACTGTTCAAAGACTTTTCCGATTTCATAGAAAGCCAAGTTTTTATTCTTACGGGCTACATTGTAGGCCACCGTTTCCAACATTCCTGACACCATGTTTTGACGGAGAGCTGAGCGGTCTACTGTCATTGGCCACATGAGTTCTGTGACTGTCGTCGGATGAACTGCAAATTCAACTGCTTTTTCAGGTGTCGTCAAAGCGTAGGAAATAATTTCTGTCAAGCCAGCACCTTCTGCCAAGCTACGTACTTGACGGCGAAGTTTTTGGCTGACTGTCAATTCACCTGCAGTGCCATCTTCTTGTGGAAGCGTTGTTGGCAGATTGTTGTAGCCATAGATCCGTGCAATTTCTTCCACCAAGTCAGCTGGAATGGTAATATCCCAACGGCGACGAGGCACTTGAACAGTGAAGATAGTATCGTCACCAGAAATTTCCATGCCCAAACGACGGAAGATGTCAGCAATTTCAGCATAAGTCAAACTTGTTCCCAATGAACGGTTGACATAGTCTACTTGAGCAGTAACTGGAAGGGCTGCTGTGTCCACTTGACCAGCGACTAGGCTACCTGCCAAGACTTGACCGCCAGCCAATTCAGCAATCATAGCCGCTGCTGTATCCAGAGCCAAGGCAAGGTCCGCCACATTGATACCTTTTTCAAAACGAGATGAAGATTCTGAACGCAAGTTAAGGCGACCAGAAGTTTTACGAATTGATTTTCCGTTAAAGAGGGCTGCTTCTAGGACAACACTGGTTGAGTGATTGTCGATTTCTGTTGAAGCACCACCCATGACACCACCAAGAGCAACTGGTTTGTCAGCAACAGTGATGACGATGTCTTCTTCTGTCAATTCACGTTCCACATCATCCAAGGTCACTAATGTTTCAGCTGCCTTAGCTTGACGTGCAACAATTTTCTTATCTTCAAATTTATTCAAATCAAAGGCATGCATAGGTTGACCAAAGTAAAGCAAAATATAGTTGGTCACGTCCACCACATTATTGATAGGGCGGATTCCAGCATTCATGAGCAGATTTTGCAACCACTGTGGACTTGGTGCTACTGTTACATTTTCTAGCACGCGCGCCTGATAAGTTACTACACGGTCAGAATCAATAGCTACTTCAATCACATCACTAGCCTTTTTGTCCACTTCCACCAAATTGTAGCTTGGAAAATGTGGCTTGCTATCGTAGATTGCTGCGACTTCATGGGCCACACCACGCATAGATAAGGCATCCGCACGGTTTGGCGTAATAGACAATTCGATAATCTCATCATCCAAGTCTAAATATGGGAAAATAGGCTCACCTACCACTGCATTTTCAGGCAAGTAATAAATACCATCCGCATACTCTTTTGGCACAACTGAGTCAGAAACGCCAATTTCAGCTAACGAACAAATCATCCCCAATGACTCAACGCCACGGATTTTACCTTTTTTAATTTTGTGGTTGCCCGCAATACGTGCACCTGGCAGCGCCACAATCACCTTGATACCAGGTTTGACATTAGGTGCACCGCAGACAATCTGCGTTGTCTCGTCACCAACATTTACCTGACAGATATTGAGATGCGTTTCTGGAATAGCTTCTGTTGAAAGCACTTCTCCGACAACCAGTTTTGAAAGGCCTGCACTGATTTGTTCAACGCCTTCCACTTCGATACCAGTTGTAGACATTTTTTCTGATAAGTCGTGACTAGTCGCATCAAAGTCTACTAATTCTTTTAACCATTTATAAGATACTAACATAATTTCCTCTTTATACTTTTTTTCTCAGTTCCAATTCTAAGCCAATTTGTCCTGACTGAGTTTCAATTTCTCTATCAGCATGAATCTCAAATCCAGTCGCAAGTGCTAGTTGAAGCAAGTAAGAATCCTTGGATAGCACTTTGAAAGCCAACCACTCTTTCCCCAGCTCTCTCGCTTCTTCTACTGCATAGTCTAGATAGAATTGTTCTAATCCTTGATTTCTAGCTTCTGTAAAGACCAAGAAATGTTGAATAGCCAATACAGACCCCTCAGAATCTGGCAAGAACATGCAGCCTGCTAGTTCATTATTCAATAACATAACTGTAAATTCAGGACTTTCTTGACTTGGCAAGTGAAAGATTTGTCCCATATAGGCATTGGTTGCTGCTTCTGAGAGACCCAGTCCTGTCAAATAGCTTTCCTTCTCAGCACTGCACCGTGCAAACTCTGTCTCGTAGGCTTTCCGAATTCCAATTGTTCTAACCATATTTTGTCCTATCTAGCTCTATCAGCCTATACTATTTAAACTGCTCTGAGAAACGGACATCCCCTTGGTAGAAACCACGGATGTCATTGATTCCGTAGCGCAACATGGCAATCCGTTCTTGTCCTAAACCAAAAGCAAAACCTGAATATTGTGTTGCATCAACACCAGACATTTCAAGCACACGTGGGTGAACCATACCGGCACCCAAAATCTCAATCCAGCCTGTCTTTTTGCATACGTTACAGCCATCACCACCACACTTGAAGCAAGAAACGTCTACCTCAACAGAAGGCTCTGTGAATGGGAAATAAGATGGCCGAAGACGAATCTGACGCTCTTCACCAAACATTTTCTTAATAATCATTTCAAGCGTTCCCTTGAGGTCACCCATAGAAACATTTTTCCCAACAACCAAACCTTCGATTTGGTGGAATTGGTGGCTGTGAGTTGCATCGTCCGTATCACGACGGAAGACACGGCCCGGAGAAATCATCTTAAGGGCACCTTTTGAAAAATCATGCTGGTCCATGGTACGAGCCTGTACAGGACTCGTGTGTGTACGCATGAGGATTTCTTCCGTGATATAGAAGGTATCCTGCATATCACGGGCTGGGTGATCTTTTGGCAAATTCATACGCTCAAAGTTGTAGTAATCTTTTTCAACCTCAAAACCATCCACAATCTGGAAGCCCATGCCTAAGAAAATGTCTTCAATTTCTTCAGATGTCTGTGTCAATACATGACGATAACCTATTTTGACAGCACGACCTGGCAAGGTTACATCGATTGATTCTGATTCTAATTGGGCTTGAATTTTCGCTGCTTCTACAATCTTCACCTGCTCTTCAAAGGCAGATGTCAAAATATCACGCACTTCATTGACCTGTTTTCCGACGATTGGTTTCAAGTCATTTGACAAGTCTTTAAGTCCCTTGAGAAGATCTGTCAAGGAGCCTTTTTTACCCAAAACAGCCACGCGCAAGTCTTGCAATTCCTTGCTGTGATTGCCTGTCATCTCTTTCAACTGTACCAGAGTTGATGTTTTCAACTCTTCTAATTGTGTTTGTAAATCCATAATTCCTCCATTTGTGCAAACAAAAACACGTGTCCCTCCATAGCGGAGCGTTGACACGCGGTACCATCCGTTTTCATTTACCTAAGTAAATCTCAATTCTAAGTCCTTTGGTGAGTGAATTGGCCAGGCTTTCCTCTAGCTGACTTCCAGTCACGGTCAGCATTCCCTACAAGAGTTCCACAAGGTTACTAGTCTCACAGACTTCTATTCAATTACTACTTATTCTAGCAAATTTTCCACTATTTTGCAAGAAAATTAGACAGTTTAAGCCGATAAGACCAACCCTTTTCCGTCTTTTTCTCTGGGACAAAGCCATAGGCTTCAAAGCATTTTTTGGAAGCTAAGTTATAGTCGTAAATCTCACGAACATGGAGTTCTGTCCAGCCCTTAGCTTGCGCTTCCTCAATCATCAAAGCCAGAACCTGACTTCCCAAACCTTGACCACGATAAGCAGCTTCCCCAATCACAATAGGCAGGTCTTCCTCACTCAGAGTCACATCACCAATCGCTCTCCAATGGCCATTTTCTACAATTTCAATAAAGTAGAGTTGACCATGATTGGCTAGATAATGGTACATGCGCAGCAATTTTTCTTCTGTATAGGCTTCTTTAACGCCGTCCACCAAATAAACCATCTCCACATCCTGATACCAAGGCAGGGCAAAGAGCAAGTCTTCACCAGCTTGATAAGGACGAAGGCGGACTTGATTGTCCTTAATCATTGACCGTCACCTCTCCAGTAGTATAATTCAAACTAAGTCCTGACTGAACATTGGGCACAAAAACATTGAATTCTAAACTACCATCAGAAGATTTTGCCTCCAACTGGCGTCCTACTGCTACCAAGTCATAGTCTGTTGCATAAATGAGCGTCACGCGATAACGGACTTTTTTGTTCTTATCCAGCGCACGACGGATTAAAGTTTCATAGTAATTTTGTCCTGTCGAATAGGAATCATCTGCTTGATTGGACCAGGCCGTTTGAGTAGCTATATTTTTAGGATTACTAGCAGATGCATCAAAGCCCTTTAAGCCACCTGTAATCGCATAGCCTAATAAATGTCCACGGTCCACCGCATGGTCGTATTCTCCCGCCAAATCATGTACCTGATGCCAACCAACTGGCGTCCATGAAGTAGAACCATTTCCAGTTGCATTTCGGTCTTGGTATTGACGAGTAGCTTTGGTCAAGAGTGCATTCGCCACTGTCGGAAGAATTTCGCCATTGACTTCTTTGGTTTTGGTATTCGCATAAGGCGCACTCGATACAGATGCATCCAATGTTGTTTTATTCCCATTTACCAGATAAGCCCCCGCACCATTCCACTTCAAGTCCGCTCCCAGTGATGTAGTTACACTATCCAATAGAACACTTGAAGCCAATTCCTCTGAGGGAACAGACTGATTAGCCCTAGACTGGTTTACCAAGTAAGTCGCTTGACCAGATAAACCTGACTGACTTGGACCGATTTCTTTATAGAGATAAGAGCCTGCAACTGCAATAATTGCTACTAGAATACTCATCCAGCTGGCTGACTGTTTCTTTATTTTTTTATTTTTCATCCTGTTTCCTAATGAAAAGAGTAGGTTGCCCTACTACTTTCCTGTAAATTTGCTAATAATTTCCTGCCATTTATCTGGGTGCAAGATTGCCCACGGATTGCTACCATCACCAATCACTGCATAGCCAATCATCATTCCAGCAGCAAAGAGAATCAAACCTAAAATGACAATGACCAAAATAAACAACAACTGTTTTCCGATATAGGTCAAATTTTCCTTATCCATCGTAGTCCTCACTGTCCACACGCGCAATGTCAGCACCAAGGGCTGCTAATTTCTCGTGGAATTTGTAGTATCCACGGTCCAAATGTGTTAATTTGCCAACCAAGGTCTCACCTTCTGCAACCAAACCTGTCAAAATCAAGGCCGCACTCGCACGAAGGTCTGTTGACATGACTTTTGCGCCTTGCAAAGGATTTCCACCTGTAATGATGGCTGTATCGCGTATGATTTCTGAGTGCACATCCATCCGACGCATTTCTTCCAAATGTTGGAAGCGATTCTCAAAGACGGTCTCCACCATGGTTGACTCGCCTTTAGCAACTGCCATCAACGCTGTAAATTGAGCCTGCATATCCGTTGGGAACCCAGGATGTGGTAAGGTTTTAACCGTTACCGGCTTCAGTTTAGACACCTCTGATTGGACACGAATTCCTGCATCTTCTTCCGTCACGGAGACACCCATTTCCATCATTTTGGAAATAAGAGGACGATTGTGCTCCCAAACCGCATCCTTGACCAAAACATTACCACCTGTCATCGCTGCAGCGACCATGAAGGTTCCAGCTTCAATACGATCTTGCACCACTTGGTGCTCTGCTCCGTGGAGTTTATCTACCCCTTTAATAGTCAGTGTTTCGGTACCTGCGCCTTTGACATCAGCCCCCATTTTATTAAGCAAAATCGCCAAATCTACGATTTCAGGCTCACGCGCAGCATTTTCAATAACAGTCGTACCTTCTGCCAAGGTCGCTGCCATCATGAGATTCTGCGTGGCTCCTACGCTTGGGAAGTCCATGTAAATAGTAGCTCCCTTCAGCTTTTCAGCACGAGCTTCAATATTCCCAGCCTTTTGGGTAATGGTCGCTCCCATAGCTTCCAAACCTTTAAGGTGAAGATCAATCGGACGACTACCGATAGTACAACCACCTGGCATGGAAACAATAGCGTGACCATTTCGCGCTAAAATAGGACCTAGAACCACGATTGAAGCCCGCATTTGATTGACATACTTATAAGGTGCTTTACTGCCGATTTCTCCACTTGCATCGATACGGACGGTATTCTTTTCCTCGTCAAAGTCAACGGCAATATCCAAACCACGCACCACATTGTTCATGGTAAATACATCTGATAGGATAGGGACATTGGTCAAAACAGTCTGCCCTTGATCAGCTAAAATGGTCGCAGCTAAGAGTGGCAAAACTGCATTTTTTGCTCCTTCAATTGTCACTTCACCGACCAGGCGATTATCGCCACCTTTTACAATAATCGAATCCAAATTTTCTTCCTCATTTCATCTCTATTAATTGGTTGCTGCTAGTGCCAAGGAACGGCTGATAGCCAACAGGTCTAGAAAGAATGTTGACACCAAATAGCCTAAACCAATAGCCATAAACAAGAGCAGGAACTGAATTTTCATTTTATTTTCTGCTGTCCCTCGTAGAATTCTTGACCAGTCTACGACAGTTGCCAACAAATCATGAGCCAGATAGATAAACAACAAATGACTCAACAATCTCAAAATATTTGCAATCATAAAAGTATTATACCAAAAATTTAGACAAGTCGCCCCATTTTGACACAGAAAAAGCGTCTCAACAACTGGTCTATCGGCTCAGTTTCCTGCCTTTGGGTACACGAAAAGAGGTCCACCGAACCGTAGCTCACTTTCTTATTTTTTGACTCACGAAAAAAAGGTCCACTAGACCTTTTTTTATTTATTTTGTTCCAACACGGATCCGGTTAATGGCACGTTGCAAGGCAACAGCTGCACGGCGTTCCATATCAATATTTTGTGCTTTTTGCGCTTCTTCCATCGCACGTTCAGCACGTAGTTTGGCACGTTCGGCACGGCTGACATCAATATCTCGAGCGCGCTCAGCTGAGTCAGAAATAATGGTAACACGGTCATTTGCAACTTCCAAAATCCCGCCATTCACCGCAA
This sequence comes from Streptococcus hepaticus, assembly GCF_043656315.1. Taxonomy (NCBI): domain Bacteria; kingdom Bacillati; phylum Bacillota; class Bacilli; order Lactobacillales; family Streptococcaceae; genus Streptococcus; species Streptococcus hepaticus. The sequence continues at coordinate 87,655 of NZ_JBINIY010000006.1, forward strand.
TCCAGTCCACGTGGTTTTCGTCATCAATTCGACGCACTTTAATTTCATCAATAGCAAGCACAGCCACCATGTTAATATGTCCTGGAAGAATCCCCAACTCTCCTTCTTGCGTTTTGCAAAGTAGGAAGGATGCGTGGTGATCATAACGAATGCCATCTGGTGTTACAATTTGTACTGTCATTTCAGCCATAGTACACCTCTAAAACTTCATCTTAGAAGCTTTTTCAAGAACATCCTCAATACCACCTACCATACGGAAGGCATCTTCTGGAACTGTATCATGTTTACCATCAAGAATTTCCTTGAAGCCACGAATTGTTTCCGCTACTGGCACGTAAGAACCTGGTTGACCAGTGAAGGTCTCAGCAACGTTGAAGTTTTGTGACAAGAAGAACTGAATACGACGAGCACGTCCTACCAAGGTCTTTTCATCATCAGACAATTCGTCCATACCAAGGATGGCAATGATATCTTGTAATTCTTGGTAACGTTGCAAGACACGTTTAACTTCCATAGCGACCGCATAGTGCTCTTCTCCAACAATCTCAGGTGCCAAGGCACGTGAACTTGAAGCAAGTGGGTCAACGGCTGGATAGATACCAAGTTGCGTCAACTTACGTTCCAAGTTAGTGGTTGAATCCAAGTGAGCGAAGGCTGTAGCTGGCGCTGGGTCAGTATAGTCATCGGCTGGCACGTAGATCGCTTGGATAGAGGTAACAGAACCTTTTTTCGTTGATGTGATACGCTCTTGCAATTGACCCATTTCAGTCGCCAAGGTTGGTTGGTAACCAACGGCTGACGGCATACGACCAAGAAGGGCTGATACTTCAGAACCTGCTTGCGTGAAACGGAAGATATTGTCGATGAAAAGAAGCACGTCTTGTCCTTCTACATCACGGAAGTATTCGGCAATTGTCAAACCAGTCAAAGCAACACGCATACGTGCTCCAGGTGGCTCATTCATCTGACCGAAGACCATGGCTGTTTTTTCGATAACACCTGATTCTTTCATTTCCCAGTAAAGGTCATTACCTTCACGAGTACGCTCCCCAACACCAGTAAATACAGAGATACCACCGTGTTCTTGGGCAATGTTGTGAATCAATTCTTGGATAAGAACGGTTTTACCAACCCCGGCACCACCAAAGAGACCGACCTTACCACCTTTTAAGTAAGGGGCAAGCAAGTCAATAACTTTGATACCTGTTTCCAAGATTTCAGTTGATGTTGACAGTTCATCGAAGGTTGGAGCTTTTTTATGAATTGGCTCACGTTCAGCGTCTTCTGCAAATGGTTCTTCCAAGTCAATAGTATCACCTAAGACATTGAAGACACGTCCTAGAGTGTCTTTACCAACAGGAACTGAGATTGGACGACCTGTGTCCAATACTTCCATTCCACGAGTCAATCCATCTGTTGATTCCATGGCAATGGTGCGCACAACACCGTCACCAAGTTCTAGCGCAACTTCAAGAACAACTTTTTGTTTTGATTCATCGTTTTTGTAAACGACAAGTGCATTGTTAATCTCAGGTAACTTGTCTTCGGCTGCAAATGCAACGTCTACGACAGGTCCAACTACCTGAGTAATTTTGCCTGAACTCATCTATTCTCCCTTCATAAGATAAGTAACTAGAAATTATCCTAGTTGGTCATTTCTATTCCAAGGCCGAAGCTCCGGCAACAATTTCCGTAATTTCTTGCGTAATGGCTGCTTGACGAGCTCGGTTGTACTGGATTGTCAAATCAGAAATAACATTTTTTGCATTATCAGTGGCCGTCTGCATGGCGGTCATACCTGCCGCACTTTCAGCCGTTTTCGCATCAAGAAGCGCACCGTAAATCATTGATTCTGCGTACTGTGGCAAAAGCTGATCCAGAATAGCACTACGACTTGGTTCCAATTCAAAGCTGGCTGTGTAACCATCCGCTTCATTGTGGTCCAAATCCTCGATTGGCAACATCTGCTGGACACGAACTTGACTGGTCAAGCTATTGACATGGTGATTGTAACACACATATAACTCGTCAAAAATCTCATTTTTATACATCTCAACAGACTTGTAAATGATTTTTTGCACTTCTTCAAAGTTCGGATTGTCCGCAATCCCACGTAGTTCAAAGATTGGTGTCATACCACGATTCTTGAAGAAATCAGCTCCCATACCACCGATAGCAATAATTTCAAACTCATCTTTACTCGTATGGTCCTGATCAATCATCCCCATAACTGCCTTCAAAATGGTTGAATTATAAGCGCCCTTGAGTCCACTATCTGAAGTAATGACAATGTAGCCTGTCTTCTTAATCTCTTCGCGACGAATCAACATCGGATTGGTTGACCCTTTCATCAATTCTGCACGAAGCAAATCTGTTGTGATATTCCGCACCTTATCCGCATAAATCTGAAAAGACTTAGCAGCCTGTTCAGACTTAGCTAATTTTGCAGCAGAAACCATCTGCATGGCACCGGTGATTTGACTGGTTTTCTTTGTTGATGCGATTTTATTTTTAATTTCGTTTAGAGAACCTGCCATTCCTCACACTCCCTTACTTGAAAATAGACTGGTCTTTGAATTCTTGGATAGCAGCATCCAACAAACTCTCTTCTGGCAAGTCTTTTGTCACTCGAATTGTATCCAATAAATCATTGTGATGCATGTCAAAGTAAGCATAGAGTTCTTGCTCAAATGGCAAAACATCTGCAATTGGTACTGAGTCAAGGAAGCCATGAGTCAAGGCATACAGGATCAAAACTTGTTTTTCAACAGGCAATGGCTTGTGAAGTGGTTGCTTCAACACTTCTACTGTACGGCGACCACGGTTCAATTTTGCCTGAGTTGCTGCATCCAAATCTGAACCAAATTGCGTAAAAGCTTCTAGTTCACGGAAGGATGCCAAGTCAATACGGAGAGTCCCCGCGACTTTTTTCATAGCCTTGATTTGCGCTGAACCACCAACCCGCGATACAGAAGAACCTGCATCAATGGCTGGACGGATCCCTGAGTTGAACAAGTCATCTTTGAGGAAGATTTGTCCATCTGTGATAGAGATAACGTTGGTTGCGATATAGGCTGAGATGTCTCCTGCTTGCGTTTCGATAAATGGCAGAGCTGTAATAGACCCTCCACCTAATTCATCAGAAACCTTAGCTGAACGCTCAAGCAAACGGCTGTGAAGGTAGAATACATCCCCTGGATAGGCTTCACGACCTGGTGGACGACGAAGCAAGAGAGACAATTCACGATAAGCCACAGCTTGTTTTGACAAATCATCATAGACAATCAAGACATGCTTACCTTCATACATAAACTCTTCTGCCATCGCAACACCGGCATAAGGTGCCAAAAAAAGCAATGGAGAAGGCTGTGAAGCTGAGGCAGTCACAACAATTGTATAATCTAAGGCCCCGTATTGGCGCAAGGTTTCAACCTGTGTACGGACAGTTGATTCTTTTTGACCAATCGCCACGTAGATACAAATCATATCTTGATCTTTTTGGTTGAGAATCGCATCAATGGCTACAGATGTTTTACCTGTTTGACGGTCACCAATAATCAACTCACGTTGTCCACGACCAATTGGTACCAAGGCATCAATAGCCTTAAGACCTGTTTGCAAAGGTTGGTTAACAGACTTCCGTTGCATAACACCAGGAGCTGGCGCTTCAATCGGACGTGTCTTCGTCGTACGGATTTCTCCAAGACCATCGACAGGTTGTCCAAGCGGGTCAATAACGCGTCCAATCAGAGCATTTCCGACTGGAACTTCCATGATTTTCCCTGTACGGCGGACAATAGAACCCTCACGGATATCTGTAAATTCACCAAGGATAATGATACCGACATCGTTTGACTCCAAGTTTTGAGCCATACCGATTGTGGCATTATCAAAAACAAGAAGCTCACCACTCATGGCATTATCAAGACCATGGGCACGAGCAATCCCATCACCAATATAGGTTACAACACCTGTTTCTGTGTAGTCGAAATCAGGCTGATAATCTTCAATTTGTTTTTTTAGTAAAGCGCTTATTTCTTGTGCATTAATCACCAAAAGAACACCACTTTCTATTTCTACAGTTTCTTTCTAATGTCTTTCAATTGTGAACGGACACTAGCGTCAATAACATGGTGGTTAATATTGACAATAAAGCCACCAAGTATCTCTCGATCAATATGTTCGACAACATTGCGTACCCGGATGTCAAAACGTTTTTCCGTCAAGGCAGCAATGCGTTCTTTCTGCTCAGCCGTCAAGGGTTGAACCGATGTCACGACAGCATCAAAAGCATTTTTATGTTTGCTAATCTTGAATAAGACAGTTTCTAAAATCTCTTTTAGCAAACCAGCTTGGCCATTTTGAATGACCACTTCTACCAAGTCGTTGACAAAACGATATTCTGACTGACGAAGAGTCCGTAAAAATTCTTCCTTATCTTCCAAAGAAACGGTTGATAAATTCAAAATACGACTCAAACGTGTTTCCTTGATAATATCAAGAATATGTTCTACTTCATCATAAATATGCCAAATATCTTCTCGATCATAAACCTGTTCAACAAATGTCTGAGCAATTTTTTGCACAAGTGCATCTTCTCTTGCTGCCATTATTTGTCTCCCAATTTATCAATATAACGATCAATCAAATCGCTATGTGCTTGCTCCCCAAGATCTTCAAGAATAATTTTTCCAGCCAAGTCTACTGCCAAATGAGCCACTTGCACACGGAGCGCTTCTTGTGCTTCACGTTGTTCTGCAGCGATTTCTAATTGAGCTTTTTCTTTCAGAGTAGTTACTTCGAGATTGGCTTGTTCAACCAAATGTTTTTTCTCGATTTTACCACGTTCAATAGCATCTTCTACGATGCGTTTTGCTTCAATTCGACCTTCTGTCAATTCTTTTTCGCGTTGTTTTACTAATTCTTCTGCTGTTTGATTTTTTTCAGCAGCTTCATCTAGGTCCTTCGCAATTGTTTCTGCACGTTTTTCAAAGATTCCTGTAATGGCATCCCAAGCAAAGCCACGGATCAACACTAACAGAATCAAGAATGATGCAGTGACCAAGATAAAGTTACCAAGTACTGCAGCTGTATTCAATACTGTAAACATGAATAATCTTTCCTTTCCTTCTAACCTTCACCTGAGATTTTTTTGTCCAAATACATCGAAACCAACATGACATACACATATGCTTGCAAGCAAGAAATAAATGCAGAAAAAGCGGTCCAAATGACATTTAACAACAAAGCGATTGGATAAGCATAGGGTTTATAATTGGCCATTTGAAGCAATAAAGAAACCAAGACTTCCCCTGCAAAAATATTACCGTAAAGACGCAATGCCAAGGAAGCTGTATTGGTTACCTCTTCCAAAATATTCATTGGTGTCATAGCAGCTGGCGTTACAAAACCTTTCAAATACCCAAGAAAACCTCGGCGGCGAATTCCTTCAATATGACAGAAAATGACTGCCATAAATGCTAAACCAAAGTCATAAGCCATATTGGCAGTTGGTGACATCCATAGATTGTAACCATTGATTTCAATCTTGGTCATCAGACCTAGGTTATTAGCAACCAAGAGGAAGATTAACAAGGTAAAGAAGAACAAGCTATAATGTTTGGCTTCTTTTTCACCAAGATTTCCCTTAGTGAAGTTAACAGCCAGTTCATAAAAGAATTCTAAGACATTTTGCTTTCCCTTAGGCTTGAGTTGCATACTGCGACTAGCCCAAAATACCAAGAAAAAGATTGTTACGATTGTAACAGCAGATACTAACACAAGTGTTAGATCAAAACTAACTGGTCCAAGGTCAAGGGTAGGATTTACACTCTCTTCCATTGAAGTTCCCCCTTCTGTTTATTTAGCTCTTATTAGCCACGGAACAAGAAGGTCATACCCAAGGTAACGAAGAATGTACCTTCGATAAAGGCTACTCCGAGGAATACCCCTGTTAGCAATTTACTTTGCAGTTCTGGTTGACGAGCTGTTGAGTTCAAATATGCTGAAACCAACAAACCTTCACCGATACTTACGCCCAATGTAGCCATACCTAATGCCAATGCAGACAAATCCATTTTGAAATTCTCCTTTAAAATTTAATACCTAGTTAGCATACTCCTAAAAATGACGTTTGTCAAGGAAAGACAGGAGATGTAAGCGTTTTATGTAAACCATGAAAGAAAGAGAATGAAAACCATTTTCTCACTCTCTACCTATTATATAGCATCCTCAATTTGCGAAATTTCTTCCACAAAATGTCTTGCCATATCTTCAATATTTTTATCCATCGTGTCAATCGTGATTGCATCATCTGAAACCTTATCTGTGTCAGCAAAAAATTCGATATGATTGGTTAGATTGACAAGTTCTACAGGTGCATCACCTCCATACTCCCCGTCCAAGTTCAGCATGAGACGATTTTTCTTGTCCAAAGACTCAATTTGTATTTTCTTAGTTTTAAGATATTCAATCTTATCACTCTCCACATGCTTGCCACCATCCAAAACCTGACGAATCAAGTGAAGGATTTCGAAGAGATTTCCCGTCTTAACAATGATAAGAGTGAAAAGTCCATCATCCAACTTAGCATCTGGAACAATTTGCTCAAAGCCACCGATTGAGTTTGTTAGCGCAGCAAATACCATAGAGGTCTTCCCTTCAAAGACACCATTATCGTGGGTAATACGAACTGGTGTAAATTGAACACGCGGTAAGAGCTCTGCTCCTTTGACAACATAAGCCAAATAGCCAAACATGGTTTTCAACTGACTAGGCACGCTATAAGTCAACTCGGTCAGGGTCCCTGCGGCTGCAATATTGATAAAGTAGCTTTCAAACGGCTGTTTATCTTTTACAGTACGGGCGTGACCAATATCCATCAGAACGGTCTGGTTTTTGCCAATCATACGGGCTGCTGCAACAGGATTGCTACGAGGAACCTTTAAAGCACGCGCATAATCATTGGTTGTCCCAGTTGGAATAATGGCCATTTTAGGTCGTTTTTCCAAAGGTGCAATGCCGTTGACGACTTCATTAATAGTCCCGTCACCACCAGCTGCAATGACCAAGTCAAATCCCGCTTTAGCGGCACGAGTGGCCTCATTTTTTGCAGAATCTTTTTCAGGAGTCGTCTGAAAAGCTGATGTTTCATAGCCAAATCCCTCTAATATATCTAGGACCTCGGCTACATTTTTCTTCATGATTTCTTGACCTGAAGTTGGATTATAAATCAATCTCGCTCTTTTTCTCTGCCTCATCTTCATACCTTATAAACTTTCTAACCAAGCTTCATCTCTGATTTCGATGCCCAATTCTTGCGCTTTAGCCAATTTGCTACCTGCGTCTGCTCCAGCAACGACTAAGCTGGTTTTTTTAGAAACAGAACCAGCCACATTGGCTCCCAGGCTCTCTAATTTTGCCTTGGCTTCACTGCGCTTCAGCCGTTCCAATTTTCCTGTTAAAACGACCGTCATCCCTGACAAGACTGCTCCTTCCTGAGCTACTTGCCCTAGATAAGCCAAGTTAACTCCTGCTTCTTTCAGTTCTGTCAACAATTGCTGGGCACCTTCAGAAGAAAAGAAGCTATTCAACGACTTGGCAATCACCTGACCAAGACCGTCTATGCTGGCAATCTCTTCTGCACCAGTTTGAGCTAAATTTTCTAAATTACTGAATTTCTCCAGCAAAATCTTACTTGCCTTGCTACCAACATGACGAATTCCCAAGCCAAACAAGAGCCGTTCTGCTGAATTTTCCTTAGAAATTTGGATAGCCTGATGGAGTTTTTCAGCTGACTTATCTTGGAACCCCTCTACTTTCAGTAAGTCGGATTTTTCCAAACGATAAATATCCGCTACATCCTTGACCAGTTCTGCCCTATAGAGTTTTTCTACAATCGAACTTCCAAGTCCAGCGATATTCATAGCATCACGACTGGCAAAATGTTCCAAACGGCTCATAATCTGGGCAGAACAGATTGGATTGATACAGCGAAGAGCAACTTCATCTTCATAATGCAGGAGCTGGCTGCCACAAGATGGACAAGTTTGTGGAGTCTCTATGACAAGCTGATCTGTCCGCTTCTCTTCTACCACTCGCAAAACTGCTGGAATAATATCACCTGCTTTATAGACAATAACTGTATCTCCAATGCGAATGTCTTTTTCAGCAATGTAGTCCACATTATGTAAGGTAGCTCGACTAACCGTCGTTCCTGCCAGCTGAACAGGACTGAGATTAGCTGTCGGAGTGACGACACCTGTACGCCCTACCGTCCAGTCAACAGAGAGGATTTGCGCTTGTTTTTCCTCTGCTGGAAATTTATAAGCGACTGCCCAACGAGGCGCTTTGACAGTAAAGCCAAGTTCGTCCTGCATAGCCAAATCATTGACCTTGATGACTACGCCATCGATATCATAGGGAAGGCTATCACGCATAGCTGCTACCTTCTCAATAAACTCCCAAACATCATCAATGCTTTTTGCAAAATGGTATTCATGATTGGTCACAAAGCCGAGTTCGTCCAAATGTTGCAAAACATGTGACTGGCTATCATTTACAGTTGGACTGGCTACCTGGTAAAGAAAAGTAGCGAGACCACGACTGGCAACCACTCCCGTGTCTAGTTGGCGTAAAGTTCCTGCTGCAGCATTTCGGGGATTAGCAAACTCAGCCTCTCCTGCCTCTTGACGAGCTTGGTTGACTCGGTCAAAAGAAGCACGTGGCATATAGCATTCTCCACGAACTGTGATATTCTCTGGAGCACTCAGCGTTAGAGGAATATCCTGGACACGTTTGAGATTTTCTGTGATATTTTCTCCGACAGAACCATCACCACGCGTTGCCCCCACTACCAGATGACCATTTTCATAAGTTAGAGAGATAGAAAGACCATCAATTTTCAACTCACAGATGTAAGTCGCATGCGGGAATTCCTTACGCACACGGGTATCAAATGCTTCTAGTTCCTCACGCGAAAAAGCATCCTGCAAGCTATAGAGAGGATACTGGTGCTGGTATTTCTCAAATCCTGATAAAATTTTCCCACCGACACGATGGGTTGGGCTATTGGGCAAAACAGCCTCAGGATTGGCAGTTTCCAAGTCAACTAACTCACGGTAGAGTTTGTCGTATTCAGCATCAGAAACGCTAGGATTGTCTAATTCATAGTATTCTTTTGCGTATTGATTTAATCGTTCAACAAGTTCATTCATTCGATTTTCCATATACATATTATATCACGATTTATCAAACTTTCCTTTGTTACAACTCGACTTTCCTCGTGAAAATTTTTCTAAGAAAAGGTATAATGATAGAAAATAAAAAGGAGGTGCCGACATGGCCATTACCTATAAAAAACAAGACGATTTAGAAAAAATGTTGGAAGAATTTGCGTCCTTTGACAAATTGGAAAACGTTGAATTTCCTGAGCCAAAGACCACCGAAAAATCAACTAAAAAAGACAAAAAATAATGAACGTGTTCAGCCAATTACCGACTAGTCTCTTACAGGCGGGAGCCATTTTTCTCTCGATTATGATTGAAGCCCTGCCTTTTGTTTTGATTGGTGCCATTATATCGGGATTTATCGAGGTCTATATTTCACCAGAAATGGTCCATCGTTATCTCCCTAGAAATAAATTTTTGCGAATCCTATTCGGGACTTTTATCGGCTTCTTCTTCCCTTCTTGCGAATGTGGGATTGTTCCTATTGTCCATCGCTTTTTGGAGAAAAAAGTACCGACCTACACGGCTGTCCCATTTTTAGCAACTGCTCCTGTCATCAATCCTATCGTCCTCTTTTCTACCTTTACAGCTTTTGGAAATTCATTCCGCTTTGCTTTTTTGCGAGCCTTGGGTTCCGTACTAGTTGCTCTTGTATTGGGGATTTTTCTAGGATTTTTGGATACTTCTGCTATCCTCAAAGAATCAATTGAGTTAGAAGAAAAACATGCTCATCACCACCATAGAGGTTGGAAAAAAGTCGGCTTTGCCTTGGTACACGCCATTGATGAGTTTTTTGATACAGGGCGCTATCTGGTCTTTGGCTGTCTTTTTGCTAGCCTGGTTCAAGTCTATGTTCCGACTCGACTATTGACAAATTTGGGGCAAAGTCCGCTTTCAGCCATCTTAGTCATGATGCTTATGGCTTTCTTGCTCTCGCTCTGCTCAGAAGCGGACGCCTTTATTGGCGCCTCTTTCCTATCCAGTTTTGGCCTAGCACCCGTCATGGCATTTTTAGTGATTGGTCCTATGATTGACATTAAAAATCTTCTCATGATGAAGCATTACTTCAAAAATCGCTTTATTGTGGAATTCATGTTGATTATTTCCATTGTCATTTTAGGCTATAGCCTAGTAGTAGGAGGCTTGTAAATGAAACGATTTATGATTTTAGCTGGCTATTTTGAGATGACCATGTACCTCTATGTTTCTGGGAAATTAGACCAGTATATCAATTTGCACTACTCTTATTTAGCATTCTTATCTATGGCTCTGGCTTTCATTTTAGCCATTGTGCAACTGGTAGTCTGGATGAAAAATCTGGAAACGCTTAGCCATTTAACAAAAAAATCTGCAAAATTTGCTAGTATCGCTCTCTTAACCTTGCCACTTGTCATTGCTTGGACTTTTCCGACGGTCAATCTAGACTCTGCAACAGTGGCTGCCAAGGGCTATCACTTCCCACTGGCTGCGGGAGTTGATGCAGGTACACAAGACCAAGAGGGTACCTCTGTTCAGTACCTGAAGCCTGACACCTCTTCCTACTTTACCAAGACTGCCTATACCAAGGAAATGCGCGCTGTAGCTGACCAATTTATCAAAAAAGACAAAATTGTTATCACTCAGGAAAATTACATGGCTGTCATGGAAGTGATTTATGACTATCCTGAAGAATTTGTTGGGAAAACAATTGAATTAACCGGATTTGTCTACAACGATCCCGACAATGCTAACCAACAATTTCTCTTCCGCTTTGGTATCATTCACTGCATTGCTGATTCGGGGGTCTATGGGCTCTTAACTACAGGTAGTCAGCAAACTTTTGCAGATAATACTTGGGTCAAGGCGAGCGGCAAACTGACTCTGACTTATCATAACTCACTGAAGCAATCTCTTCCGAGCTTGGAACTCACTTCTATTCAAGAAATCCAAGAACCAAAAAATCCCTATGTCTACCGCGTCTTCTAAGAAAAACGAAATAAAAGTGAATTTTCTGAAAATTTGTGGTATACTAAAGAGAACACATTTAGAATTGGAATGAAACTATGACAACACCAGTATTATTTACAATTTTTGGAGCTAGTGGAGACCTTGCCAAGCGCAAACTCTACCCGTCACTTTTCCGTCTTTACAAGGCTGGACATATCGCTGAAAATTTTGCTGTTATCGGTACTGCGCGTCGCCCTTGGACCAAGGAATTCTTTGAACAGACGGTTATCGAATCCTTAGGTGACCTTCCTGATAATCCGCGTCAAGCTCATGAATTTGCTAGCCACTTCTACTACCAAAGCCACGATGTCAATGATACAGAGCACTATGTTGCCCTTCGTGAATTGCAGACTAAATTAGGCGACCAGTACCAAACCCAGGACAACAAAGTCTTCTTCTTATCAATGGCTCCTGAATTTTTCGGAACTATTGCCAAACACCTTAAGTCCGAAGAAATTGTCAACGGCAAAGGATTTGAGCGTCTCATTATTGAGAAACCTTTTGGAACAAGCTTGGCTACTGCTGAAAAGCTCAATGCTGAATTGTCTGAAACATTTGAAGAAGACCAAATTTACCGCATTGACCACTACTTAGGTAAGGAAATGGTGCAAAATATCTTTGCTGTCCGCTTTGCCAATATCATTTTTGAACATATCTGGAACCGCGATTTTATTGATAATGTCCAGATTAGTTTCGCAGAATCTATCGGTGTAGAAGACCGCGGTGGTTACTATGACCACTCTGGTGCTCTGAAAGACATGATTCAGAACCATGCTCTTCAGGTTTTGTCTATCTTGGCTATGGATACACCAAAAAGTTTCAATGAAGCAGATGTCCGCGCTGAAAAAATCAAGGTCTTCCAGAATCTCAAGAAACAAACTGATGAAGAAATCAAGCGCAATTTCATCCGTGGACAGTATTCAGATGGACAAATCGACGGTCATACCTACGCTGCTTACCTTGATGAACCCAATATTGCAGAGAATTCACAGACAGAGACTTTCGCAGGGGGCGTTTTCTTCGTGGATACAGACCGCTTCCGTGACGTCCCATTCTTCTTCCGAACCGGGAAACGCTTGACCGAAAAAGGAACGCGTGTCACCATTCTCTTTAAGAAAGCAGCTGATATTTTTGGACAACACGCTGAGCAAAATATCCTGACCATTTACATTCAGCCAACTGAAGGTTTCTCCCTATTTATCAATGGCAAAGAAGTTGGTGCGACCTTCTCACTGACGCCTGCCAAATTGAGCTTCCGTCACAATGCCGATGCACTTGGAAACTCACCTGAGGCTTATGAGAAACTCTTCTTTGATGTCCTAAATGGCGATTCCACTAACTTTAGTCATTGGGAAGAAGTTAAGGCAAGTTGGACTGTTATTGACCAAGTGGTCCGCATTTGGCAAGAAAATCAAGTCCCACTCCACCTCTACCCGGCTGGTAGTATGGGGCCACAAGCCGCCTTTGATCTTCTGGAAGGTTATGGAACTAACTGGCACTGGAAACCAGATACTTGGTACCGTGAACGTGGGCTCTTATAACATACAAAAAACGATTGGACTTCCAATCGTTTTTTACGTTCTTAAATTAAACCCTCTAAAAGACCTTTCATGAAGTCTTCCGAACGGAATTCTCCAATGTCATCCATTTTTTCACCAAAACCAATGAATTTTACTGGAATATCTAATTCTTCGCGGACAGCTAAAACGACACCACCACGAGCAGTTCCGTCAATCTTGGTCAAAACCAATCCTGTCAGTGGAGTGATCTTTGAAAATTCTTTCGCTTGACTAAGAGCATTTTGTCCAGTTGATGCGTCTACTGCTAGGAGAGTTTCATGTGGCGCTTCAGGAACAACGCGCTTAATAATCCGACCAATTTTTTCAAGTTCGGCCATGAGATTATCCTTGTTCTGCAAGCGACCTGCCGTATCAATCATCAGAATATCGATACCTTCTGCCACCGCACGTTCCATCCCATCAAAGACAACACTAGCTGGGTCTGATTTTTCTGGGCCTATCACAACTGGTACATCTACACGACGTCCCCATTCAGCTAACTGGGCAACTGCTCCTGCACGGAAGGTATCCGCTGCTACCAACATCACCTTTTTACCAGCCTGCTTGTATTTGTAGGCTAATTTACCAATAGAAGTCGTTTTCCCGACGCCGTTTACACCGACAAAAAGCATGACTGTCAACCCATTTTGCAGGTTGATTTTTTCATTATCAAAACCATCTTTTTCGTAGATATCTACTAATTTTTCAATCACAACACGGCGCAAATCCGCTGATGACTTAGCATTTTCTAACTTGGCTTCATAGCGAAGATCCTCTGTCAAGGTAGATGCTACCTTGACCCCAACATCTGATAAAATGAGCAATTCTTCCAATTCTTCAAAGAAATCCTCATCCACCGTACGGAAATTAGCAAAAAATTCGTTGAGTTTGGCACCGAAACCAGTCCGCGTTTTTTTGAGACTACGGCTGTATTTTTCTTCTTGAGTTTCGGTTTGGACTGCTGCTTCTGTCGGAGGCTCGACAAGTCCAGCTTCTGATTTGGTTTGAATAGCAACACGCTCATCCGTTTCAGCAGCTTGCGCAACTCGTTGCGCCGCTGCTTCCTTGGCAGCATAATAGGCAGCTATGGCATCAGAGCCTTGTGGTGTTTCTGAAACTTCTTGTTCATTCATTTCTTCAGGATGACTTGTCTCAGGCTGTTCCTCTAAAATCTCAGTTGGTATCTTTGTGACCACTTCTTCCGAGCCTCGAACAATCATTTCTTGTTCTGACAATTCTGCCTCAGCTTCCTTCTCAGATGTTTGAAGGAGTTCTTCTTCTAAAGGAGAAGCCTGATTTGAACTCTCTGCTTCATCTTCTGATAGGTCGTCAACAATGACTTCTGAACTTTCCTGAGAAGCTACTTCTTCTTTCTCTTCTTTTTTCCGACCAAATAGTCGATCAAATAATCCCATACTATTCCTCGCTTAATACATATTTGTTGACAGCCCAAGCAACGGCATCTTCATCGTTGGTCATGGGGGTAACAACATTTGCAAGCGCCTTGACCTTATCCGAACCATTTGCCATGCAGACTCCTAAGCCTGCCCATTCAATCATAGACAGGTCATTTTCCTCATCGCCACAAGTCATCACTTCCTCAGTTGTCAAGCCTAGATGGGCAATGAGTTTTTCGAGACCACTTGCCTTGTGGACCCCCCTTGGACTCCATTCCAAAAGAATGTCACGCGATTTGAAAATTTCAAACTGGTCATACAATGCTACAGGAATTGTTGGAATGCGTTGGTCTAGGTATTCAGCACTGGCAGCTGAAACTGCTTTATTGAAGAAAATATCTTTTGGAAGATTTTCAAATGGTGTCGGTAGAAAATTCAAAAGATTGTTGAGACTTGGATAGAGAGACTCAATTGCTGACGGTAAAACATAGACCTCACCACCACAAATAACGTCCAGTGGCAGGTCTAATTCCTGTGTAATCTGACGCAATTTCACCACTTCTTCCATCCCAAAGCCAATCTGGTCAATGATTTTTCCAGTATTGGTCTGAATGAGACCTCCATTAAAGGTTAAAGAGTATTGGTCGTCACCGATAAGGTCTAATTCCTTCAAAAATCCTTCTACAGCAGGTAGGGGACGACCAGTCGTAATAACGACCTTAACACCTGCTTGGCTCGCTTTTTTTAGAGCTTTTTTGTTAGCAGAAGAAATTTGTTTCTGACTATTTAAAAGTGTACCATCTAAATCTAGAGCAATTAATTTGATTGACATGCTATTTCCTCCATATAGGCCATAACAGCCCCAGTATCATGATCTCCAATAATCTCATCAGCTAGTGCTTTGATTTCTGGATGTGCATTTTCAGGAACAACAGCTGTACCTGCAAACTGAAGCATCCCCACATCATTGAAATTATCACCAAAAGCTAACACCTGATCTGCGGAAATTCCTAAGGCATCACACAAGTGGGACAAGCCATTTCCCTTATCCACATGATCCAACATGACATCTAAACATTCAAAACCACTGGTCACAGAAACTACCCCTGGAATGGTCTCTGTAATCCACTCAGCGGCTGCTTTTAGCTCTTCTGGAACAAAATTAGCACCAACCTTATAAATCTCGTCATCAATATTTTCAAAATCATCTACTAGCATTAATTGTGGATAATAGTGTTCCATAAAAGCTAAATATTCGGGTCCAATCGTTTTCAGAGCATAAGCTCCTTTCTTACCAGAAGCATGAATGGTGTCTACATTTTGAAAATGGCTATCAATAATTTTCTGAATAATCGTAAGATAAAGGTCCCGCGACATAATTTCTTCATAGTAAATCTTATCTTTTGAACGAACGACTGTCCCGTTTTCCCCCAAGAAAATCATCTGGTCTTCAAAACCAGCAAATTCTTTTTCCAGCGAAGCAATGGCGCGTCCGCTAGCTGCAACAAACTGAATGCCTTTTTCACGAAGAGCAGGTAATACTTTGGCTAAACGATCGCGGTCAAACTGGCTGTGATCGTCCAAAAAAGTCCCGTCTAGGTCTGTTGCAATTAGTTTAATACTCATTTACATACTCCTTCATAAATGTCAGAACAGCACCATCGTCACAATGGCCGATAATGCAATCTGCCCGTAATTTCACTTCTTCTTTTGCATTTTCAGTCGCAATAGCCAATCCTGCAAAGTCTAGCATTTCTAGGTCGTTTTGATTATCTCCGAAAGCAACAACCTGCTTCGCAGTTGTTCCAAGATAATCACATAATTTTTGCAAACCAACTGCTTTATGGATACCAGATAAGATAATATCCACTGAATCTCCACCTGTCGTGACAGCGACAACTTCCGGAAATGTTTGATTGAGCCAAGCTTGTGCTTGAGCCATATCTTCATCTGGAAAAGCAGCTACCATTTTGACAATGGGTTCCGTCACTTCATCAAAAGAAGCCACACGTTGGGTATTGATATAAAACTGAGAAATCAATTTAAAATATTCTGGATGGCTTTCTTTCAGCATATAGGCCCCTTTGCGACCAGACAAGACTGTTAAACCTTGACTTCCATAGGGCCCCTCTTCAATTCCTCTCACAATGTCAAGATAGGTTTCTTGAGGAATCGGCTGATCCTCAAAAATAATCTGACCTTGGTAGGAAATAATTGAACCATTTTCTGCTACAAAGGCCATATCTTCTTCAAAACCGGCAAATAATTTCTCCAAACTAAGCAGAGGACGACCGCTGGCTGCTACAAAGAGGATATTTTTTTCTTTGCAGCTGTCTAAAAATACACGGAAGGACTCCTTGTCAAAAGTATGGTCGGATTTCAAGAAAGTACCGTCCATATCACTTGCTAGAATTTTTTTCATCTTATAATTTTTCTACATCTTTTAGTTTAACAGAAACGATTTTAGAGACACCTGATTCTTGCATAGTTACTCCGTAAATCGCATCTGCAGCTGCCATTGTTCCCTTACGGTGGGTCACAACGATAAATTGACTTGACTTATCAAAACGATTGAGATAGTCCCCAAAACGCTTGACATTGGCTTCATCCAAGGCTGCTTCAACTTCATCCAAAATCACAAATGGAATCGTCTTGACACGGATAATCGAAAATAGCAGAGCCAAAGCCGAGAGAGCCTTCTCCCCACCAGACATCAGATTGAGAGACTGAATTTTCTTGCCAGGAGGCTGAACAGAAATCTCTACACCTGCTGTCAACAGATCACTAGAAGTCAAGATCAAATCCGCCGAACCGCCACCAAACATCTGCTTGAAGGTCAGCTGGAAGGACTCACGAATAGCATCAAAGGTCACTTTGAAACGCTCCTTGACTTCATCGTCCATGTCATTGATGGTCGCCAAAAGCAAATCACGCGCAGACAAGACATCTTCACGCTGACTAGATAAAAATTCCAAACGACTGTGAACTTCATCATATTGCTCAATGGCATCTAAATTGACTGGTCCCAAGGCGCGGATAGCTCTCTCTAAGTCTTTCAATTCTTTTTCTGCACGGACCAAATCTTCCAACTGCTTAGCTGTCTGACTGGCTTCATCAAAACTCATCTTGAAGTTCTCTGTCAAGTTCAAAACGAGACCACGCAATTTTTGTCCGACTTGCTCTACATCCGCCTCTAACTTAGCCTGGCTGCGAATAAAGTCATCATTTTTTAGTCGAGCCTGCTCCAAGCGCCCTTCCAAGTCATCTAATTGGCCTTCAATATCGTCCATTTCAAATTTAAAACGAACAAGAGCTTGGCTAATTTCTTCTTTTTTGGTCTGGGCTTGAACCAACTGTTCTTCCAAGACCTCCAAATTTGTATCATCCAAGGCTTCCATTTTTTGGTCAATCACTGCTTGTAAGAGGGAGGTCTCCTGCTCAGCACTTGTAATCTCGTCACGCAAACGTTTGGCTTCCATTTGAGTAAAACGAATTTCACCTGCCAGTTGATTTTCTTCGACCCTCAACTGAGACTGGCTAGCTTGTAAGCTTTGCAATTGCTCTTGAATGGCATCACGGTTGTTCTTGACCTCATCGATTTGTTGGTTGAGGTCCAATTTCTTTTGTGCCAAATCAGCCAAATCAGCCTGGATTTGAGTTTGCAAGCTCTGCATTTCAGTCAGATTTCCACCGGAAATTTGTCCAACTTGCAAGTTATAAAGGCGATCTAAATCTGACATGCGCTCTTGAATTTGCTCGTGAGAAATACGTACTTTTTGTTCAGTTAGACGAGCTTCTTCGCCCTCTGATTTGATAGTTTCTAAGCGGTTGCGTAGTTCATCCAAATTCTCTTTTACATCTGCCACCGCCATTTCTTGACGGCGAAGTTCAGTGGATAAACTGTCAATTTCCGACACTAACTCATCTAGTTCTGGCTTGATAAAAGTGGTATTCTGATTACGATTGGCACCACCTGCGAAAGCTCCGCCGGGACGAATCTCTGAGCCATCCAAGGTCACAATTCTAACCTGAAAGCGTGTTGCACGCGCAGCTTCATTGGCATGGTCAATGGTATCAAAAATTGCTACCGCTCCCAATAAATTCTGGAAAATTGTTGCCAAACGAGGTTGGTAAGTCACCAAATCTGCCGCCGTCCCTAAATAACCCGCTATCGCTTCCAAAGCCTGCAAAGACTGAGCCGTCATGTGACGTGGCTTAATAGTGGTCAAAGGTAGGAAGGTCGCCCGCCCTTGACGATTCCTCTTAAGGAAAGAAATAGCATCTTTAGCTGTCGCTTCATCTTCTACAATGATATTCTGACTAGCACCACCAAGAGCAATTTCCAAGGCCATTTGGTACTGAGTATCAAAGGTCAGATTCTCACTGACAGCTCCGATAATCCCGCTAAGTTGGTCCTTAGCCTGTAAGACTGCCTTGACACCCGCATAGAAGTTTGAGTGATTTTTCAAAATAGCTTCCAAACTCGTTTGGCGAGCACGTTTTGCTTTAACCTGATCCAGCAAGTCAAACATCCTTGCTTGCTCCTGCTGGTAACGATTTTCTGCTTCAGCTACTTCTCTGCGACAAGCTTCATAGTTTGCCAAAAGTGACTTGAGATTATCTTCCGCTTCCGTCACATGACGCTGACTCTCCTGCAAGGCCTGCTCAGTCGTCCGTCTATCCTCTTCTAATTTGGCTAACTCCTGAGACTGACTCTCAGACTGGTGAATTTGATTGGCAATGTCCTGCTCCAGCTTGGTTAAGGCATTGGATTTGTCCGCTTCGGTCTGCATGACCTTGACAAATTGTTCCCGCAAATGCTCGATCACTTGGTCTGGGTCTTCTGAAAAATGAGCAATTTCTTGCGAAACTTGAACCAACTTTTCTCTCACAACCTGCAAGTCTTTTTCCAAAATCACTTCCTGCGACTGCTTTTCTATCACCTCTTGGCGTAATGTTGCCAGTTTTTCCGACAAATTATCCAAACGTGCTTGAGCATCTTGTTTGCTAGACTCATTTTGGCTTGATTCTAGCTTGTGAACTTCAATTTTCCGCTCCAAATCGCTGACTAAGCGGGTCACATCTAAGAGGCTGACCTGTTGCTGATTAATGGTTTCCGACAACTGATGGCGTTTCCCTTTGAGCGCTTGATTTTCCTGTTCCAATTGATCACGCTGGGCATAGTATTCAGCCAACTCAGCCTTTATCGCCGCCAATTTTTCTTCTTTTTCGGTTAAATCAGCACGACCACGACGAATTTGCTCTACCAAAACATCCAAGTAGAGTTCACTACGCTTCCCGTCTAAGTCTAGAAACCGCTTGGCAATCTGAGCTTGTTTTTCCAATGGCTTCACCTGGTTATCTAATTCATAGATAATATCTTCTAAACGATCCAAATTATCCTGCGTCTGCGCTAATTTTGTTTCTGTTTCTTTCTTGCGCGTCTTGTATTTCAAGACACCCGCCGCTTCTTCAAAAATAGCACGACGTTCCTCTGGCTTGGAGTTGAAAATCGCTTCCACTCGACCTTGGGAAATAATCGAGAAAGAATCACGCCCTAAACCTGTATCCATAAAGAGATCATGAATATCGCGCAACCTTACCTTTTGCCCATCAATCAGATATTCACTATCTCCTGAGCGATAAATATGACGTTCTACTTTGATTTCCTTGGAACGATTGGCAATGAAGCCCTTGCTATTATCCAAAGTTACTGCTACAGAAGCATAGTTCAGTGGCTTACGATTTTGGGTACCAGCAAAGATGACATCAGGCATTTTTCCACCACGAAGACTCTTAGCAGATGATTCGCCCAAGGCCCAACGCAGACTCTCTGTGATGTTTGATTTACCCGAGCCATTTGGACCTACAACAGCTGTAACACCTTGGTCAAAAACCACCTTGGTCTTGTCAGCAAAGGACTTAAATCCCTGCATTTCAATTGATTTCAAATACATTAAGAACGAGCCTCCACAGCATTCTTAGCGGCAGCTTGCTCTGCCAATTTTTTAGAGCGTCCGCTACCGTGACCGATGACCTGATGATCTGCAGAAACTTCCACTTCAAAGGTCTTTTCATGAGCAGGTCCTGTCTCCGTAACAACTTTGTAGACAATATCAATCTCGCCGTTAACCTGCAATAATTCCTGCAAAATAGTCTTATAGTCTGTGACACGCTCAAAAGTCCCATTTTCAAGATGGGGAATCATGACTTGGTAGAGGAATTTTTCCACTACTTCAACACCTTGATCCAAAAGAAGGGCACCTAAAAATGCTTCAAAGGCATCCCCTAAAATGGTTTCACGATTGCGACCACCTGATTTTTCCTCCCCTTTTCCCAAGAGAAGGTAGGTATCAAAGCCACAAGAACGCGAAAAGCCTGCCAAACTTTCCTCACGCACAAAGCTAGAGCGCATTTTGGACATTTCGCCCTCTGGCTTTTGCGGATACCGTTTGTACAGGTATTGAGATATGATCAGTTGTAGAACAGCGTCTCCTAAAAATTCCAAGCGTTCATTATGTGAAATTTTTAGAAGGCGGTGCTCATTTGCGTAAGAGGTGTGGGTAAAAGCTGTCTCAAAAAGACTCAAATCTTGGACATGAATCCCAAAATTCTTTGCTAAATTTTCTCGTAAGTTTTCCATAAAAACTCCTTTATTCAGACGAGGACATGTACAACTTTTTAGGCAAAAACAAGCTAGCTAGCACTAAGTAGCACTAACTCGTAAACACATGCTTTTTCCTGAAAAGTTTCGCCCGACAGCCATGCTGTCAGTCTCTTTATTATACCACAAATCTGCCTCACTTCCTTTATTTGATCAGTAAAAAAACACGATCGAAGTCGTGTACTATGTTCTGTCTCAAAGAGAAAAATCTACTTTCAACTTTTCAATGACTGAACGCAGCAAATCCTTATTGGCATCATATTTAACAGCCTTATCACTATCGTTAACCATTAAAAGCATAGCGTTCATGAGTTTTTGCCGATGAAAGGAAACGGCCGCGCTGCTAATTCCCAGTTCTGCCGCAATATCTTTCCCCTTGACATGGGGCTGAGTCAAGGCTACTAGAACCTTGTAGCGGGTCAAATCGCTCAAACTTTTCAATACTGAATTAAAATTATCCTCGTCCAATTCCCTATGCGACAACAGGACTTGGTCTATCTTACAAGAAAGCACCACAAAAGTTTTGAACCCCTCTGAAAACTCATCAATAGGAATCAGCATAAGACGGATAAACCAAGAACTTAAAATGATCAGCTGCGCATCTGTTTGCAACTGCTCATGCTGAATCGCCTTGAGAACATCCGCCTCTGCAAATAACTTATCCATCGAAAGATGATTGGCAAAAAACTGGCGCTCGGCTGCAGCTTTTTCAAAATAAGGCTGATACAAAGGCTGTAATTCGCGCGATAAGTTCACCGTTTTTCTAAGATTTTCCAATGGAGCTTGTGTGTAAATCAAAAATCGCCATTTAGTTTCTGGTTTCCAAGGCACTTCTTCCAGTAATTCTAAAAATGACTTGCCCAAGTCCTCGCTGACACCACTTCCTCTAAGCATAAAGCGCAGGCAATAGTCAATATCTTCCTCCGTCATAGCCAGCACCAACTCATGGAAATCTTCCATGCTCTGTGGGTCATGTCCTTGATTTAACAGGTAAAGATAGGCAGTCGTCAGAATACCGATGCCTTCCCCCATAAAATGATAGGTACGCAACTCCCCTTGATAAGGAAGAAAAAGTTGATAAAGTTCATCCAAGATTGCAAAATCATCAGCTAAAATAGAAGACTCCTTCTGAGTAAAATCCCACTCCCTATCCTCAGGTGCATAAGACAGAGTTGGAAGCATAGTCTTCTCAAAAATTTCGCTCCGAATAGCTTGATAATGGTAGGTCATCATAGACTCCTTTTCTCAAATTTCAATGATTATTTAACTTTTTGCTGTGTTTTTAATAGTATACGCCAAAAGTCCTACAGAAAGCAAGAGATAGAGCAAGGAAATCTGTTGGGCAGTGAGCACCAAGACAAGTCCAGATAAAACTGTCTTACTAATCACCATTCCCATGGTCAAAACTGTGTCAATGCCAGAGCCAACTGTTGCCAATTTTTCTTCAGGAATGACACGATACATCAAGGCCGCAAATTTTGGATTTCCCCCACCTAAGACAAAGGCCGCCGGAAATATAACCAGAACTGCAACATAAAATTGATGGAAAAACAAGGCAGTGAAAAATACTACTAATAAAACCAAGGTCATATTAAGCATTGGTAGAATTTCAAAATGTTTGAAAAGACTTGTACACAAGAGAGAGCCCAAAATATTTCCCACAAGAAAGATAATTGAAATCGTTGCAATAGTGGCTGACGGATTGATGAAAATAAAGTCGCTAAAATCTTTAATCGTTGCCAACACCAAGATATCCAAGGTCGATCCAACGGCATTAATTCCCATGATGACAAAGACACTAGATTGAAGGACCGGCACATTTTTAATTGTAGTCAAGGTATCCTTAAGAGAGCGGCGCAAGTTGTCAACTAAACCTTTGGCAGCCTCTTCTTGTTGAGTTATCTTCAGAGGATTGTCTTGCAATAATTTATTCAAGGCTGGACGAATGCCAAGAGTAATCAAAACACAAATTACAAATGTTCCTGCGTTGAAAAACGCTAAATGTTGATAGGTCATCAAGCCAATTAACATCGCCCCACTAGCTTGAAAACCAATTTGCAAAATAGAACCCGCAGCTTGACGAAAAGCCATAGCCCCTTCACGATCTTCATCTAATACAATGCGTAGACTAAGCGGAGTAAACAAGTAAGACTCATACTGCCCCGAAATATCCGCAAACAGATTAGCCACCACTGCCACAATGACAATCCACAAAGCCGGAGTAAATCCCATTGATAGACCGACGATGACATATAAAACTGCTCGGAAAAGCTGAGTTCCTAAGATAGTTTGAATTTTCTTCTCCGTCTTATCTGCCAGCATCCCCATGAGAAACCGCGTTAACAATGGAAGCGACTCTGATGAGGTTACTAAGCTGATACCTAAACTTGGATTTGGTAACAGTAAAACATAATTCATCAAAGCTAAATAATAGAGCGAGTCCCCAAAATTCGAAATCATGTCTGCAGTAAAAGTTGCTAGATACAACTTATTCTTAAGTACACTTTTCATTTCCAACCTCTTTCATCTAACATTTTAAGTATTTGCTTAATTTATAAAAACATTATACAGCATTTTTAATTTAAGTCAATGATTAATTTTAATATTTTTGTTAAATAAAAATTAAAACACATTTTTTCAAAAGTATATTTGTGTATC